>JAZNGZ010000070.1:0-18111 GCA_045576735.1 Muribaculaceae bacterium
TACTCGCCCCCTTGCCGCTTGGCGTTCCCCCGGTGTGTTTTTCATAATATTTATAAGTTACAATTTGTAAGCATCCTGAATTTTGACCATTAAGGATTTTAAGGCACATATTCATCCTGAAATTTGACCATTAGGCCAAAAGGTACATCTCAATATCGATTATTCATATCTTAAATAGGGTTTAAGTATAGACTACCCCTATTTACTGACCAACAATGCCATTTATATGACAAAAAGAGCGCTTCAACTCAACATTGAAGCACCCTTTAAAAGATCTATTTCTTACAACGTTAGTTGATATAGACTTTTTCTGAGAGGATTTCGCCTTCGGTTGTTATTGCTACAACCACGTAAATCCCTTTTTCTAAATCATCTGTAGCAATTTCGTTTGCGTTTTCTTCTGCTACTTTTACACCGGTCAATGAGTAAATCGAAATAGCTTCCACTTCAGCTCCGTTAACCGCAACTTTGTTATCGGCAATCACGATTGAAGCATCGTCATCGGCCACGATTGATTCCACGCCAACACCTTCGCATGTAGCGGTATATTTTGCCACACCTTGTTTAGGGATAAGAGCCCACAAGTGGATTTTTGAGCCATCTACCTTTGCAAGTGCAGTTGTAACGAATGTGCCGTTTGACACACCACTTGCACCAAGCACCGGATAGCTGTTTAACTTTGTAGCCGAAGCCTCACCATCGGTAACGTTGATGAGATTGAGATAACCTTGTTGAACTGTTGTTTTATATGTTACAGCAGCAGCAAGTTTGAATTTGCCATAAGTAAACGGAGCGTAACTTGTACCATAGTTATTTCCATCAAGAGCAGCAGTGTTCAATTCACGAATGAGTGTTCCGCTTGCATTAAACAATGCAGGAGCGCCATTCTTACCGGTTGCCCAGAATGTGCCATCTTCGTTTGCACGAATTTCGATTACTGCAAATGAACCACCATAGTTAAATGCGGCACCGCTTGCATCTTTTAGAGTGATTACCGAAGGAGTTGGATTAGCAACACCATTTGTCACGGTGTAAACATATACTTTGCCTTCGTAACCTGTATTTGAAGTGAAATAGAGTTTACCATTGTTGATTGTGCCCGATGCGCTCATCAAGTCGCCTGAACGTGCGCCATGATTGGTTGTTTCAAGCACCACCGAAGGTGTTGCGGCATCACCGCTCCAGCTATACACTTTCAATGCGCTTGTCGCTCCATAAGCAAGGTTACAAGCCACGATAGTGCCACCCATATTTGCTACTGACGCATATTGATATGCATCGCTTGTGATACCGGTTGAAGGAAGGCTTCCTTTCATTGCACCTGTGTTGGCGTTCACGATGCGAATATAACCTGTAGCATTGTCGGGATCACGTTGCACCACATAAAGGTTATCACCTTTCAACGCCATATTGCGGGTATAATCGTTTGCAGGATTCATCCATGATGCAGATGTGCCATTTGCTGCCGAATAGCACCAATCATTAGTGAAGATTGTTGGAATAGTCACAGTTGAAGGTGTTTCAGTAGAACCTGATGCGGTAATTGTTCCGGTGCAATTAATCTCAATGCGAGTTGAGCCACTTTGCACTGCTACATATCCGCTATATGAACCGGCATCTTTCGAGGTGTCAAGGCTGATTGTCATTGTGCCACCGGTGCGGCTGTTCCAACCCGATGTAGCCACCTTGAATGCCGATGAACTGCTATTATAAACAATGTCGCTTGTGAGGTTGGCTCCGGTGATTGTCACGGTTGACGATGGAGCGGCTGCACCTTTTTGTGCTGTGAACGACAATGATGTTGTGCTGGCAGTGAGCGATGGCGTGCCGGGAGTGGGCTCGGGAGTTGATGCTTCGGTAATCGTACCGGTGCAGTTAATCTCGATGCGGTTTGTACCACTTTGCACTGCCACATATCCGCTATATGTGCCTGGTTCTTTCGAGGTATCAAGGCTGATTGTCATTGTTCCACCGGTGTAGCTGTCCCAATTTGATGTAGACACTTTAAATGCCGATGAACTGCTATTGTAAGCTATCGTATTTGAGAGGTTGGCTCCGGTAATAGTCACTGTTGACGATGGAGCGGCTGCACCTTTTTGTGCTGTGAACGACAATGATGTTGTGCTTGCTTTAAGCGATGGTGTGCCGGGTGCAGGTTCTGATGAAGAAGATATTGTACCGGTGCAATTGATTTGAATGCGAGTTGTACCGCTTTGCACTGCGATATATCCGCTGTATGTACCTGCCGACAATGCTGTGTTGAGAGAGATTTTCATTGTACCACCGGTGCGGCTGTTCCAACCCGATGTTGTAACAGTAAATGCCGATGAACTGCTACTATAAGTAATGTCATTTGTGAGGTTAGCACCTGTGATTGTCACTGTAGTAGAGGGTGCAGTGCCTCCTTGTGTGCCTGTCAACGACACTGATGTGTTGCTGGCTTTAAGCGATGGTGTGGTTGTTTCACCCGATACATTAAATGCCATCATATCGTTATACATCGCAATGATAGCCGTTCCGTAACCGGCTGCCGATGCCCATTTGCCCGAGCCAAGATCTTCCCAGTTTGGAGCTGTACCACGAGTCACATATTTAAAACGAGGGTCAACCAATGTTTCGCCGGCAGGTATAGCCTTGTTACATGCATAAGCATACAAGTGTTGCACTTGTGCTGTCACACCCTCTTCTACTGTCGAAAATTGACAACCTTTTTGACCGAGAGTAGTCACACCAAGACCGCAATAGTTGTGGTCATCAGGAGTCACCGCTGTTCCTCCGGTGTACTTAAACCAGCCTGTTTCAATGATTGATTGACAGAGTGCGATGTCGCCACGCAATCCATAACGAGCTGACACTGCGATAAATTGTTCGGCAATCTCACGGTCAAACGAGCTGTTTTTAGATTTCACAAACTGATACATTCGTTCCACCGTTGCCACATTTGTTCCCAAGATAGGAGTTGCCGCATTTGCCACAACTGCCATCAACAAGAACAGCATTAATGAAGTAAACTTTTTCATCAAGTAAATTGTGTTAAGAGTTATGATATTAAATGTTTTTTCAAAATAAAGTGCAATATTAGCAAAAATTTCCGACATTAGAAACTGTTTTCGCCATTCCGTAACAATTTATAGCCTAAATACCTTATCTTTTCATCGTTTATCATTCCCTCTATCCCTAAAGACATACTTGATGATAGGTCTATTTTCGTCTAAACCAATATTCTCTGCAATAAAGATTTGAGCCGTTAGCAACTATGTGTATTGTATCGCCTTCTATATTCGGGAACAGTTGTTCCACACTTTTTATTTCTACTCGTTGATATGGCAACACTGTGTTTTTTTGCACATTTTTATCTCTTGTTGTTGACATCAATCCCTTAACTATCAAAACAGGATTAGTTCCTCCTATATTTTCATATTTATATATCTCTTCGACTTCAAGGTTTGAATATTTATTAGCAATTAAAAATGTACTATCCGACAAGAAACGCATACTTAATTGACGCTCTTTCCTATCGAAAAAAACAAATTCAAATGGGAAATAGCCATAAGTCATATAAAATTGCCGGTCTTCATCGATTTTTACATAGCAATCATATTCCGAAAAATAAACCTCTGCGATTAAATCTTCTTTTGTTAGCTTCACCAATCCATATTTAGGGTGCTCTACTACTCTTAATCCACTATTGCACGACATAAATATTCCTGCAATACAAATAAATCCCATATATAATAATCGTCTAATTTTCATTTATTTTTATTGAATTTAAGGTTGGTTTTATAAATCAAAGGCTATTAAGTCTCGACGTTTGTTTTGGCTATTTAAAGTTTAAGAATCTTTCACCTACCTTAAATATTAAACGTCTTGCTTGAATATAGTCTTCATAAAAATAAATTGTATCCCCCAATAACATAGGCATAGGCACATCATGCTGTTCTTGATAAGGATCCTTAAAATAACAATTCTTGTCATAACTTGAGCTAATCAAGGAATCTACTTTAATTGATCCTTTATCTATAAAATGATAGGAATATTTGTCTGTTGAATACTTACCCATTGATTTGTTTTCCATTAAAAAAGTGGTATCACTGTCAAATGTCAACCAGAACACTTGCGTTCCATATTGAATAAATAATCCATGATATCGATATGGGTAATACCCCAACTTATCATAATCATCAGCCATTCCTCGCTTCAACTTCAATGGCCCATATTCCGGTATATTCACCACATCATATTTTGAAGAACAACCGAAAACAATCAACACAATTATAGCGACAACTAATTTCCTCATATTTTCTTATTAAAAATAAATATTGACACATAGTATTGCAAAAAACTCCAACCCGCGTTATTACTTTTTTCTCACTAATATTACCGAATCTTCAATGTGTTTGTATGGCAACTGTTTTGATATCACATATACTTTTATTGTATCATTAGGGGTTCGTGGAATCGAAGTTGAATAAAAATTTTCGTATGAATCTTTTGCAAATCGCCCAAAAGTATCGGCGTTGAGCTCCCATTTATCATAGTCAAAATATGATAAATTCAAAATTACATTAAATCTATTTTGATTAATTTCGACAATATCAGTTTCATTTTTAATATATTCATTTTCAACAAAACAATAATTAAAAAATGGAGCTATCATATTATTGTCATTTGATAATATCTCATATTCCCACAAATAGGTCCCATTTTGCTTTGACTGCACCATAGTATAGCTTCCCATATATCGCGAGAAACTTGACCGAAATGGCAAAAATCCACAAGCAATATAACATATGCAACCCGACAAGACATTTATCGCCAACAAAACTCCTAATCGCACATATTGCTTCTGTTTTATCATAACACATGAAATCAACACGCCCACCACATAACAACAAACGATTAGGATTTTCAGCAATAATGGAATCTGTATTTCTATTGAATCATAATACAAATATATACACCATAATAAAAATATTATCAAAGGTTGCCACTTCCAAAAACGCATAAAATAATTCTTACTCATAATCATTTTTTATTAGGATTTAATATCATTCCTTTATTCTTCTTTTTAATTTTTCATACGTCTCATGAGTTCTTTAGTTTTCAAAATAACTTAGCATCAGATTTATTAAATTTCTTAAATTTTCCATAAAGTTTTTTCCACATTCACCTTTATAAGAAATATTGGTCGCATTATTATTTTCATATAAATTATGGCAATTGGCATCATATACCTCTAAAAAAATCCTTAAAACGGTGTCGTCTGTATTTTTCACACTATCCACTTCTAAAAAGGTTACTTCAGCAGGAAGATTTTCCAATCCCCATTGTATTATTTTATTCTTACCACCTACCTTATCCACTTCATTTAATTTACCATTAGATCTACCTTGATGTTTCTCATAACATCCAGAATACACTTTATAGCAATCCATTTCTTCTTGAATAATGAGCCAATTCACATTTGAGTCCTTTATCAATCCCAAAAACAGAAATGGAAACTGGTTGCTTGCCACATTTAAAACGACATCAAGACTTGCAAGATCTGCAACAGCCCGCCCTCTTAACCAATGATAATTTTTATTTTTCAGTTCTCCTTTGGTTAAAATATTATTATACGCATGATTAATATTATTTATCGAATACAATGTATCATTTTTATATAGTAATGTATCGTTATCATATAACCCATTAAATGAATATGTCCATATGGCATCTTCTGGTGGAACTTCATCATAAAATAACACTATCGTATCATTATGCAAAGTCCATTCGCCTCCAAGAGTTTTCATTGGAGTTTTCATTGAATAAAAAGTCCCATCTTGACTTAATTCCAATATAAATTCTCTTCTACCATACAAAAACGACTCCGACAGATACAATCCATCAATCGAGGCATATACACTAAATACAGTTAATAGTAGAGATGCACTAATTAGGCCAATATGTTTTCCCATGGATTCTAAATACATGTTTTATTGATTTTGAAATATTCTGAAGACTATTATTTTTTTTTATTATAGGGCCTCTGATTATTGTTTTTATGTTAGGATAACGCGTCGCATTCATCTTTTCATTATGGTAATTACTATATTTAGCAGGAAGTGATTGTATTGTTGGAAATTCGGGGCCTCCAAATATCGCCCCTCTGCTGTAAGCCTCTACTTCGTCATATTGATCATAGAATAAATTATGGGGTTCAGATGATAGTGTTGGCCCAATACTATAATCGCCTATCTCAAACTGATACAGGTGTTTAAATTCGTGTGCAATTAAATCCATTGACACACCCATATCCCCTAGTGCAATTTCAATCCGTTTATTACTATAATTTGCCCTAGTTTCTCCACAATTAGCACCTAAACTACGATCTTCAACTACATCATACACTTGGCTTGATTTCTCTAATATTATTATTTCTTTTATGGTACTTGATGCTTCACTTATAACATTCCAGTCAACTTTTTGTGCAGTAATAGCCCCAACTAATCTTAGTATAGCTTCCTTTTTTAATCTATTTGCATATTGTTGAGCCACATCGGTAAATGTCATTCCAGTCGGGTCAATATATTTAATAGGGTTGCCGGCACAATAGAGGTAGGGGGAGAGATGTTGAAAATCTTCACACAATGGATCCATGGTAGTAAATGTGCCACTGGGGGAGTCGAGCCAACGAGCTCCAAAGTCGCTAAGGTTCAAACCTCCTAATGTCACCAATTCTTTGCCTCCGTAACGATAAGGCTGCGATGAGGCGCTATATCCCTCGCCCATCATTGAACCATAAGGGTAATAATGGTTAATCTGTTGAACAACCCCGTTTTGATTCAACACAATACTATTATTCCCCTGGTAGTCTTTCAAATAATAATATCGCATACCTCCAGAAATGTATCCTGCCGGGGTAGTTATCATGCTTATATTTCCATTCTGATAGATATAGTTGCCACAATAATCACGGCGACCTGCAATTGTATAATATCCCAATCCGCCTTGCTGATCATTTATAGCCAACGGTTCTAATTCCATTGATGGAGGATACCCAAATTGATGCAATTCATATATCTCACTCAATTTCCTCCCGTTAGCATCATATTTAAAAATTATCCTATTGTTGTTCTCAAAATATATTGTATCAGGAAGATTCATCCTATTGTAATCGATATATAATATATCCTTATCGGGACATCGCAACAAATTACCATTCGCGTCATACAAATTATAGTTTTCTCTATCATTAACATCCATTGTTGAGGATAAAATTACTTCATCGATGGCATCATTAGCTTGTCTTAATTGATTTCCGTCGTAGGTCATCGCCACATTATCAATCTCGCCAAAGGTCCACAGCTCGTAGGTGTCGGCGAGTTCTCGACTCATTAATCCGTTACGACGCAACGATGTGATATTTCCGTTAAGGTCATAAGTATAACCTGTGGAATAATCGGGGGAGTTGGTAGTTTGATATGTAAAATCGGAGCGTGGCTCTGATTCTACATATTGAGCAGATGTAAGACGGTCAAGTCGGTCATATTCATATAGGTATGTACGTTGGATTGTTGGTGCGATATTACCTCCGGCATCTCTGCCATCACTTGCCCAACTCATGGCACACACGTTTCCTGTGAGACATTCTTCGCCACCGTATGGGTGCGTCTCATAATATAATTGTTGATGGAATTTATTGTTATCTATATGCGTAGTCCACCCTTGAATATTATATTGGTATGTGGTTTCTATCAAGCCCTCTCCCAATGCTTGCGATGATAACTGACCGAGCGTGTTATATGTATTTGAAAATTCCAACATTGACTCACTGCCATTATGAGCAAGACTCATCGATGTCGGTCGCAATTGAATGTCATAGGAATAGGTATATACATCTACACATGAAGTGTTGGCAGAGGAATGTTCGTGTCGCATGGAGATAGGATTACCTACAAACGACAATCGATACAACTTTCGGTCATATCCCCCCAAATGGTTTGTCTCGCAACTTTGTATCAATCGTCCTTTTCTATCATAATAGTTTGCACAAAGCAATCTTAACGAGTCTCCAATAACCGAAGTTACAGTCCCTGTCAACATTCCTAAATTAACATGTCGAGGATTAAGCGTATCAGTATATCTTCCATCGTAGTTCCTTACAACCTTATAATCAATCGAGTCTTTTTCTGTCGGATATAATTCAAGAAAATCGTAATTATCATAATAATTAATAATGTTGACTTTCTCTATTGTTCCACAAGGAATAACATTAGTGTACCCCCCTAAATTATTAATTATCTCGGAGAGCTTTGTTTTAGTTGTTTGAGTCGATGCTATTTGTCGGATTTGAGTTATTGTCGTTGCATCAATTTCAACCTCACAAGTATATGCTAATCTATACAATGTATCATAGGCATATGTTGTCCATTCTCCATTGCTTCGTTGATTACCATCTTGACTATAGCGCAATAAATCACAGCCGTCGTATATGTAATATATTGATTCTGCTCCAGGCAATTTCTTTTCTTCAAGACGATTGCGACTATCGTATTTGTAGATATAACAATAGTCTTGAAGGGTTTCGTTATCATCGGAGATAACTCCTGTCGCAGACGAAACCAACGCAACCGATGCCATTGGAGGAATCACATAACGAATATTTCCCAATTTATCATAAATATAATACGTGTCGGCAAAATTATTATCATCAATCACTCTACGGCTCAAATATGTGCTATCATTGAGATCTTTGAAAATGATGGTCTCACGATTATCTTCATCTATAACACTTGTAACATGCAGTCGACCCGATGGATAAATGCCTAAGTTGTTAAGACTTCCATTATTCCCTCCGTTAAGAGTGAATTTGTTACAACTATACTTTCCTGAGGTTTTATTTATATGATATTGCGAGGTTGTTCCGGCACTCGCTTGCCACTCACCCCCGGCTCTTTTTATCGTAATCGTGCGTGGCGTAACCGATGCATCATATTCGTTTGAAATAAATGCGTTAGTGGCATCTCCGGGATATAACGAGGTGTGGCTTGCTGTTATTTGGTCAAGCGAAGCATAATTGCCCGAACCTGAGATTGTGCCGGGAAGATATTGTCGCACTACTCGACCTCGATTGTCATATTCATAATAATCGGCAAGGTCTTTCCCTGAATTATTATTGCGAAGAACGGTCTGTTGCTTTCGACCAAATCCGTCGTAAAACGTAGTACTGATTATTGCTCGTGCAGGAGTTACTGATGTCAGTCTTTTCACTCCTTGTGTAAACACCGCCTTTGACACATAATTTCGGTTTGTCGAACCTGTAATTGTCGGTGGAGGTGTTACTGCTTCGGTTGAATATGTTATTGCTGTCGAATCGGCCTGTGCTATTATAAATGGCACTGACAATAGAGCAAATAAGTATGTAAGTATTCGTTTCATAGATTATTAGATTTAGTGTGCGTAATTGTAATTATAAACCTCTATATAATTCCCTGCTTCATCTTTAACTGCAATCAATCTTCCTAAAATGTCATACTGATAGTATATTTTGTTGCCAGTTACATCTATTGTAGATTCCAGCTGTCCCAATATATTGTAATTATAAGTAATCATTCCTCCACATTGTGAATGATTTCGAATAAATGCCAACTTCGACAAATCAGGAGTCATCTGAGTAGAATAATGATTAAAGGTATTAATAATAGATGACACTAATGGGTATGGAGTATTATAAGTTGAAGCTAACAATTTTGTCCCCAAATAGCCCCAAATATAACAGACTTCAGGACCATCAATAGGCTTTTCATTTATTACATTCCCATAAGTGTCATACATATAAGTTATTTGAGGAATATAATCTCCTGAACCTATTGCCATATCGACTGATGAAGGTCTTAATATATTAGTATCATAATGATAGAAGGTCTTTTTTAATGGAATTAGCACTCCATTTTCATTAATCTCTTCCTCTTTTTCCTCCACAATTGGTGAAATGCGATTAATTTGTCTCATTTCATTATATTTCGCCGTTTGATCCATAAAAAAATCAGTTGGATATTTATATGTATTTCTCAGCTTCGTATTATCACTTTGACTGGTCGTGATTGTTTCTACCAATCCCCAATTATTATATGTGAATAACGTCTCTTTGTTTAATGAGTCGCTTCCCTCATATACTGTTTCTATTTGAGTTTTTGGTCGCATCGTATAAGTATAAGCATAATATGCCGAACCTTCATAATACAATTTCCCACATAGAGTTCCTATCGCCGTCCTAAATATTTCAACATGATTTTCTCCATCTGTCCCTGATTTTTCATATTCGCACAAGTATTGTTTTTGTTTTATTCTATTTGCAGAATATTCCGTCTTGCGTTTAATCAGCCCCCTCTCTTGATCCCTTGCGCATTTAGGCTCATAGATTGTAGGTTGTTCAAATAATGTTGCTATTGTTTCACCATCGGCATGTCCATCTCCAAAGTTAGTGTATTCATATGTTGTAAACGAGCCATCATTATTCCTTTCAACAACCTCCGAATATTCAATATGATTATTTGATAAATTCCCGATGGTCGGAAGAAATGACATCGACCCAAAAGACTCAATTGTCACAAATCCTCCTGAATAATTCGCTGTCGGAAGTTTTTTATCTGTATGAGAATATTTATACAATTGAGTCAAAATTCCACTTGATTGATTTGAATTTATCCCATTTGCCAAAAAATCCGTAACATAAAAATATTCTTTATCTATATATTCATCCGATGTCAATCCGGATGGGCTACTGATTATTCTCTTTATCCTCGCTCCTCCAGCATATTTTTTTGTGTCCAATGTTTCTATTCCGGTTCTTGACTCTGTAACTTTTCGTTTATAATCATGTGACTCATATTCCAATCGATTATAACCTCCTGTTGGATATGTAATTTTGGACAACATTCCGTATTGTGAAATAGTTATATTTGGTTCTCGTGTTGATTCATAATTCCCCATATGAACCCTTGGAGAAACAATTCCGTTACCAAATCCCCAATGGTCGGTCTTGTTTTCCATATAACCTGGTATTTTTTCAGTTTGATTATATTCAAATTGATATTTAGCTTCATTCCCATCTCCACTTTCTGCTCCAATTATAAGTTTATTTAATGTCAATCGTTGAGTCAAAGTATCAACATATTCAAAATCTATATATTTTATTGTCTTTGCATTGTATGAAGTGTCGGAAGATACAACATGAATTCTATCTAATTTTCTTCTTTTTAATGCGGCTAAACAACTTGGATAATCCCGGTAGACCGATGTATATACTCCATTATTAGCTAAAATAGGCATAAACAAACTTTTATCCGTCAGTCCCGACGAATTGGCATAAGTATCACACAATAACCTTAAATTTTCATATGGCAAATCGTGGACATCTGATTTTTCAAAATATAAATGACCATAATCATATGTTATATTCATCAAGTAACATGGCATAATCAATGAACCAGAATATTTATCAACTGGCACAAGACCTCCCATTCCACATTCGTAACCACCTGATTCTGCCTTAGAAGATTTACAATAATCATTCAAATATAATTGAGCAATATATGGACCATGCTCATAAGAAAAACGTATTTCCCTATTGTTCGGATAAATTATTTTTGAAAGGTGCCATGTTGTCGCTCTTAGTTGGTCTGTTCGCTGAGCAAATAAATCTACCGAATATTCAATTGCAGCATCATCTTCCCCAAAAACATATCTAGTTCCATCCTCTCCAATCAGTGTAAATGTTTTGAAATGATGAGTTCTACCTTTTTGCGAGGCATCTGTTCCTTCCAACGAGAAATTTGCCGAAGTCTCGGAATATTTTCTCGTAAAATTATCTTCTCTGCCTCCAAATTCCACTCGTAAAGGTTTATCACAAAGGACTTTCCAAGCTCCTTGATGATTCATATAAAACACTCCATTATAATCCAGGAAATTGAAGCTAAATTTATCTGGAGCAACATCATACCCATTTATATCGCCTGCGATATCTTTTAGTCGGTTACTTAATTGAACAGAATCAGAAGTTGACCCGATGAAGAAATACTCATGATGATAATAATATCCTCGTTTAATTGTATCTCCTCTTACAATTTTACAAGATTCATCAACTTCCCCATTTACTACCCGTGAAATACACCCTCCGGCATTAAGACTCCAGCCCAATCCAACCCATCCTGGCAATTGCTCCACCCTTACGCCTCCTGAATGATAATTCAATGTAATAGGAATCTTATGATTGCCAACAATAATTTCATGAATCGGGATAGAGATATTTTGCGTTCCAGTATAAAGAGACACAGGAATCGACCCATATTCTCCCAAAGAAGCGGCATTGGGACTTAAAAGACTTTTAGGCTCAAATTGAGTCTGAGATGAGACAAATAATGTCATTGCAATAAAAATGGCGGTAAAAATAAACTTGTGCATATTTGAATTGTTTTAGTGTTTTAATGGTATTTTTCTTGATATTTGCTCTCCGTTATTGTTTATTGATAGGATATAATCTCCTTGGGGCAATTCAGTTATCTCTATTATTGGACTATTTGTATTTCCCGATGCAAAAACTCGTCCTAACACATCGCACAACACATAATCAATTCCTCCTGCACTAACAATTTGTGTCGAAAATGTTATTTTTAAGGTTTCATCTTTATATGAGATTACTATATCATTGTTGGCTAACGAGGACTTTATTGATGGTGCGTTAGAGCCATCTGTATTTGCATTTAATTGATTTGATATTACAATCGTTCCAAATTCATTATTACTTTTTATTTGTTGCCTGACTATTTGATTTTCCTTGTCATTGGTTTTATATGTTTGTTCCGACGGATAGCATATAAACGAGGCTCCTTGCTTGCCGGTTTCTTTTCCTTTATAAAAGTTAGTGTTGATTATAGTTTCCACTATGGGATAACGATAACCTTGTGTATACCAAGTATATCGTTCTTCTATGCGTCGCATAGTTGTATCGGCAATATTCATAATTCGAGTAGTATCATCTTCTTTTCGCATCATGTTAATAGTGGAATTACATATACGATGAACTCTAATAACATCAGTTATAGTATCCCCATCTGGAAGATAAATCACCCCCTCTCCATCACAACATATGCGTGAGATTCCATTAATTCGAGCCGTCATTGAACGTGAATATTCCCCATAAAAACAATATGGTTTAGAAGCATTATCGCCATAACGCATTGGATATATCAATTCTATCGCAGCATTGGAGTCTCGCATAAATGTACTACGATTTTCATAACCTCGCCATAACAGAGTATCACCTCTTAATCGGAAATCATAACGTGTGCCGTATTCGGTTGCATTAATTAATGAATCATCAATGACACTATAAAAAACTTTAGAATTACCATCTATGACCTGTGCTTGAGAGAAATCCCAAACTACATTCTTTCCCGAATCACCGGGAGCAACAAATGACATTCTCGTTTTTGTGAAATTGTCCCCATTTTGGGGTAGATTGTGCAATTTAGTTATCTCGTTTCCAATCATTGTCCCATTCACAATGGCATAAAACAAGATTAACATCTTTAATCTAACTGTTTTCATGGTGCTTTCTATTTAAGGAATTTTTGCAAATAAAATTATTTTATTTGAATTTAGCAACAACCCTCCTTGCTTTTATTTTTTTTTAACGCAAATAATTTCTATCACTATCAATAAATCAATCTTGACAATCATTAGATGGTTCCTAAAAACAATTTTTAAACATCTTTTTTCCATTCTATAAAGAAATTTTTCTTTAATAATAGTTGTTAAGACAACATATTTGCATTAAATTTGCATTAAATTTACTCTTAGAGTGTCAAATAGAATTATCAAACTAACTAATTAATAATTTTAAATTCAAACTTCTATGTGGTTAACTAACTCATCTATAGGAAGAAAGCTCATCATGTCTATTACAGGAGCTTGTCTTATCCTATTCCTTACGTTTCACGTATTGATGAATGCAGTTGCTATCGTGTGGCCTACTGCCTACAACACGATTTGTCAACTTTTAGGTGCCAACTGGTATGCACTCGTGGCATCTATGGGACTTGCAGCACTTTTCGTGCTTCACATTGTTTATGCGTTTATCCTCACTTTGCAAAACCGCAAGGCTCGTGGTAACGACCGTTACAATGTAACAACTCTTCCCCCTCACGTTGAATGGTCATCAAACAACATGCTCATTCTCGGTATCGCTGTTGTTGCATTCCTCGTGGTTCACATGATTCAATTCTGGGCTAAAATGCAGCTCGTTGAAGCTCTTTCTCACGACCCTGCTACTTGGGCTACTGTTGATGGCGCTGCTGCTAACCCTGCAATGGGTACTTTGTTTATCCACGCAGCTTTTAGCGAAGTGTGGACTCCTATCGTTTACATCATTGGCTTCGTTGCTCTTTGGTTCCACATGAACCATGGTTTCTGGTCAATGTTCCAAACTGCCGGTTGGAATAACGACACTTGGTTGCCTCGCTTGAAAAAAGTGGCTTGCTGGTGGACTACTATCGTTGTAGGTCTCTTCACTATCCAAGCTGTATGGTTCACTTACCAAGCTAAATCAGGTGAATACCTCAATAACCCTGAACTTCAAGAACAGTATCTTGAAAGCATGACTGAGGCATATATGCACTCACAAGAAGCCATCCAAGATGAAGCTATCGCTGCAACTGTTGGTATTACCGACCCGGCTGTGATTGAACAAAAAGAAAAAGAAATTATTCTCCCCAAAATGATCAAAGCAACAGAATTATGTCTTAATTCTATCAACAAGCTTTGTAAAAACAACCCCAAAGCTCAACCAGTCGTTCAACAATTAAGCATGATGTTAATGCAACTTAACGCATCTGCTGGACAAAACCCAATGCAACAAGGTCAAGCTCCAATGGGTGGTGGCGAAGAAATTATCCCTGCCGACTCTACTGCCGTTACACCTCAAGGACAACCTACTGAAGGTGCTGCTGATCAAAAAGCTACTGCTAACGACAAAAAAGCAGAAGCTACTGCTAACGAAAATAAAACTAACTCTCAAAAATAATCAAGCGATATGGATACAACTAAAATCGATGGTATGATTGACTCAACTCCCATCATGAAGGATTATGCCGACATCGAATCGGCTGCAGCCACTAAGATTGATTCTAAAATCCCCGAAGGTCCTGTCGCTGAGAAATGGACCAACTATAAGGCTCATCAAAAACTCGTGAACCCGGCCAACAAACGTAACCTCGACATCATCGTTGTAGGTACAGGTCTTGCAGGTGCTTCTGCTGCATCTACTCTTGGCGAAATGGGCTTCAACGTACTCAACTTCTGCATTCAAGACAGCCCCCGTCGTGCTCACTCTATCGCTGCACAAGGTGGTATCAATGCTGCTAAAAACTACCAAAACGATGGTGACTCGGTTTATCGTCTTTTCTACGATACTGTAAAAGGTGGTGACTTCCGTTCACGCGAAGCAAACGTTTATCGTCTTGCTGAAGTTGCTAACAACATCATCGACCAATGCGTGCAACAAGGTGTTCCTTTCGCTCGCGAATATGGTGGTATGCTCGCTAACCGTTCATTCGGTGGTGCTCAAGTATCTCGTACTTTCTACGCTAAAGGTCAAACAGGTCAACAACTTCTCCTTGGCGCATATTCTTCACTCAACCGCCAAATCGAAAAAGGCTCAGTGAAATCATTCAATCGTCGTGAAATGCTCGATGTAGTACTTATCGACGGTCGCGCTCGCGGTATTATCGTGCGTAACCTTGTTACCGGTGAAATCGAACGCTACGCTGCTCATGCTGTAGTTCTTGCTACCGGTGGTTATGGCCGCACCTTCTTCCTTTCTACTAACGCTATGGGTTGCAACGGTTCGGCTGCTATCCAAGCTTTCAAGAAAGGTGCTTACCTCTCTAACCTTGCGTTTACTCAAATTCACCCAACTTGTATCCCTGTTCACGGTGAAGACCAATCAAAACTAACTTTGATGAGTGAATCACTCCGTAACGATGGTCGCATCTGGGTTCCTAAAAAGAAAGAAGATGCCGAAGCTATCCGCGCTGGCAAGAAAAAACCAACTGAAATTCCCGACGAAGATCGCGACTTCTATCTCGAACGTCGTTATCCTGCTTTCGGTAACCTTTGTCCTCGCGACATCGCTAGCCGTGCTGCTAAAGAACGTTGCGATGCCGGTTATGGTGTAGGTACAGGTAATGCCGTATATCTCGACTTCAAATATGCTATCCAACGTCTTGGCGAAGATGTTGTTCGCGACCGTTACGGCAACTTGTTTGAAATGTATGAAATGATTTCAGACGATAACCCATACGAAACTCCTATGATGATCTTCCCTGCTAGCCACTACACAATGGGTGGTATCTGGGTTGACTATGAACTCCAAACTTCAATCAAAGGTCTCTTCGCTATCGGTGAATGTAACTTCTCTGACCACGGTGCTAACCGTCTTGGTGCATCAGCTCTTATGCAAGGTCTTGCTGATGGTTACTTCGTACTTCCTTACACTATGCAAAACTACCTCAGCGACCAAATCAAGGTGCCTCACTTCACTACCGATGCTCCCGAATTTGACAAAGCTGAAGCTGATGTTCGCGCTCGTATCGAAAAATTGATGAACATCAAGGGTAGCAAATCTCCCGATGAAATCCACACACGTCTTGGTCACGTAATGTGGGACCTCGTAGGTATGGGACGTACTCTTGGCAGCCTCGTAAAAGCTCTTAAAGAACTTGAAGAAGTGCGCAAAGAGTTCTATAGCGACCTTCGCATCGTGGGTAGCGCCGACGACCTCAACACTGAGCTCGAAAAAGCGCTTCGCCTTGAAGACTTCCTCGTTATGGCTAAGATGATGGCTATCGACGCTCTTCACCGTAACGAATCTTGTGGTGCTCACTTCCGTGAAGAATATCAAACTCCCGATGGTGAAGCCGCTCGTAACGACGAAGACTATATGTATGTGAGCTGTTGGAAATACACCGGCGACACTGAAAAGCCTGTGTTATTGAAAGAACCTCTCAAATACGAAGCTATCGAAGTTCAAACTCGTAACTACAAATCATAATAGTAACCACGGGGCTGTAGGAGATGCCTCAAAACATCTCCTGCTGCCTACCAAATAATTAAATTACAAAATGGAACATACAATTAACGTAAACTTGAAAATTTGGCGTCAACGTGGTCCTAAAGAACCCGGTCAATTCGTCAATTATCAACTCGCAAATGTATCAACCGGTAGCAGTTTCCTTGAAATGCTCGACATGCTCAATCAACAACTCGTTGAACAAGGAGAAGAACCTGTTGTATTTGACAATGACTGCCGCGAAGGTATCTGCGGTATGTGTTCACTTTATATCAACGGACACCCACACGGTCCTGTACAAGGAATCACTACTTGCCAATTACACATGCGTAAATTCAACGATGGCGACACTATCACTATCGAACCTTGGCGCTCAGCTGCATTCCCTGTTATCCGCGACTTGATGGTTGACCGCAACGCTTTCGATAAAATCCAACAAGCAGGTGGTTACACCTCTTTCAACTGCGGTGGTGCTCCCGATGCTAACGCTACTCCTATCTCTAAAGAAGTAGCCGACATCGCTATGGACTCTGCTACTTGTATTGGTTGTGGTGCTTGTGTGGCTGCTTGTAAAAATGGTTCGGCTATGTTGTTCGTGTCAGCTAAAGTTAGCCAATTTGCACTCCTCCCTCAAGGACAAGTTGAACGCGCTCGTCGCGCTCGCGCAATGGTTAAAAAGATGGACGAACTCGGATTTGGTAACTGTACCAACACCGGTGCTTGTGCCGCTGAATGTCCTAAAAACATTCCGTTGAGCAACATCGCTCGCCTCAACCGCGAGTTTATCAAAGCTAAACTCAAAGACTAATCGAGATTTAACCACATTTATCTCATAAACCAGAGGCTGTGTCAAAATACTATATTTTGACACAGTTTCTTTTTTAAGCAGCAAGGTTTCTAAAATCTGTAAAATCGTCAAATTTCATTTTTTTGCAGAATATTCGATTCACGGAGTCCAAAAAGCGGTTAAAAAATATGATTTGAGAGAAAAACGTGTGATT
>JAZNGZ010000071.1:0-23283 GCA_045576735.1 Muribaculaceae bacterium
TTTTGTTGACGATGCCGACCAATATGGTTTGTCGGTCTACGGCACAGCCCACTTGAGCAAAGTGGTAGATGTGTTTGCTCGATATGACTATCTCACCTCAAAAGATGATTGGAATATAGGCAAAGATGAGTCGGCGGCAATATTGGGCGCACAGTTCAAAGTGTGCAAATACGTGAAAATCGCCCCCAACTTCCGCATGAACATTCCCTCGGCCGATGGCGCCGATAACGGCTACTCAGCCTACGTGAGTTGTTATTTTGGAATTTAAAACATAGGTTATTATAATCAGAATTATGAAAAAGAATTTTATGTGTGCTCTATTGAGCATTGCCACAATGGTGGCTACCTCTTGTGGAGGTAATAATGCCCAAACATCAGAGGGCGAATCAAAACGTGAGTCAATCGAATTATCAGGAGCTGGTGCAACCTTCCCTCTTCCATTTTATAACGCAGTTTTTGAAGAGTTTCATGCCGTGAACAATGATGTGGTAGCATATGGTGGAATAGGTAGTGGCGGAGGTATTCGCAACTTAAAAGATGGCATTGTTGATTTTGCCGGTAGTGATGCGTTTTTGTCGGATAAAGAGATGAGTGAAATGAAACCTGTGGTGCATATCCCCACATGTATGGGTGCGGTTGTGTTGGCTTATAACCTTCCCGGAGTGAACGAACTTAATCTATCGGGAGATGTTGTTGCCGATATTTTTGCCGGAAAGATAACAAAGTGGGACGATGCACGCATTAAAGAACTTAACCCACAAGCACAGCTTCCATCGCAATCAATAATTCCGGTATATCGTTCCGATGGTAGTGGTACTACATTTGTGTTTACCGATTATCTCTCAAAGGTGAGCAAAGAATGGTCGGAAAAATATGGAGTAGGCAAGTCGGTGAATTTCCCTGCCGGACAAGCTGCAAAGGGTAATCCCGGAGTGGCAGGTGTGATAGCCCAAACGGCAAATTCGATAGGGTATGTAGGTTCGGAATATGCTTTTGCCCAAAAAATACCATATGCAACGTTGAAAAACCAATGTGGAGAATTGGTGAAACCTACAGCCCAATCAATCTCGGCAGCGGCGAATGGCGAGATGCCTTCGGATACTCGCACAATGATAACCAACTCATCGGCCAAAGGAGCCTATCCTATTAGCTGTTTCACATGGATTGTAGTTTATAAAGAGCAAAACTATTCAAATCGAACAAAAGAACAAGCCTTGGCTACACTTGATTTAATTGAATTTATATTGAGTGAAAAAACACAAGGAATAACTACAAAAGTTCATTATGCGCCCCTTCCTGCAAAGGCGATTGAGTTAAGTCGTGAAAATCTCAAGGCTATAACATTCAACGGCGAAGCGTTAAAGAAATAATAGATGAACGATAAAATTTTTCGAACAATATTATACCTTGCGGCATGTCTTATGCCGGTTGTGTGCGGGGGCATTGTATATGCCCTCGTCACCGACGCTTTTGAGGCTTTTAACCATTTTGGATTTCTCAACTTTTTGACATCATCGGAATGGAGCTATACCGATGGAGCAGAGCGTTATGGAGCATTGCCATTTATTACCGGCACATTGCTCACTACTTTATTGGCATTGGTGTTTTGCATTCCGTTTTCATTGCCGGTAGCGCTGTTTGTAGGCGAATATTTTAAGGGAACTCGCATTGCCGAGGTGTTGTCGACCATTACAAGTTTGCTCGCAGGTATTCCTTCTATAATATATGGATTGTGGGGATTTTATACATTGCGACCTATTGTCATGTCGCTCAATATATCTCCACAAGGTTCAGGAATATTGACTGCATCGTTGGTGTTGGCGATAATGATAGTGCCTTATGCTGCATCGCTTAGTGCCGAATTTGTGAAGATGGTTCCCGATGACCTCAAGGAGGGGGCTTATAGCCTTGGAGCAACGCGTGCTGAAATGGTGCGAAAGGTGATTTTCCCTGTCGCAGGGTCGGGGATATTCTCTTCATATATTCTGGCTATAGGAAGGGCTCTTGGTGAAACCATGACGGTGACAATGCTTATAGGAAACACTAATCAGATGCCGGGTTCAATTACCGAAACGGGAAATTCGATGGCAAGCATTATTGCAAACCAGTTTGGAGAGGCCGATGGATTGCGGCTATCGTCGCTCATTGCAATAGGATTGGTGCTATTCCTTATCACAGCCATAATTAATCTGATAGGTAAATATCTCATAAAGCGAGCACGCATCGCATAAACCGTTATTGATATGCAGAAAAAGAAACTATCTCAAAGATTATTTATTGACCGCCTTGTGAAAGGTGTGGTGTGTGTGCTTGCCGCGTTGACAGCGGTGCCACTGATTGCTATTATTGGCGAAGTGTTGTGGAAAGGTTACGATCAGTTGAGTTGGTCGTTTTTTACAGAGCCTACTCCCACCGCCTACAAAGCGATGATGGCAACGGCTGCCGGTGAACCTATCCCCGGAGGTATTGCCAATGGGATTGTGGGAACGGTAATTATGCTAGGTATAGCAGTTGTGATAGCTGTGCCTATAGGAATTTTGTGTGGAGTGTATCTTGCCGAACATAGCAAAAGCCGTTTTGCCAAGACGGTAAGTTATCTTACCGATTTATTACAAGGGACTCCTTCGGTGATTATAGGTATTATCACTTATATATGGGTTGTGGTGCCTATGAAGGGATACTCGGCTATAGCAGGCAGTGTAGCACTATTTATTATGATGCTGCCATTGATTGTTCGTTCCACTGAAGAAACAATGAAAATACTCCCGGCATCGCTCAAGGAAGCGGGGTTGGCATTAGGCGGAAATAATGCAAGGGTGATATTAAAAGTGCAGCTCCCGGCTGCTTTTGGAGGCATTTTTACCGGAGTGTTGCTTGCGGTATCGCGTGTTATAGGAGAGACTGCTCCTTTGATGTTTACGGCATTAGGCTGTTCGATGATAAGATTTAGCATCGATAAACCTATTTCGGCTGTACCATTATTGATATGGGAGTTTTTTAATGACCCCAATCTCCAAAGTCTAATTTGGGGAGCATCGTTATTCCTCTTGTTATTCGTATTGTTTTTAAATTTAACAGCTAAAAAGATTGCAAATAAATGGAACTCATAAACCCTATTTTGGAATTTAAAAAAGTGTGCGTGTCGTATACCAAGCAGACAATGGCGGTGAAATACGTATCGGCACAAATTGAACAAAACTCAATAACGGCTATAATGGGTCCGTCGGGTTGTGGCAAAAGCACATTGCTGCGAGCGGTAAACTTGATGCATAACCTATATCCTAATATTCATATTGATGGAGAGATATTACTGAATGGAGCGGATATATTGACAATGGAGCCTATTGATGTGCGAAGAAAAGTGGGAATGGTATTTCAGCGTCCCACTCCATTCCCCACAATGAGCATTTATGACAATGTATTGGCGGGATTTACTCTCAATGGTATTCGTTTGTCTAAAAACGAGCGTGAAGAAACGGTAGAGAGTTGTTTGAGAAGCGTATCGTTGTGGGACGAGGTGAAAGATGTGCTAAACAAAAAAGGCACATTCCTTTCGGGAGGTCAGCAACAACGATTGTGTATAGCGCGAGCATTGGCATTAAAACCTGATATATTGTTGATGGACGAACCCACATCGGCCCTTGACCCAATAGCAACAAAGCATATCGAAGAATTGTTATTGCAACTCAAAAACGATGTGACGATACTTATTGTTACTCACAATATGGGGCAAGCCATGCGCATATCTTCACGTTCAATGTTTATGTATCTTGGTGAATTAATCGAATATGATGATACGCAAAAGATGTTCTCAGATCCTTCAGATGAACGAACCAAGGCCTATTTGACGGGCAAAATGGGATAAAACAATATTTTATTAATCTTGAGCCTCAAAGTTGTGATAACTTAGAGGCTTTTTTTATTGCAAAAACTATTCAAACCGAAAAATTAGGGGGTAATTTAGCGGTTATAACCGAAAAATTAGGGAGTAATTTGGTGGTTTGAAAAAAGTTTTTTATTTTTGCGATAAAATTAAATATATGATAAGCAGAGATATAGAGCCATTAATTGTAAAAGATTTCAAGAAAAAGAAGGTTATAGTGGTTTTGGGGGCGCGTCAAGTAGGTAAAACTACGTTGTTGTCGCAAATAAATCAAGACGGGAAAAAGGTGTTATCGCTAAATTGCGATAATGCTGATGATCGATTGCTTCTTGAACATCGTACATCAACTGAGTTAAAGCAGTTGTTGTCATCGTATGATTTAGCTTTTATAGATGAGGCACAAAGAGTGGCTGATATTGGTATAACGATAAAAATGATTGGAGATTTAAAACTCGACACACAAGTGATTGTGACCGGGTCTTCGTCATTGGATATTGCTAATAGCGTAAATGAGCCTGCTACAGGGCGAACAATAGAATATAATCTATTTCCGTTTTCCATGCGAGAATTGGCGAATAGCACATCGCAACGCGAGGAAAATCGGTTGTTGGGAAATCGATTGATATACGGAATGTATCCCGAAGTGGTGATAGACCCATCTGATGCTAAACGTACTCTAATATCGTTGGCAAATAATTATCTCTATAAAGATCTTCTTTCATATAAGGGAATAAAGAAACCCGAATTGTTACAAAATTTGGTAAAAGCTTTAGCGTTGCAGGTTGGTAGCGAGGTCTCTTATAATGAATTGGGAAATATGTTGGGGGTTGATAAGGAGACTGTTGAGAATTATATCAATCTTTTAGAGAAATGTTTTGTGGTGTTTAGATTGTCATCGTTTAGCCGCAATATGCGCAATGAGATTAAAAAAGGCAAAAAAATATATTTCTATGATAATGGAATAAGAAACGCTGTGATATCAAATTTCGCACCGATTGAAATGCGTACTGATGTGGGTGTTTTGTGGGAAAATTTCATGATAAGTGAACGAGTAAAACGCAACAACTATTCGGGAAGTTATGCTCAGTTATATTTCTGGCGCACACATGATCAAAGTGAGGTTGATTTGATAGAGGAGGAAGATGGTATGTTGCACATATTTGAATTTAAATGGAATCCTCGCCGCAAGCCACGATTGTCGCAAGCATTTTCAAAGGCATATCCTAATTCAACATTCCAACTCGTATCTCCCGACAATTATTGGGAATTTTTAGAGTAAATAAATAGGGTTGAGTGTGTGGCTCAACCCTATGCTATTTGTAATATTTGAATTCTTTTTACTTGTTTACAACGATTGTGGCTTCGTTGGCTACGTTCCAGTTGAAGGTGATTGTAGCGGTTGAGTTTTTGGCGTTGTATTTTATTGAGGCTTTTTTGCCGTTTATGGTTGCACTTGCGGGCTTGGCGGTGATGCCGTTGAGCTCGATTGTCATTTTCTTTGATGCTTTTGCTCCGGCATAGGTGCCTTCACTTTTGAGGGTGATTGTGGTTGCAGAGGCAGATGCATCGCCGGTGAATGTGATGAGGCGATAAGCATTGTCGGCAAGTGAGCGAGTTGATTTGCGGTCGTCTTCAAACATTGTGTAGCTTGATTTTACTCCGTCAACCGGGAAATATTTCACAGTGTAGCGGTTGTTGGTGTAGTCGCCTGTATTTCCCATTTTGTAGTCGGCTTGAGGAATGAATGCCCCGGCGCGCACAAACAATGGTAACACTTCGAGAGGAGCTGCATATTCAACTGTTTCGCCACAGCCATATGTTTTTGTGGGGTTGTTGTAATCAACCCATTGACCGCAAGGGAATGTGATGTTACGTGAAGTAGCGCCTTGAGTCATCACCGGAGCCACCATCACATCGCGTCCCCATAAATATTGGTCATCGATATTGTCGAAACAAGTGTTTTGCTTGCTATAGAAGTTGAGCGGACGCACCATTGGGAGGCCTTGTGACGCATTTTCGTAGGCAAGGGTATAGTTGTAAGGTAGCCAACGATAGCGCTCGTTGATGAGGCCGAGAATGATGTCGCGTTGTTCGGGATATTTATAAGGCTCTGCAACTTGTTGAGAGTGAGTGCGGAGGATTGGCGAGAATGTGCCGAGTTGCAACCAACGCACATATAGCTCGGGGTCAACAGGATTGGCCGGGTCGATAGCGAAACCGCCCACGTCGTGGCTCATATATCCCATACCACTCAAGCCTGAGTTGAGCATGATTGTTACTTGAGGTTGCAAGCCTCCCCATGAGCGAGACACGTCGGTTGACCATGGATAAACACTGAAGCGTTGCAAACCGGCAGTACCGCCACGCATCATTGTCATCAAGCGAGTGTCGGGATATTCTTCTTTATAAAGGTCGTAGATGATACGGCTCCATTCGTTGCCATAAAGGTTGTGATATTCGCGTGCAGTTTTGCCGTTGTGGTGGTAGATTGAGAATGGGTGTACTTCGGGTTCCCCAAGGTCGCCCCACCAACCACCAACTCCTTCGTCGGTGAGAAGTTTATATCGGTCGCGAAGCCATTTGCGAGTGTCGGGGTTAGATACGTCGAACATGCCACCCGAACCTACCCAAATAGTTACTTCGTGAGTGTTGCCCACTGAGTCGCGGCAGAACATTCCTTTTGATGACAATTCGTTGTAATTGTCGATAGCGCGACCATTGGTCAACACATAGGGTTGAGATATAATGATAGTGTTAACACCTTTCTTTTTGAGGTCGGCAAGCATTTTCTTGTGAGAGGGCCATTGGTCGGAATCCCATGAAAGACGTCCCATGTCTTGCTCTTTGCCATACCAATAGAGGTCGAGCACCACGCCGTCAACAGGGTAGCCTTCTCGTTTGAGAGTGTCAATTACCCCGCGAGTCTCAGCCTCGGTTTTGTATCCATATTTAGAGGTGATATATCCCATAGCCCAGAATGGAGGTAACTCTTGACGGCCGGTGAGTTGAGTATATTCTTTCATCACCCCTTCGAGAGTGCCGCCACCATTAATGAAATAGTAAGATACCGGCTCTTTACCTTCGGTGATATATTTCACCGGGTTACCCATAATCATTTCAGCAGCCGCATAGTCGTCGAAAAGCACAGCGTAGCCATTTGAAGAAACAAACAATGGCATTGTGATATTCATCTGATTAATGCGCTTTTCGCCCTTCATGTAGCTGTAGTTTTGCTTGTTATACATCACAAGCGTATCTCCGTTGAGAGGTAGGCTGTGACCACGTTCACCGGCTCCATAGTATGAACCAACGCCTGTAGTGGCAAGAGAGAGTTGTTGTTTGCCATCTGTGATAGATCGCACTCCATTATCGGTGATAGTGCGGTCATTTCCGGCATTGATTGAGATGCTGCCGTCGTTGCCATTCAATACCACAACCACGCCTGAGGGGGTGGTGAGCATTTTCACGTTACCTTGATTGGTTTCTTGTCCATTGAACTTTTGCGGAGCAAGAATTGCCGAATGTGATTGAGGAATGATTTCGCCCTTTTTCACGTTGGTAACTTTGATGATGTTGTCGTTGATTGCAGTGGCTGTTACAACTCGGCCACTAGGTGTTTCGATAGATATTTTTCCATCATTAGCCCACATTGAAGTGGAGGCGAATAGCATTAAAGCTATGATGGAACAAACGTTGAGAAATTTAGATTTATACATGGTAAATATGATATAATTTTATCTTACAAAATTAATAAAACATGGTTTAATATGCAATAATGACAAAAAATTGACATTTTTTAAGGAATGTTGCCATATTTTGGTGAAAAGATTGCTTATAAATCATTAATTTTGCCATACTCATTACAAAAGTGAGTATCTATTAGCAAAAAAATGTGATATTCAGTTCAAGATTGGAGTCAAAAAATATTGCGAATAGAAGAGTTGATGTTGGATTAAGCGATGTTTTGTTTAACAGATAACAAGATATATATACTTGAATTTTGGTTATGAGGGAGGTGTGCTGCTGTGAAGTAGCGCACTTTTCGTTTTTTGTGGATTTTCACAAAAATTCCCTTTATACTCTCGTTACTATTTGCTATTTTTGCATCATATAATAAAAACAAAGAAATAATAGATATGTTTTCAGGAATAGTTGAAGAGGCTGCTCAAGTGGTGGCTATCGAACGCGAAGGTGGCAATGTGCATTTGTCGATGACTTGCTCATTTGTTGACGAATTGAAGATTGACCAATCGGTAGCACACAATGGAGTGTGTCTCACAGTGGTGTCATTGAATGATGATAAGTCATATACTGTAACAGCAATCCAAGAAACTCTCGATCGAAGTAATCTTGGAGGCTTAAAGGTTGGAGATTTGGTAAACCTTGAACGTAGCATGTTGATGAATGGTCGCCTCGATGGTCACATCGTGCAAGGACATGTTGATTGCACAGCAGTGTGTGAAAGTGTTGAGGAGGTTGACGGAAGTCACTATTATAAATTTGTGTATGAAGTTGACCCTGCAATGGCTTCAAAGGGTTATGTTACAGTCGAAAAAGGGTCGGTTACGGTAAATGGCGTGAGCCTCACTGTGTGTGATTCGGAACGCAATAGTTTCCGTGTGGCAATTATCCCTTACACTTTTGAACATACCAATTTTAAAAACATCGTTGCCGGCACTCGCGTGAATCTTGAATTTGACATCATAGGCAAGTATTTGAGCCGATTGATGGAGTTTCAAAATAAATAAACCGATGTCATTCACCGATTTTTATCAACTTGTAGAAGCTCGTCAGAGTTGTCGTGCCTACGATTCCTCTCGCGAGGTGGAAGCCGACAAGCTTGCACGTATCATCGACGCAGCCCGATTGGCGCCCTCGGCATGCAACTCACAACCTTGGCATCTTATCACTGTGACCGATGCCAATCGCCGAAAAGAGGTGGCACAGGCTCTCACTTCAATAGGAATGAACAAATGGGCTGAGCAAGCTACGGCGTTTATTGTTATTGTGCAAGAGTCGCCCAATTTCACTGCTCGACTTGGCGGGTGGATTAAAAACAAACATTTTCCGCTTATCGATTGCGGCATAGTGTCATCGCATATCACATTGGCAGCCACTCAAGAGGGATTAGGCTCTTGTATTCTCGGCTGGTTTGATGAAAAGCAGATGCGTAAAATACTTGAGATACCTCGTTCAAAACGAGTGTTGATGGTTGTATCACTCGGCTATGCCACCGATACCCACCGACAACATCAACGTAAATCCATCGAAGAAATATCATCAAGCGAAAGGTACTAGGTGTAGCAACACATTAAAATGAGTTTGAGATGAAATATTTGTATGCCTTTTCCATTGTGATATATTTTTTTGGAGCAGTTTCATGAGCATCTATGGGGATGTGTCCATTGAAAGATTATATTGAGCAAATGAGCCGTCATTGAAAGTCTTCTAATAGACGGTATGCAAAAAAAAGAGAAATTTCCTTTTCAAAGGGAAATGCGTGGCAAAAAGTTTCCTTTTTGCAAGGAAATATGGCCTAAGGGTCAATCTTATGCTATCGTTATATTTGAGGTATTGAGATATTAAAGATAGGTCCTCATTAAAATATTTAGCAGTTAAATTGTCTATAGTGTTTTTTGTTTACAAAAAACTTCTCCATTCCAAATTATTGAGTCGTTCTCCATAATTATGATGTTATCTCTAATTTCAGTTTGATAGAATAAAGAGTCCAAATCTACGTCGGTTGATATATCAATCTTGTTACATTTTTTATTAACGTCAAATCTATAAAAATAATAGAGATAACTATTAAAATATCCCGAAGGCGATGTTATAATATATTTGTCCGGAATATAAAACGCAAAATATATGCTTTCTGTATTAGGAGGTAATAGGATTGAACCTGAATTGGTGATAGATATATTAAATTCCTTTGAGTGAGATAAATGGTCAGTACAAGATATTGAAATATCGAGCGGTGTAGAGCATTTTGGGAAATTAAAATCTACACAAATTGAATCGCCGGTACTATCATTATGTTTTTGTTCTATGTTAATTCCGTCCCACCATATATCGAAAGGGTATGGAGAATTGTCAATTTTATAAAACGAATCTGATAAATGGGTCATCTTACATTTCGCTAAAATAATGGGATCAGGATCCCATGTATTTGACCCAAAATTCAATGAATAAATAAAATCGTTATTTTGGATTGTTGTTTTATATAGTTGCGAAGAATTATAATAAGTTCCATTATATTGTTCTGCGATACCTTGTGCATAAGTTGTTAAGAACGTACTTAAAATCAAAAAAATATGCAATATTCTCATGGTGTATATCTATTTGTTTTGACTATTAATTATATATGAATATGATTTTATAAATGGATACATATCTTTATTATTTCCGTCTTTTAAATTTCCAATAGAATTTATTTTATTTGTGATATTTGTTGCTAAATCGTTAATCTCATATTGATCAACCCATCTCATACCATCTCTATCTACAAATTTCAATGGATTATTTGCACAATGGTTATAAGGCGATAGCCAGGGGTATTTCTCAGCAAGGGGATCTTGGGATTTGAAGGTTGGTATTAGACAATCATAATATCGGGCTTGGTTATCGTACCAGCCTGCGCCTTGGAGGTCGAAGAAATCTTTGCTGGTGTGGAGTTTGATAGTTTGAGGAGTTAGCGAGTTAGGCGTCAATGGTACTCCCGATGGATAGTAGGCAGTGCTTTGCAACACATTGCCATCTTCATCAACCACAGCCCGAGTACTACCCAAATAGTCACGCACATAATAACGATGCGTCACCGCCCCCGAAGTGGTGGTGCCAAAATATTGGTAATATGTTGAGCAAACGGTAGTCAATTTGTTGATAGTTCTACTAATATAAGATTTCCGATTGATTTTAACATATTAATATGTCAATTGAAGTCCATCTAAATTTATAGCTTCGTATATTGTGTAATGAAATTCCTGTTCGTAAGGGATGTATGCATCGTATAGAAGATATCCACCTGTGACATCTTTAGGAATTATTCCAAATCCTGGGATAGATTCTTCAGGAAAGAGATCAATAATGCTGAGGTTGTATTTATTCCCAATTTTAATTGAGTCATTATTTGTAATAGAAATGTCTTTTTTCTTCAAACTGATTATTTTATAGGCTAATGTATCATTGTGAGCATATATTAAATAAAATTTCTTATAAGATGAAATGCTATCAATATTTAATGATAGATGTATTGCTTTATCTAAATCTTTGTTGTCATAAAGTTGTTGATGATAAATAGAATCATATTGTTGTTGCCGTTCTTTTAATTGTTTATTTAATTCTATGATAGAATTATGAGTGCAAACTATCCCGTTATCATACAATTTATGATTCAAAGAAGTCTTGCAAGACAGGCATAAAAAAGAAAAAACTAATATAATAAATTTGTGTAACATCATTTTTCTGCATCTAAATATTGGATAATTTTAACATTGTCAGGAGTTGTCACATACCATACGGTTCTGGTAGCATTGTTTATATCGGAAGTCTCGTTTAATCCATTATAAAAAGCTTGTTTAATTGCAGTTTGAGGGGTTGCATTATTGTGTGCACGATTGTAAATAACATTCAGTTCTCCGTCTTTAGCTGGAGGTGCTGCAATTCCTGTTTCATATGAAATCAGAGCTCCTTCATATGCTTCAGAAACTTCATGCATTATCATCTTTCCAGGAGTGTTTGTGGCTAAATCGGCATCGTTTAATACATTGGGATTTATTTCCTGAAATGCAACAACTTTGTTATTAGAGAACATATTACCCATAAATGCTCCTCCAATAAACAAATCTCCAGTACTGGTATAAATAGATTTAGTAGTAATTAAATTAACTCTAATATCCCCATTATCTATGATATTCATTAGAATTTGTGCATTTGTGTTGTTGTCGTATTCAGAATTTATTGTATAACTAATATTGCCTAAACTATTCATACTTAATGATAATCTATTTCCTACAGCTGATTGTAATTTATTTAAAGCAAAATCACTTAATTCTCCACTAATAGATAATTCCTTGCCATCTCTATCCACAAACCGTAGTGGATTGTTAGCACAATGGCAGTAAGGCGATAGCCAAGGGTATTTTTCTGCGAGTGGGTCTATTGATTTGAAGGAGGGTATTAGGCAATCGTAATAGCGAGCTTGATTGTCATACCAGCCTGCACCTTGCAAGTCGAAGAAGTCTTTGCCTGTGTGGAGTTTGATAGTTTGAGGCGTGAGCGAGTTTGGCGTCAACGGCACACCCGACGGATAATAGGCAGTGCTTTGCAACACATTGCCATCTTCATCAACCACAGCCCGAGTACTACCCAAATAGTCACGCACATAATACCGATGCGTCAACGCCCCCGAAGTGGCGTTCAAATCGGTGTGCCGATAATATATTGTGCAAGTGGCAGTCATTATTCAAAGAGATTGTTGTATTGAAAGTAATTTAGTTAATAATATATTTTTTTAATTCGTCCTCAAAGGAATTGTCATTTTCTATATCTTCAAGATCTAATGGTTGTCCATTAAAGTATTTTTCACTATGTTTTTTCATGATTTTTCTTATCTCTAATATGTTATCCCATTTAATTTTAGATGCACAAGATGTATACCAATTATTTAATTGTTGATATATTATCTTGTTTAAAGATTGATTTTCTGTAAAATGGATGTCAGTCCCAGATAATATGCTCACTATATCAATAAAATCAGTAATGTCGATATATTCTATTGATTTATCGCTATTTACTTTTTTTACATGAGTGGAGTGATATAGACATCGTATGCCATCATCATAATTGAGAGCCTGTGATATTAAAGATAGGTTCTCGTTAAAATAACTTGTTGCTAATGAGTCGGAGTTTTCTTCAGAATGATTCTTAAATTCGTGTAATGATCTGTTAAATGAGTTTTGCGTAATTCTTGACTTATAAAAAATATAGTTATTGATTAGATTTATAAGATTTATAGGACTAAAATTATATCTATGTTTTGCAATTTCGCATTTTGGCATTAGAGCAGAAGAAACATAAACAAATTCATCAAAATCAGAACCCAATGATACCTCGCATATTGCAAACGAAGAATCGGTTGTACTCAAAACATTACTTATTTTATCTATATAATGCATAAAATACTCATCAGTACAATTTTGGGACTTAGCGTTATAGGAAACCCCAATGAAAAATATTATTAAAAAAAGTAATTTATTCATAGTTAAAAATTGTTGTTTGAATTAAATGGGATACTAAATTGTTTGACAATTTGGTTGTAGATATTTCGAATTGTAATATCTAGTGTTCCTCCTCCATTTGGATTAAAATTTATATTTCGTTCATATGCAGGAGCTGCTTGATTATAAATGTATAATTCAACACCACTCGCTCTTTCATGAGCCTCTTTATCTGATTTATTTTTTGTTTGTTTCAAAAATTGTTCATATGTTTCATGTATTAAAATACTTGAACTATTAAGTTCTGAATTTAGATTCTTAACATCTGCAATATCAATAGTTGCGGTGGATATATTTGCAATAATATCAGATGTGCCATTAGTGATTGTTAAAGATGTTGTTTTATCATCATTTACAATTTGAGAAATTGTATTATAAAATTTTTCACCTTCAGGTGTCAATTCTGAGTGGTCTTTTCCTTCCGAAAGTTGCATCGATACTAGTCCATTCTTATTTATGGTAAATTTATAAACATCGTTGGTGCCTTTGGAATATATATCCAATGTTTTATTTATATTAGTTATATCTCCTGACAATGTTAAGCTATCTCCTTTTAAATCCACAAACTTCAATGGATTATTTGCACAATGGTTGTATGGCGATAGCCAAGGGTATTTCTCGGCGAGGGGGTCTATTGATTTGAAGGAGGGTATTAGGCAATCATAATAGCGAGCTTGGTTGTCGTACCAGCCTGCGCCTTGGAGGTCGAAGTAGTCTTTGCCGGTGTGGAGTTTGATAGTTTGAGGCGTGAGCGAGTTTGGCGTCAACGGCACACCCGATGGATAGTAGGCAGTGCTTTGCAACACATTTCCCCCCTCATCAATCACCGCTCGAGTGCTACCAAGATAGTCACGCACATAATACCGATGCGTCAATGCCCCCGAAGTGGCGTTCAAATCGGTGTGCCCTGCATCGTGATACACACGCCATGTCGAGCCACTAATCTCAAACGCTCCGATATATTTGCGAAGGTCGGTGTTATACCGTGTTTGCTGACGCACGATAGTATCGCCATTGGCGTTGACCGTCGTCGTCACACGGATATATTTCTCAGCCGATGTGGATTGCGTTTTACGCCCATCGGGGCGATAATCCCATGCCAAATAAGACCCATCGGAGAACGTTACCCGTTTGGGCAGATTCAAAAATGAATGATATGTAACCGAAGAAATCGCACGAGTGTCATCGCGAGTGATATTGCCGTTGGCATCATAAGCCACTGCATCGGAATATACCCCCGATGGGAAGCGAGGAGCCAAGCCGGTTGATTCGTCCTCACTTGCATCATTAACCGAAACAATCTGATTGCCATCGTATGTAATCGCTGCACGTTGCACATAATAGCCATCGAAAATGCGTTCGAGGCTTACGATATTTCCGTTTAAGTCATATTCAAACCATTCGCCTATGTCGCTTCCGGCATTATCTTCAATAGCCGAGCGCAGTTGATTTAGTTTGTCATACTCATAAGAGAATGTCAATTCCGACTCAAATAAATCGCTTGAAGTATTTACCACCGAAGATGTAGAGGCACATAAATTGCCGTTATAATAAATTTGCGATGGGTTAAACGGATTTTCTCCATAATATAATCGTTGTGAATACCATGGAGAGGTGATAGAAGATATATTGCCATGTATATGATAGCCATAGGTTATAGCATTACTTCCGCCCGAGGAAATAAATGAACCCATTCTTTGTTTGCTTAAACGGCCAATCTCATCATATTGATTTGAAATCATATCTTTCCAGGCTCCACCATCGATGCGCATTTTTGTAAGGGTTACTCTATCTCCACCATCGTAGGAGTAATCCCATTCCACATTGTGGCTTGCCGTAACAGTACCCTCCAAAAGTTGCGAAGCCACAGATTTTGTTCCTAACAACAATCCTCGAAAAGAATATTTGTTGAAAGTTGTGGCACTTGAAGAGTTGGCGTAGTAATCGCGTTCGCACCGCATCACTTCACGACCACGATCATCATAATATATTGCTTCGACAATACAGTTGCCACTATTGTCATAAACGGCAGTCCCTGTCAATAAACCTTGAGCCGAAAGAGATGTGTTTACAGTGTAATTTGCATCTGTTGGTATAGGATAATTGCCCCAATGAGAGTAATTATCGTAGTAATATGCTCTTTGTGCAGTAAAGCCTGAAGGGCCGCAATTAGTAGAATACATTAAAGCAATTTCGTTTATATTGCCTGTCGTTTGAGGAATGGCGATAATTGTAGAATCGCCCCAAGTAGCTTGCAGCGATTCGCGTGTTGCACCTGGAATTGAGGCAATGCCCTCTACTGCAATGCGTTTTTGTGGGTCATATTTTATCACCGACCATTTTGATGATGCACGTTGCACCCCATCTTGCGACAAAATAGGACGATTTAGCTTGTCGTAAACGTAATATACCGGTTCAGAGCCTGGAATGCGTTTTAGGGTTACTCTATGCCTTGCATCATATTCATAATAGAAACATAGCGTGTTTAATGTTTCAGAATCACAAGTTCCGTTTAATGGCAATAACGCTGAGGCTTTAGGCGAAATCATATATCTCAAATCACCATAGATGTCATATACAAAATAAGTATCGGCATATTGGTTGTTGTCGGCTATGGCACGACGTAGAATAGTGCGTCCCTCACGATCGCGGACTTCAATAACCTTTTTGCCGTCTTCATCTTCGGTTGAAGTTGCAATAACTGTCGATTCAGGATAATATCCTTTTGCAATCAACAAACCATTATCATTACAAGTAAACCAACGACAATCAGAAATGGAATGATGTGTGATATATGTTTTAAATCTGTTATAATGTCCCGGTTTAGAAACATCTTGTACACCATCGGTATACGTTTGATAAGTAGTGAAAGTGAATGGATTCTCGTTGTTGTAGAACGATGAAGCCTCTTGACTATAGTCTGACGCCGGGATAAAAGCCCCATTGAAACTCCCCTCAATCGGTAGCCATTCTTTGGCAACCTTATTTAGATAGTTGTATTCAACTTTAGAAACTATATCGTTATAGTCGCCCCCTTGTCCCATCAAAACTGTTTGAACGGGTCGTCCCAATCCATCAATATATTGAATTGAAGTGCGTGATTTGTCAGAAATATATCGGTCGGGATCAACAGTGGATTCACTTCCTGCCTCAATCGAGCGAATATAGTTTTGAGTCGCAGTTTGAGCGATTCCCAAATGAGTTATATTAGAAAGCAATCCTAATATGGCCAATGAAATAATATGTTTATATCGTTTATTCATGGGAATTGTAAAATTAAAAGATAAAAATGTAAAATCAAACTATTTCTTTATAAATTTGAAAGAGTATTGAGAATTTTTAAGAAATACGGTAACAAGATACTCACCGGCCACGAGGTCGTGAGTGGGATATGATATGTCACCTTGTGAATCGCGTGCAACTTCCGAAGTCTGCCACATCAATGCACCAGCCGAGTTGTGCAGAGTTATGGCAACAACACAATCGGGAGAAGCGGAATAATTGATGTTAATGTGGTTGGAGTTTTCGGAATGACTAATATCGCAAGTTTCTTCTTCGGGTTGCAATGGCGCGATATCGTCATCGTTATTAGGCGAAAACGAATTACGCGATTTTGTGTTGGCGATATTTCCAAAATTGTTTCGGAATGCATTTGACGCTTCTTCAAGTCTTAATTCTTCATTTAAAGGGTCGGAAGCCAAGTCATGAGCTTGCGAAGATTTGCTACAATAAAGAGTGACAAATGAAGAATCAATAGCATTTCCTAAATAAAGTACTTTATGCAATCGAGTTTCTAAAATAGGATAGCGATAACCACGAGCATAAAGGCAATGGCGCTCAATAAGGTGCGTTATACTATCATTTTCAAGATGCCACATAATAAAGTCGGGGAGAATTACTGTAGAGTCAGATTTATAACTACGAGAGAAATCGGGGTCAATTAAGGTTGAACCATAGCGAATATATTTAGCGTGAATAAGGTCAGATATGGTATCGGCCTCAGGTGTGATTAAAGTGTAATTGTTATTGTCGGCAGAAAGAGAGTATCTGCCTGAAATTCTGGCATAATCACGCATTGCCCTTGTCCCCTCGGCAAAAAATACCCCATTAATATTCTCACCTTTTGAAAAAGGATATTTGAAAGCGACTTCCGGGATGATATAATTAAGTGTCAACCCCGGTTTGCGATGAGAAATGAGCAAAATAGAATCGCCTAAATCGTCAAAAATTTCGACTTCTCGATTTTGTGAACAAATTAGCAAAGAATCCTTAAACTGATTATATGTTATATTATAATCAGTTTCCCCCTTTATTGAAGATAAATCGATAATAGATGTATCATTAAGATTTATAATAAAAGGGATTTTGTATAGCTTAATATTATCACCAGGACGAGGTTTGTTTAAGTCTCTTGTAATAGCAATATTTGCATAAGATAATAAGCTAATTGCAAACGATATAAATATGAATGTTACTTTTCTCATAATCGTTATTGTTTATAGTGATAATCATATTTGCGTATAAAATATCCATTATAATCTTTAACTGTAGACAAACGACCTTGATTGTCGAAAGAGAAATGAGTTGTAATGCCTCGAGAGTCAGTCGCAGATGATACGCCGATGAGCCAATGATATGTCATTGTTGTAATATCGTTGTTGGGCAAGGCATTTCGCAAAGAAGTAAAGAATGAAGTTAAATCTGATTCTACATTCCCTGTTGCAGAATAGAATTGTTCAGGACTTTTTCCTAAGCTATTAATAGTTGATAATAGCTCTGAATAAGGCAAATTCTTTACTTCAACAATAGGATAGCTCCCACGATACCCCCAAAGATAAGAAGCTAAAACTTCGTTGTTATAACTAATTTGGACTAAATCACCATGGTTATTATACTCATAAGAATATTCGGGTTGGTTGATTAGGTTAACTAGTTGTAGAGATGCCGATTTGCCACCTAAATCGTATCCACTTGCATTGATTCCTTTCTCACTTAATCCATAAGATTTAATGAGCAAATTATTATTATCATAGACCATGCGTTTTGCATCAACAATAATTCCATCAACAACAGTAACTTCTGTCTCGGGAATATTTAGATATACACCATTCACATACCTATAAGTATAGAATGTTTCTTTGTTTTTTCCATCTGAAGTAGTTTTAATTTTGGATCGTAAAAGATTGTAATCTAGGTTGTCGGTATAACTATCATAAAAATAAGTGTATTGGGTAGTATCGCAATACTTGTCTTCGATATAAATTTCATTTTTGATAGTTTTGTTATAGGGAATAAGATTGTATTTTCCTATACAATAATCATAGTCCCCAACTTTTGCATTAGAAATAGATGCTGAAGAAAAATCGGCAATACGGAATAAGTCAGTGGTGAAAACGCTAAGATTTTCAGGTTCCGGTTCAAATATATTATAATTATACTTGATATTGATTTTCTCATCATATCCTGGGCGATTGCTAAGTTGCTTACTCATTAGATTGCCCCGATAATGGGCTTTAGATGTCCACATTTGAGAACCGGTAGATTGGTAATCAAGGAACTCAGAGTTATTAAAATCTCGATAAGCTTCCGTTTGGTTTGAGGAATAATTATATTGAACGGTGTTGGAATTTGAATATGTGTCATTTTCTAGTTCAATTTGGTGTGAACACCATTCGTTGACTTTAAAATATTCCACTCCGACATTTCCGACAGGAAGGTTGTAAAAACCATTTGATGAAATTTGATAAAATTCAGAGCTTTCATTTCCAATAGGATAACTATTTTTTGTAATATAGTAATATTTACCTGCATAATCGAGGACATTAGATATGACGCCACTCGATTCGTCATATTTGGTATAAGCATAGTAATAACCTTTGACAATAGGCTCGCCATCTTCATCAGCTTTTGATATTATTCGAGAAATTCTTAATCCTCCCCAAATATCTTTGTGCGTTTTTAAACTCGAATTACTATTAGATGTCGTAGTGTATTTATTTAAGAAAATTTTACCACAAGGAGCGTCAGCGTGCATAAACTCGCGTTCAATTAGAGATTGGTTGTCAATTCCTTCATGTGCAAAAATAGACGTAGGATATTGTAATTCCACACGATAACTTACGTTCGGTTCTAAATGTACATCAACTTTGCCTTTATATTGGCCTGAAATAGTACAGTCGTCAATAAAGATAGTATGTTCGGCACAACTTTGATTGGTTGACTCTTTAATAAAAGTGACACGAGGATATTTTACATTAATACAATCATCATATTCATGGCAGAGTCCATAGTAATCAGAGTTGAGTAGTATTTGAGGATTAAAATTGAAGTACTCAGATAAATCGACTGTTACATATTGATTGCTACTTACATGATAGTTGTCTATAACTAACTTTTTTATAGGCTCTAAGGCTATCAGAGTATCGGTATGAAGGTGTGTAGTAGTAGTTTTATCTGGTTCTTCAACTTGTATATTGTCAAAATATCCATATTCGTGTGATTCCCATTCAAACTCGGTGGAACCTCCAGTGGGATATATAATGCTTTTTAACGCCCCATAATAACATACATTTGGATTTACAGAGCGATCACAGGGAGTATGATGCGAAAATTGATGATAACTTGGAGCTATCCCTGCGTTTCCTGCAGCATTATAATATCCACAAAAATCTTGATCCAACTCCCTAAATGGGATTTCATTAGTGTTAGGTTCTGTATAATAAGCAAATTGATATTGATTTATGCCATTTTCAGCTATTTTTGTCAAAAGAGTTCTTTTCTGACCATTGGTATTATTAAAAGGGGTATAATTAAAATTAAATGTTTTTATTGGAGTGTTGGTGTCGTAATTTGGATATACTTCAATTTTAGTGATTTTTTCGTTTTTAGAATCATTGTCGTATGTGAAGCGAACAATAGCACTGCTACTTTCTATAGCACAAAGTGAAACTGGATTATAAATAACTTCCCCACAAGATGAAACAGGACTAGGTAGGAGATGTCTTAAATCTGGATTGGATGAGGCATAATATGTTTGAACAAGAGCACCTGTTTTAGTCCTTTTATTTTTTGTTTTATAATGGAAGATTATACTATCATTTTGCAAATTTTTTATTTTAGTTAAATGCCATGCAGAGGTATAGTACATTGAATCTAGCATTTGGTCTCCAGGATTGCCATGATAGTATTCATATTTGGTTCGCTCAATTGATGGGTCTGTATTGTCAAATTTGACATGCCCAAAATAATATTTAGTGCCTTTATTATCGGTGATTATAAATTGATTTGGATAAAGACTCCCTACAATTTCATTTGGAGAAATAGATATCGGTTCTGAAGAACTTATTACAACATCTTTGTTGTCATTATATATAAATGTTCCTGATAACCCCATGCAACTAATCTTTAAAATGTCATTAGCCACATCTGCACGGCCAAAGTAATAATCGGTGTCCCAGTCTTTTCTCCCTAATCGATATTCAATAAAAGCGTTGGGATCACTAGGGTCATAATATCCAATAGTAGATTTCGCATATTCACGTAGAGAATCAGTTTTTATTGTTTTATTAAAAATGCCTCTGATGTTATTTACTATTGTAGAAGATCCAGCATCATCAGGATGTCCATAGACAGTACGAGAAACACATCCTCCTGCATTAAGAATCCAACTTAGCCCAAGATTTCCTGGCTGGTCATCAACTTTTAATCCTCCACTTAGGTATTGGACAGAAATTGGTACACTTAAATTGCCCTCACTAATAGTGTAGATAGGTAAAGAAATATCAACTTGTCCAGTAAATGGAGATACTGGATAATCAACATTTCTAACCATTGATGCAACTTCTGGTGATGGTGGAATGATTGTGTAATCTCGTGGTGCATAAGAGGAAATATCGGTAGCATCTTGTGCGGATAGATAAGTACTGCTCAATAGAATGATTGTTGATAATATTAGTTTAGTTAGTTTCATGGTTAAATTGGTTAATATGATTGGTAAAAGGCACCCGGCTCACAACGAGCCGAGTACCACGTGCTTATGATAACATAGGATAATTGGATTATTCAGTTATCAATTAGAGGGAGAAGTTCCCGGAGTAGCAAGACGCATCGTCGGTAACTATTGTTATATAATAGTCGCCTGCAGAGGTTGATGTAGTGATTGACACAGAGCCGAACGCTGTATCTTCGGTTTGTTGCCACATTTCACCGGTAGTTTCGTTAGTAACTGTGATTTCCACTTCGCCCATATCGTATGCAAATTGTAGATAAATCATACCATCTTGATAAAAAGCTGTGATGTCGCTACCAAAATTGGGAGTGCGTTGCTCTTGTTTGGTCTCTGGGTCTTTTTGAATTGGAATTTCTTTTTTCTCCTTGGCAGAAGAAAGAAGAATTCCACACGTTAAAAATAATAGAAAAAATATTTTCTTCATAATTTGAAAAATTAAAAATTTGACTTGTGCAAATTAATGAAGAAAACAAAGAAAAATAGTCGAAAATGACTTTACAAAAACTTTACATTTTTTTGCTTGTAGAAGCGGGGGGGGGTAAATGATTGATAATTAGCGTATTGTGGTTTTAGATGTTATTAATAAAATTGTCCCAATCAGAAGCTTTGCCAGTGTCGTTTGTTAACTTTTTGTATAGTCGTGCACGAGTAAGTGACACAGAAGATTCAGAATGATTTGTCAATCGAGCAATTTCTCTAGGAGCAAATTTTGTTTTAATGAGAATAGAAACACGGAATTCATAATTGCTGATTTTAAATGGTAAATCGTGAAGAGTGTCAATAAATTCAGGGAATAAATTGGAAATTTTATCAATGAGATAGTTCCATTCATTTTCAGAAAGGATATTTTTTTCTTCGGGATAAATTTTTAAGCGATGATGAATTTCTTTTACAAAATCCTCATTGTTAAAAGTCAAGATTGCATTGTCTTTTTGTTTTTTATAAATAATAGCTTTTTCATTATTGAGAACCAATAATTTTTTTTGATTTTCCAATTCTTGGATAAGCGATTGGTTTTCGCAATTTATTGAACTGATTTGCGATTCTAATTGAGCAATAGTTTCATTATTCTTGGCGATGGTATTTTCGCTAACTTCATTGCTTTGTTTAAGCAAAAGTTCAACATTTTGGAGTTTTAATTTGATAATGCGTTTTCTTTTGCTAATTATAAGAAATGCAAATATGCTAATGCTGAAAATAATAACAATAAAGCTAACCAAGCATATAATTTTGATTTCGTTTTCTTGCGCCTCTTGTTTTAGTTTGTTGTTTTCGCGTTCACGAATTTGATAGTTGTATATTGAGGATAATTGACGTATTTCTTGGGGAGTTTGTAGTTTGCTTATAGAATCGGATAATTTAGTTGACATAATCATGGCATCATATGCTTCGTTAATACGATTATTGTGCATATGTAAATTAGATAAAATATTATATCCGTTTAATTGTGTATTTAGATTTTTGGATTTTATAAGTTTTTTGCAATAAAAAATTGTAGAATCTATATTATTTAGTTGATAATATAGGAGTGCATATGTATTAGCTTCAGAAATAGAGTCTTCTTTTGGAATGAAATTCTTCATAGAATTTAGATGATAATATGCCTTTGAATATTCATGATTGAATAAATGTAATTCAGCTAAACTAAGATTAATTGAAGACGCAAGGGTTGTATATTTTTCTTTTTGAGCAAGTGTAACAGCGTTATTGTATAGTATTATGGCACTATCACTGTTGTTTAGTTTTGAATATACATCCCCCATACTACGAGTGTTGTATATTATTCCTAAGGTATTATTATTCTTTGCGTTTAATTCAATGGCTTTTTTATATGTTGGAATTGCTAAATCATATACTTTTTGTTTATGATATATTCCAGCCATTTGGCTATATGCAACAATCTCGAAGCGAGAGTTGATGTTTTCACAGTTCAAAGCCTTTTGGAAATATTCGAGTGCTTGTGGAGCATCTCCAAGGTCGGAATATACGCGACCTCCATAATAGTAGGCTACTGGAAGTAAATTATTGAAATCGTGATTTTCAAAATAGTTTATAACCGATAATATTGCCGAATCGGAAGTGTGAGCGATATACGCCTTATCGTTGGCTCTGAT
>JAZNGZ010000072.1:0-3249 GCA_045576735.1 Muribaculaceae bacterium
AATTATTGGATGAATACATAATGAGACATTATTAAACGCCAAAACCCTATACAGGGCGCGCCCTGTATAGGGTTTTATCCTACTTTTTGTCTACTAAGAGTTTTTTAGTGTTATTTCACCCTACTTTTTGTCGTGGTAACCCGAAGCGTATAAATAACCGTGTGGTTGAGGGCAAGGCCCGAAACCTCCGGATAGTGAGCACCAGTGCTTGCACGCGTTACGTCTGTATTTGTTGCAAGGTTGCTACTTGTCCATTGGTGATGTTTTCCACTCCTTTTTCTCCTGAGTCCAAAATAGCAGTTGTTTTCATAAAAAAGAATGTTACTACACCGCTAAAGTATAGTAACATTCTCTATGCGTAAAAGACAATTTATTTGTGTAAAGTATCGGATATTGCGATGTTATTATTACCTTTGTAGAATAATAATATCTAAATAATAGCATCATGAAAAAATGGGTTATATTTTTATTAGGGCTTGTTTCAGGGTGTATTTTGACAATCCTTTCATTGGTAGTAATAGGTAAAGCTATGGAACCCGCGGGTGATGTACCTGGGTTGAATCTATTTGACCAACCAGGTGAAGAGTTTTCAGCGCAATCGTTTAAAGTAATGCAAGTATTGGCACCTAATGTTGCATTGGCTCATTCAGATTCAAATGAATTTGGAATAATATCCTATCATGGAACACTTGTCTTGCTCATAGGTGAAGAAAACACTTATTACTACGATGACCAAATTGTAGAAGTGAAATCAGGTCAAGTTGCACGCCATATTGGTACATATCAATATGAAACCAAAATGGAAATGCAGAAAACGGTTCCAGTTATAGGAATATTTGGCAAACAATAACGAAAAGCATCGGACTCCCGATGCTTTTTTATTAAAGTGTCAGAACCAATAACCCCCAAGCCGTTATTCCTTTTTTGTTTTCATCCTTTTGTGGCGAGAATCGCTTCGTCGTGTTGGAACGGCATGAAAATCATTTCAATTGATTGCCCATTGCGATGTGGACAACGAGCCATTCGATGGGGTCGGGGGTCCATATTGACGGAACCATTATTGGGCTCTCGTTGTCGTCAAGGTAGGCTTGAACGGCGCAATTGCGGTGTGCTTCAAAACGAATGCATTTGCCGGAATCACTCACTAATTTAATGGAGCGGAACTTTATCATTCTCATTTTTTCGCTGTCAGATAGGAAAAAATTGCTCATATCCTCATCGGCAAGCTCAAAGTTTATGAACTTGTATTTGAACGAAATGATTTCGTTGTAGTATTTATCTGTGAGAGGTATAATTAATTCGGAGTTATCAAGATGAGGCGAACGGCATGACGCAATGTGTGCGTTTGGCAAATTATTCTCTGTGATTTGTGGCAAATCGATAACCCCACACTCCGGTAGTTTGCTATCCAATGGAATAGGATTGTCAAATAGATGCACATTGCTCAACTGCACCATAGCCGGACCGATTCCCCATATTGGGGTCTCGTCGGTCAGCTCTGTGCTTTGGCCGATCACTTCACCCCAACCAATAACAGCATTTAGAGGAAGAGTCTCAAGCAACGGCAAATTGCCCATGAGTATATTGTTCCCTATTGTTGCCGAGTATTCAACCGGGATTTGTTCAAAGAGGTCGTTGGCAATGGGTGAGGCCGATGCTGCCAATAGCACGCGACCCGACAAGTCGGTTGCTTGAGGAAGATTGGCTATATCTGAAATTCCGTGAGCAATGAGTGATGCCCAGGGCTGTTGAACGACGATGGCTTTCATGTTTTTGTTGATTATTCTTGTTATGTTTCAGTTTTAGATGGCTTGGGCACAAGGCGTGAGCTGAGTTCCCAAAGTGTATATATAGGGAAGAAAACAACCGATAGGGTGAACGGGTCACCTGTGGGGGTGACAAGTGTCGCTAATATGAGCAACACAACAATTGCATGGCGACGATATTTTTTGAAGAATCTACGGGTGAGTAGCCCCATGCGACCTAAAAGCCATGCTACTAACGGCAACTCAAACACAAGGCCCATCATGAGACATATCACGATAAAATTGTCCATATAGGAACTTAGTGAAATAACATTGGGCACCGATTCGCTTATTTGATATTCGGCCAGAAATCTCATCGTGATGGGAAACACAACCAAATACCCAACGGCTACACCTATGTAAAACATAAGATTCCCAAATATAAACGCGCGCTTAAATCCTCTCTGTTCATGGCTGTATAGAGCCGGACTGATGAATCCCCACAATATTATCAGTAAAATTGGAAATGATAATACAAAAGCCATCCAACATGATGTTGACATGTGAATGAAAAATTGCGACGCAAGTTCAATATTAATGAGCTCGACGTGGAAATCGCCCGAAGCAAAGTCGGGCATCAGGTCTGCCGATATTTGATTAAAAAGTTTATATAAGATAAAATCCTCGTTTGTTGGAGCAAGTACAATATTGTCAAATATCCATGGCATAAAAATAAACAAACCCACGGCAAAGGCAAATAGTACCAATACCATGCGCAACAATAATTTCCTGAGCACATCAATGTGGTCCCAGAAACTCATCTCCTCAAGTTGTTCATCTGGCTTTGCCATCGGCTGCAACAACGAGATTTTAGGTCGTTAATGTCGGATATTAATTTTTTTTGGTTTTGTCGGAGTCGTCTCGGTTAATCTCCTCTTGCACCTCATTCATACCCTGTTTGAAGCTTTTTACGCCCTTGCCAATTCCGCGCATTAATTCGGGAATTTTTTTGCCACCAAAGAGGAGCAACACCACTACGAGAATGATTATTAATTCCCAACCACCTATACGATTTAAAAATAAAGAGATCAATAAAAGATTTGACATATCTGATATGGATTAATTTTTATTTGTTGTATTGTTTAAAGTGTAAAGATACAACTTTTTTTTGAATTGATAGTATTGTTGCTCCTTTTGTGAAATATTTGAAATGTAATCTTATGATGAAATCTCTCGCAACACTTGCTTGAAAATGAAAGAAATTCCCATGAATGTTACCCTAGAGAGACCTCGTTTTATAATTCTTTTCTGTTGAGTTAAAGATGTTTGCATAAATTTACGGAAAAATTTCCGTAATTCGGCAAAAAAGCGTACCTTTGTGCTCGTTTTAGGAAAGTAAAGGGAACTTCTATAAATTGCTTTGTGATGATTTGTGAAATTTTATTTGAGGGGATTTTTGATTTTTGTCGAATGAGCATAGCGAGCTATGAGATTGAGACAAAGG
>JAZNGZ010000073.1:0-13365 GCA_045576735.1 Muribaculaceae bacterium
AATGACTTCTCCGACAAGTACATTAAAAATGTGGCAAAAAAATTAAACAATAGACCTCGTAAAAAATTAAATTTTTCAACCCCTAAAACGGAATTCTTCAAACAAATTGCTATTTTTGCACTTGCTAGTTGAATCTGCCTCTAAAATCTTTTATAGGATGCCGATAATTTTAATAGCGAATAATAGTTGTTAAATAATAAATAATAGTTAATTTTGTGGTTAAAACCATTTTAACTAATAATTTCTGCAAATGGAAACCAAGATAGATGCAAATGTTGGAACTAGATATCTGGCACAGGGAGTTGTTCTAAATAAAAGATACACTATAACAAAATATCTTGCTTCGGGAGGTTTTGGTCACACCTATTTAGCGACTAACACAATGGGGATGCAAGTAGTGATTAAGGAGTTTTATATATCGGGAGTGTGTTCAAGAGACAAGGATAGTCGTAGTGTTATTGTCAGTGTTGACGATAATAAGGAACTCTACATAAAGCAGAAAAGTAAATTTATAAGGGAAGCGCAACGTATATACTCTTTAAGCCATCCCAATATTGTTAAGGTGATGGATGCTTTTGAGGAGAACGACACGGCTTATTATGTGATGGATTATATCGATGGCCAATCATTGGCTCAAATGCAAAAGCCTATTCGCGAAGATGTGGTAATTCATTATTTGCGCCAAATATTGTCAGCGCTTGAATATGTTCACAATGTTGATTTGTTGCATCTTGATATTAAACCGAGCAATATAATGATTGACAGTCATGGGAATGCTATATTGATTGACTTTGGTGCTAGCAAACAACTTGATCCCACTTCAAATAATCAAAGTTTATTGAGCACCACAGGCATTGCTTACACTCCGGGTTATGCGTCAATAGAGCAATTAAACAATAACATGAAAGGCCTTGGAACGCATAGCGATATATATTCATTAGGGGCGACATTGTATAATATCCTTACGGGACAAAATCCTCCATTGCCATCGGAAATAATGGACGAAGGGTTCCCTACATTTCCTAAAATGTTATCTGCTTCAATGTGTTCTTTAATATATGACATGATGAAGGTGGCGTCTAAAGAACGCTTAAAGAATGTTGCTGAAATAAAAAGAAAATATTGGAAGCTACTTGGCTTTAAGCCTGAGGGGGGCGGCTCAGGAAATAAAAAAGGATTAATATGGGCTGGCATAGCTATTGTGACGATTTTATTCTTGGTGGGAGTGATTGTAGCTCAGCAAATTTATAAAGACGATGAGGAGTCAACCAATACAACCTATATTGCGGCTACATCTGTCGCTCAAGAGAATTCCGGGACTTCAAAGACGGCCAATTCGCGCCCGGCAAAAGCAACGGCGGTCCCCCAAAAAGTAGCAGATGAGAATTTGACTCCAAAGTCGACATCGGAACAAGAGGCAGAGGCACCCACACCGGCAGCCGAAGCCAAAAAATCGCGAGACGGGAAATATGTTTATAACGGATATTTCACTGATGGAAACGAAAAATGGGCTGTCAAAATAAAATTTACCTTGAAAGGAAATAGTGTATCAAATTGTAGCTATGAAAATGTTGCAATGGGACTGAAACCGGTAGCTTGGAATGCTTCTTTTGATGGCTCTAGATTAACTATTTATGGTAAAAATCATGGGAACCCCATGACAATTTATCTCCAATTTGACGATGAATCGGGTAATAGTATGTCGGGAACTGTTGGAGATATGAGAGTTAAATTATATAGATAGCAATCCTTGACAACACAGAGAGTTAGTAGATGGACAAATATATTAGCAGATATCTAGCTGAGGGTGTAGTGCTTGATAATAAATACACCATTGTGCGACACCTTGCATCAGGTGGATTTGGAAATACTTATTTGGCTACCGACCGCATGGGAAAGAGTGTGGTGGTTAAGGAGTTTTACCTCTCGGGAGTGTGTACTCGCGACGCTGATAGTCGGAGTGTCTCTATCACTATTGAGGAAAACAAGGCATTGTATCATGCTCAAAGAACAAAGTTTATAAAGGAAGCACGACGAATTTATGCATTGTCGCATCCTCATATAGTCAAGGTGTCAGACCTATTTGAGGAGAATGGAACAGCCTATTATGTGATGGATTATATCGAAGGGCAGTCACTAGCTCAGATGTCTAAGCCACTTGCTGAACCATTGGTGAGACATTATCTCAATCAAATTCTTTCGGCTCTTGAATTTGTTCATTCTCATGGCATTTTGCACCTTGATATCAAACCTAACAACATTATGGTAGATAATCAAGGCAATGCGATATTAATCGATTTCGGAGCAAGCAAACAATACGATGCCGATTCAACTACTCATAGTGTGTTGACCACTACTACCGGAGTAGCTTATACTCCCGGCTATGCTCCATTTGAACAAATGAGTAACCAATATAAAAGTTTAGGAACGCATAGTGACATATATTCTCTTGGCGCTACGCTTTATAATTTGTTGACAGGCTTAAAGCCTCCGTTACCATCCGACATTCTAGAGAATGGAATTCCTCACTTGGAATTGTTGTCGCCACAAATGAGGGTAGTTGTGGAAAGTGCAATGAAAGTGTCGGCTCGAAATCGCATAAAAACGATAGGTCAACTCAAATCGGTGCTTAATAATACGTCTGCAACGATAATTAATCATGATGTCGAAACTCGTCAGGTTTATAATCAAGATCAAACAGAAATAAATCAACACGGCAGTAACATAAACAAAAATAGGGAAGAAAAATCCTCTAGTGGTAATATTGTGTTGATTCTTTTATTGATTGTATTGGGGGTATTTCTCGCATTTGTCTGTTCAAAGTCGTGCGGTGGAAGTGAAACAAACGCTAACAATTCTATTGCTGTTTGCGACTCTGCTCCTATTGAAATAATGGAGACTACTACTGATTTTAATTTTTCAAAAGACAAAAAAACGTCTGAAAGTAATACCTCTACATCATCTAAGACTACAACAATCAAAGAAAAACAGACTGAAAAACGTAACGATGCCTCAAATGACGGTGACTACTATTATACCGGAACATTTACCGATCTAGAAGGAGTAGTAAAACCTGTAAGCCTTAGATTTACCTCAAAAAATGGAAAGATTATTAATTGCGTGTATAAAAATGAGGAATTAGGAGGGAAGATAAGAATGACGGGTAATTGGACTTCAAACGGATGTAATTTTAAGGGTAAAGATGGAAGACTGAATTTTACCATGACATTGACTTCAGTTAATGGGTTAAACAATCATTTAGTTGGACATGCCTATGTTGGTGAAAAATATCTGGATGTGGAATTAAATAGAGTTGCTAATTAGATTAAATATGGAACAGAATAATGTGAAATTCTTATCGTCGGGAACGCTGTTGAATAATAAATATGTGATAGAACGACATATTGCATCGGGTGGATTTGGTAATACTTATTTGGCGCGAAATCACAATGGTGACAAAGTCGCAATAAAGGAATTTTATCTATCGGGGGTGTGTACACGTGATGCTAATAGTAGCAACGTAACAGTGTCGATAGATGAAAATAAAAAATTATATGACACTCAAAAACAAAAGTTTTTTAGAGAGGCACAGCGCATAAATCAACTATCGGCACATCCCAATATTGTCAAAGTATTTGACTCGTTTAAAGAGAATGGAACAGCCTATTATGTGATGGATTATATCGATGGAAAATCACTAGCTCAATATGAAAAGCCTATTCCCGAACTTTTAGTGACGCTTTATCTCGACCAAATTCTTTCAGCTCTTGAGTTTGTGCATTCTCAGGGTATTTTACACCTTGACATCAAACCGAATAACATTATGATTGACGGTCAAGGGAAGGCTATATTAATTGACTTTGGAGCAAGCAAACAATACGATGTCGAGTCTGACAATAAGAGCATGTTGTCAACAACCGGGTTGGCCTATACTCCTGGGTATGCACCTATTGAGCAAACCGGAAATCAAAAGAAGAAAGTGGGTACCCATAGCGATATTTATTCCTTAGGTGCAACGTTGTATAATCTCTTAACCGGCGAAATACCACCTACGGCCGATGAAATTCTAGAAGATGGCATTCCTCATTTAGAAAAACTGTCACCCAAATTTCGACGGGTCATTGAGGCTGCGATGACGGTCGTGCCCAAAGAACGCGTAGGGAACGTGAAAGAGTTTAGGCAGTTGTTGAGTTCCGCTCCTATTGATTTCTCAACAAAAATATCTGTCGCAGACCCTAAGACCAAAGAGATAAAACGTATAGTTGAAGTAAAGCAACCTACATCATCTAAACGCAAATGGGTCGTATGGTCATGTATTGTTGTTTCATTGATTGCCATTGCTGCCGGTGCCTATGCAGTGATTGATAAATATGAAAATAAGAAATCAGAATCTATTATTGATATAGATAACACTAATGAAGTAGTGGCGAAAGATAATCCATCAAATCATAATGCCAAGGAACCGTCTAAGCCGGTGAAGGAAACGCCTAAGAATGATGTCTCTTCGTTTTACGATGAAGTAGGTGGCGTGTCGTTTAAAATGATAAAGGTTGATGGTGGCTCTTTTATGATGGGGGGAACATCAGAGCAAAAGACGGCACAAGATGATGAATTCCCGGTTCATAAAGTGACATTAAGTGATTACTATATAGCAGAGACAGAAGTCTCACAAGCATTATGGAAAGCTGTTATGGGCAGTAATCCATCTCACTTCAAAGGTGATAATCGCCCGGTAGAAAAGGTCTCTTGGAAAATGGCTAATGACTTCTGTAAAAGGTTGAGTGATATGACCGGTCGCACTTATCGACTGCCCACTGAAGCACAATGGGAATTTGCGGCTCGAGGAGGCAATAAAGATGTCAAGGGCCGTTATGCAGGTAGTGATAATATAAATCAAGTTGCGTGTTACTATAATACTTCTAATCAGACAACTCGTAGGGTTGATGCTGGTGTGCCTAACGAGCTAGGTCTATATAATATGAGTGGAAATGTAACTGAGTGGTGCAGTGATTGGTATGCGCCTAGCTATCAGTCCGAAGAACAATATAATCCCGCGGGACCTAGTAGTGGTAGCTGCCATGTGGGGCGTGGCGGTCAGTGGGGAAGTCCCGCTACCAGTTGTCGTGTGTCAAATCGTGACAATTTCAAGGGCAATGCCAATTATGCGCAATTCAATAGCGGATTTCGCATTGTGTGCTATCCATAGATTTTGAATCTTTCTAATAATATTACAGAAATTCATTAGTTGATAGATATAAGATACTCGAGGAGGCTCTATTGTTGGGCCTCCTCGAGTGGTTATGTAGATTGACTTTCATATTAATAAAAATCAAAATAAGTCACATTTTGTGGATTAGTGGTTATACATATTTTGATACTTTTTCAGCCCAATAGCCCACTCGTTCAAATGTAATTTTGTTGCATAGCCATTCTGTGAATTTCCCCCATTTGCGGTAAAACAAGTTGAATGTGAGATAAGCCGGGATTTGTTTGGGTGATCGAGGAATGCGACGTAGTATGTTTTTGTAACTATATACTTCTTTATATACCCATAAATAACCCTCATATAATTCCTCGGCAGTCATGTTTTGTGGTTGCATTACAACGTGGGCGGTGTCGTATAATGACAAGTCGGTAGTGAGAAGACGGTTTTGTGCTCGCATTTTATCAAACACAACAGTGCCGGGAAAAGGAGTTAAGATGTGAGATGTTACAGTCTCAATCTTATTTCTTACAATCCAATCAACTGTGGCGGCAAACGTTTCTTTGGTGTCTCCGTCAAGCCCAAATACCAAACTTGCATTAATCATAATACCTCGTTTGTGTATTTCTGCGATAGCATGTTCGTAAGTTTCCACATCGTTTTGTACTTTGTGAACGTCGGTAACTGAGCCGGGGTTTATGCTTTCAAAACCGATGAATAAACCTTGACATCCACAATCTTTCATGTCATCGAGTAGCCCGGGGATGTTGACTACATTGATTGAAACAGCTGCATTCCACTTTATTTTATGAGCTTTTAGCTCGGTCATTAACTTGCGGGTCCATTTGGGATTTCCAATGAAATTGTCGTCGATAAACATGATGTGTTTACACTTTGCTTCAAGCACTTCTTTCATTACATCCTCAACCGGACGATTTATATATTGGCGTTCAATAGAGCTATTGTAGCAGAAGTCACATCTAAAAGGACATCCTCGGCTTGTGTGAATGATGTTACAGTAGAGGTAGTCCGATCGTTTTATCATGTCATAAGCTGGACCAACAACTTCTTCCGGAGTTAAGATGTGGTCACATCGATACACTTTTTTCAATGAACCATTTTTTAGGTCTTGCATAATTTGTGGCCACGTGCCTTCGGCTGCACCTATGCAAAGCGCATCGAATGAACCATCGGGGATAAGATTTGCTGCGGTTGTAACCAATATACCGCCTGCGACAACCGGAATCCCCTGCTTCTGGAATGTTGATGCGATTTCAATTGCCCTTGACAATGAGTCGATATTAATAGAAATTCCTACTATATCGGGGTGGTCATTGAATTCAATGGGACGCAGATTTTCGTTCTCAACAGTGATTTCATGCTCGTTTCGCAAAATATTGGCAATGGTATATAATCCCAATGGAGGCGACATCCTAATTTTGAGGTCGGTATCCATCGGCCTTTTATGCATTAACGGCTGTATTAGCTTAACTCTCATTTAGTGTGATTATTTTAGACGTGAGTTGTGGAAGACGACTTGGCGAACTTTGGTTTTCCCAAAAATATTCATTGCAAATGAAATTAAGAGTATTAAAGTGTCAATGCCTACATGGTTATGGGCAATATATTTACAATCCCACATCCAAGAGAGTTTTCTATGTTGTCCTCCATAGATTTGAGCCCATCCCGATATTCCGGGTTTTATGCTCCATCGGCGAGAGTGGTATTCATCGTTCCAGCCCAATCTTTCCACATCATACATGGTTATAGCTCTTGGGCCAACAAGGCTCATATCTCCTTTAAGAACATTGAAGAATTGTGGAAATTCATCTAATCCTGCTTTGCGCAAAATGCGTCCGGTGGAAGTGGGCACCTCATTCACCATTGTTTGGAACTTCAATATATTGAAAGGCTTCTTGTCCTTTCCGAGCCGTTCTTGGCGGAAGATAATAGGATGTTTCTCTTTAAATTTTAGTAATAGACATATTATTAACATTGGGATTGAAAAAATCAATAGAGCCACAAGAGAGGCTATAATGTCAAAAAGTCGTTTCATGATTGGTGTTATATGGTTTAATAGGTAAAAATATCAAGATTAATCTCATCAATAATCTGATGAAAAACCGATGTTTGAGCATCGAAGTGGCAAAATTAATAAAAATGTGGCAAAAAAAGCGAATAATCTCATTATTTTGAGATTAACCCCAATATAAAAGATGTTTCTTTTGTGTCGTTATAGACTTTTGGTGAGGGTTACACACTCGGGCACTTCGGGGAGGTAGTGCGTCACATATATTAATGTGATTTTGTCGCGTGCCACGAGGTGATTGATGATGCCGCGAATGCTGCGTTTGCGTGTGGCATCGAGTCCGTGCAACGGCTCGTCGAGAATGAGCAGTTGGGGGTGTTTGATGAAGGTGCGGGCAAGAAGCACCATTCGTTGTTCACCGGCCGAGAGGGTGTTAAATCGGCGGTCGGCAAGATGTTCGATATGCAATAGTCGGAGCCATTGCTTGGCACGCTCCATTTGTTGCGGTTTTACCTGGCAGAATAGCCCTACGGTATCGTTCAACCCTTGTGCTACAATCGTTTTGATGTCGCCACTACCATTGAAATAGAGGTGCATTTCGGGCGAGATATAACCAATGCGACGTTTTATCTCCCAAATGCTTTCGCCACTGCCTCGGCGGCGGTCAAAGAGGGTGATGTCATTGGAATATCCTTGAGGGTTGTCGGCATGAACAAGGCTCAAGAGGGTAGATTTGCCCGACCCATTTGGCCCGAATAACGCCCAACATTCACCATTGCGTATTGTCCACGACACATCTTCGATAATAGTGCGTGCGCCATATTTCACCTTGCAATGTTTGAGTGCGAGCACCACATCGGTTTCCTCGGCATTGTATTCGCGAGTAGGTTGTATGGGAAGCTCCTCGAGATTGATGGCATAGTCAAAGAGGTAGTGAAACGATTGTTGGAATCGCTCTATCTCAATGCCATTGCGCATCACCGGTTCCTCAATCACCATATTGCGCATAGGTATCACACAGTCGATAAACGGAGGTAGATCGACCGAATTGCAAAGAAGCAATATCACCGATACCCCTTGGTTGGCAATCTGCAAAATCGTGTCGTTAAGAATATCGCGCGATGCAGCATCAAGACCGATATATGGATTGTCGAGAATCAACACATCGGGCAGGTCAAACAGTAAATTCACGATAAGCAACTTGCGGGTTTCGCCACTCGAGAGGAAATTGATATGTTTAGTGGCAATATCGTTGAGGCGTAGTTGGGTTGCCAATTCTTGCCAACGGTCAGAGCTGATGCGGTCGTGGAAAATCTCGGCCACGGTAGGCACCTCATCGTTCATCATCGACTCGAAGCGTTGTTGATAATATTCCACCTTAAACCCTGCGAGAGAATGAATGTCGGCAAACTCGATTTTCTTGATATTCAGTTTTTCGCGATAGCCCTCAATGCGGTTGGTGCAGAAATTCCAACCCTTTTCGATGATATTGGCGAGCATAGTTTTGCCTGCGCCATTAGGCCCCATAATGGCCGAAACACCACGAGGAATAGTCACATGATGAGGGTTGCTAATCGAAATCTCACGATAACGCAATCCATCGCTTTTCAACTTAATAAGAAAATCCATAATGCAAAGTTAGTGAAAATTCTCACAACTCACATACCGTAATTTTTAAATTTGCGAGAAATCGGGTATTTATTCAAAACAAATTCTTAATGAGGCAAAATGGTCATTGGGGAATAACCTTGATGAACCTTTTTGTTATTACTATATAAAAATGGGATTTAGGACTATATTGAAGTGAAAAACTGCGCTAATCTTGTCATATTTTGATGAGATTAGCGCAGTTTATAGAGTCATAAGGGTCATTAAGGTCGTTAGGACCTTTAGCGACCTTAATGATTCTAAATTTCTTTAAATCGTTTTAATTCACTTTTTTAAATTGCTGCGATGGTGGCGAAGGCGAGGCTATAGGCGGCCATAGTCATGGCTGTCATGCCAAGTAGGGGGTTGAGGCGAGAGCCGGTGCGAATGCAGAGTTGTAGCCATATCGCTGTGTGGGCTACAAGATATAAAATAGGGGCAGCCCAACTCCAAACCGGCAGCTTCCACCATGTCATTATCATCAGTGCCACAGCGATGTAGCCGTTGAAAAGATATAGATTTGACACGGCTCGGCGACCAAAAATCACTGCAAGTGTGCGTTTGCCCACCTCTTTGTCGTCGTCGTGGTCGCGATAGTTGTTTACTATCAACACGTTGGCACCCATCAGCCCAATGGATATAGATGCAAGCAACACGTCGAGGCTCCATTGGAGCGATTGCACATAGTAGGTGAGCGTTACCGGTATGATGCCGAAGAAAAACAGCACAGCCACTTCGCCCAATCCGTGATGAGATAGGGGATAGGGACCGGTGCTATATGCCATCACTCCAAGTGCGATAAAGATGCCAATAGGCAATAACCACCAACCACCATAGTAGATGAGCGAACAGCCTATCACACACGCTAATGCCAATGTGCCGAATGTGGCAAATTTCATGGCTTGAGGAGTAATATCCCCCTCGGTTACACCACGACGAGGACCTTCGCGCCCTTTGCGGTCGAGTCCCGATTTGAAATCGTAGTATTCGTTGGCAAAGTTCGATGCTATCTGAGCTAATAGCGCAAATAGCAAGCATAAAATTGCCGGTATGAGATTAAAATTATCATAGAGAGCGCAAAATCCCCACGCCATAATCACTCCGGCGAGCGACACGGGCAGGGTGCGTAAGCGCATTGCTTCGATCCAACATTTTATCATTTCGGTGTATTATTTTTTTTAGCTTGTTTAGCCTCGATTTTCAATGAGTTAAGATTGTTGTCATCGAGACCGAAACATTTTATTACGGCATTGCGAATGCGTTGAGCATCTTTTCCGTTTTGCTTTAATATTTTTATGATTGTGTGAATATATGCATCTTTGTTGGAGAGACCGCAAAGTCCGCTCACATTGCTCGATGGAATCATCGACTTGCGATTAAACACGCGCAGCACATTTTGGTAGTCGCCGGCTGCTACATAGCCATGGAATTCACGGCAAAATGCCTCATACATGCCACGAGGATTAATCTCCTTCACTAGGTCGTTGATGTGGTCTTCAAGCGAATTGATGTTGTTGAATCGGCCATCGACACGATATTCGAGCGTGCGTTTCACCCGGTGGCGAGTGTGCATCAGAGCTTGTTGGCGCACCTCTTGTTTGAATAGGTCGAGAATTGTGGCTTTCACCTTGGTAAAAACTTTGTTTTCGTCTTTGCGATGTCGCGAAGCCACAGTGCGAATCACCTCTTCGAGCATCAAGATATTTTCAATCTCGGCAACGTTGGGCACGAGCACTTTTTTAGAGCGTAGATATTTCACCTCGCCTTCATCGCGACGGTCACGGTCAACGATGCCATAACTATCCATTTTGTGGAAGGTGGTGAGATCGTTAAATGCACGAGTGGCCTCAATAACCTTGTTGCAGCTACCCAATGGTTTCACTGTGTAATCGGGGAAAATAAGAGGGTACAGCTTTGAGTCGATAGAGTGAACACCATCACCTTCGATAAACAATACCGGTTTGCGAGCGCCGATAATAGTGAGATATATGTCGTCCGACAATTCGGCATGGTCGGGTAGAATATCATAATCCCAAGTGCTTGTGGCAGCGTCATATTCACGCACCCACACCACAGCGTTGTCGGTACGTGATGAGGCAAAGTCGAGGTCGTGAGTAGTGTAAATGAAAGTGCAGTCGGGCCGCAATTGTTCGATGCGGTCCCACAATGGTTTCATTATCGATTGATGTAGATAAATGCCGGGATTGTCAACAAAGATAACGGCATTTTCCATTGCCATCAATGCCGCTCCCACATAATACATCACAGCGCGTTCGCCGGTTGAGAGTCTTACTGATGAATAACATTCCTCATCGGTTTCGCGCGAAATGAGCAACTTGCCCCCTTCAATAAGCACCTTGCTGCCGGGAAATACATCTTGCCACACCTCAATTACTTTATCGAGTTTTGTTTTCGGTAGTTTCGCAAGAGGATCATGAGCGAGAGTCATTTTGTAGGATATGAGGTTTACCATCTCCTCTTGAAATAAAATCGACATCAATCGCTCGGCTTGGGTCACGTTGTCATTGCTAAGCAAGTTTGTGCGTTCGGTCGCTTCTTTATATAGCACATCGATAGAGCCGGCCAATGGGTCGGTCTCGCGAGTTTCATACATGGCGTTTATAATTGATATGCGAAAGGCTTTGCCGGTCAGGTCTTTTATCAAGCGTTCGGTAAAGCGAGTTTTACCCGAACCGTTAGCTCCGATAATGGTAATCTGACGATTGCCGGCCGATATCTCTTGCCGTTCGTTGTTTTTCTTGGGAGGGAGTAGAATTTTCATAATCACTCAAATTCAAGTTGCATTTTCAAATTTACAAATTCTTTTTGAATTTATTGCAAAAAGTTGATAAATGCTCTACGTTTTAGGTGTTTTAAGGGAGTTGCCTTGAACGAATAGTGGTGGTTATAAGTCGTCCATGTTGTTAGCTTCGTGCTTTTGGGTGTTGGCAAAGTCCCAATAGTCGACATGAAGTGTATATCCCATAGTATAGGTTTGTTCGGTTATAAATAAATCCACTGCACCATTTTTTAGGTTGATAGAATAGGCATCCCAATTCTCATGAGTGCCACTTGAAGCTGCTGTGCCATATTTCTCTTCAAATAGGTGGCGAAATTTATTCATTATGGAAATGGCTTGATCTACGTCTTCTCGTGAAATCGTGATTTTTACGCGATATACAAACTTTTGGTCGTGGTCGTAATATACATATAAGCCAACACTCTCCCCGGCAAATTGACCGGTGAAATATCGGGTTGGCCCTTCGATGGATTGTGAAATGATTTTATCATATACAAATCCCTTGGCAGTCAGTTTGTTCTGAAAGCAGGTGATTGAGCCATCGATAGGAATGTTCATAAACGAAAGATGCTCGAAATTGCGTGGTTGTGCATTGAGCGATATAGAAAGAACGAGAGTGAAAAGTATGAGAAATAAATTCTTTTTCATGACGTGTCACAATTTAAAGGGAAATGAATGAACAATAATCAAGATCGTAGATGATAGGTTATAAATCGTCCATGTTGTTTTTCCTATTTTTGTTATAATTTTCTTCATCCCAATAATCAATATGCAAGGAATAGCCAATAGAATAAATATTATAAACATAGAATAAATCAACCCATCCAGTGTTTAATGGAATGTAATATGATTCATTCCCTTCGTAAGTCCCTTCTTCGGCATATGTTGAATATTTTTCTACTAATTGGTTCCTAAATGAGTTCATTAGAGTCTTAATTTGTTCTTCTGAGCTTCTTTCAATAACAACTTTTACTCTATAAACGAATTTTTGATCTCGATCATAATAGACAATAAGTTGGGCCGTTTCGCCGGCAAATTGTCCATCATAATAACGAGTGGGACCTTCTATTGCCTTAGATGTGGCTTTATCATATTTAAATCCTTTGGCTATTAGTTTGTTTTGGAAATTTGTAATAGAGCCATTGATGGGAATGCCCATAAATTTAAGGTGCTGGTTACTTTTTGATTGAGCACTGAGCGATACACTAATAAAAAGTGTGCATAAAATAAGTAATAGATATTTTTTCATGATTAATAAGTGTTTTATTGTTTTGCAAATGTAGTAAATAGTTGTGGGAAAAACAATTTTTGAGATTAAGATGTAGTGTCTATTAATGTCTTTGTTTAATACATCGCATAAAAATATTGTTGTGTGATTGAAAAAAGTGAATCTTTGTGGAAGAAATGAAAAATCTAAATTTATACAAAATGATGAAAACAATGAAATTTATGGCATGCGCAATGTCGGCAATGATGTTGGCTGCATGTGGTGGTGCATCTGGCTCAGGTGAAGATGCAAAGGATAAACAACTCGACACAGTGAAGATGTTTGTGGTTGATGTTGCCACAAAAGTAAGCAAAAATCAAAAAGATTCAGTGGTGATGTTGTATTCCGATGCAGCAAAAGCCGATTCGTTGGCATTGACATTTGTTGCCGATAGTGTGAAGGTAGAGGAAATTGACTCA
>JAZNGZ010000074.1:0-68558 GCA_045576735.1 Muribaculaceae bacterium
TTATCCTATTGTTATCGCCGATAGCAGAGCACCACGAGATGGTAAATTTATTGAAAGGATAGGTTCTTATAATCCTAACACTAATCCTGCTACAATAACATTGAACTTCGAACGGGCTTTGTATTGGGTAAACTGCGGTGCTCAACCCACCGACACAGTTCGCAACATTCTTTCTAACGAAGGCGTACTTTTGATGAAACACCTCCAAGGTGGTGTAAAAAAAGGTGCTTTTGATGAAGCTGAAGCTCAACGTCGTTTCGACGCTTGGAAAAGCAAAAAAACAGCTGCTGCTGATGCTTTCAAATCAAAAATTGCTGACGAAAAAGCTAGCGATGCAAAAAAACGTCTTGAAGACGAGCAAGCTAAGAACAAAGCTAAAGCAGAAGAAGTTGCAAAGAAAAAAGCTGAACTCGCCGCTGCTGCTGCCGAAGCTGAGGCTGCTGCAAATGCTGAAGAAGCTCCTGCAGAAGAAGCTGCCGAAAGTGCAGAATAATTTGCAAAGAATTTACACAAATCATAAAGGATGTCAGAATTTGGCATCCTTTTTTATTTGTATATCGTCAACAATCTTGTTAACTTTGCAAGACAAACAACATGCATCAATAACAAATGATTTCAATACAAAATCTATCGGTAGAGTTTAGCGCAAAGTCTTTATTTGACAACATAAACTATGTCATAAATAAAAAAGACAAAATAGCACTTGTTGGAAAAAACGGAGCAGGCAAATCAACTATGCTAAAAATTATTGCCGGGTTGCAATCACCCACTTCGGGGTGCGTTGCAAAGCCCAATGAAATTACCATTAGTTACTTGCCCCAACAAATGGAATTGAACGACTCTCTAACCGTTATAGAGGAAGTTAGTAAAGCATTTTCACACATTGATGAAATGCACGAGCAACTCGACAAAATAAACAAAGAGCTATTAACACGCGAGGATTACGAGAGTAAAGAATACCAAGAACTCATTGATAGACTCTCTACTCTCAATGAGCACATTGCGATGGAGGAAAGCGAAAATCGAGAAGCCGAAATGGAACGCACATTAATTGGCCTTGGTTTTAAACGCTCCGATTTTAATAGACCTACTGCCGAATTTAGTGGCGGGTGGCGAATGCGTATCGAACTAGCAAAACTTCTACTAACCCACCCCGACGTACTTCTGCTTGACGAGCCAACAAACCACCTAGACATAGAATCGATTCAATGGCTTGAGAACTTCCTTATAACAAAAGCCAATGCCGTTGTTCTTGTATCGCACGACCGTGCATTTATCGACAATGTCACCAATCGAACTATCGAGATATCCCTTGGCAAAATATACGACTATGCCGTCAATTACTCCAAATATGTCGTATTGCATCAAGAACGGATTGAACAGCAAATGCGCGCATATCAAAATCAACAAAAACAAATTCAAGACACTGAAGAATTTATCGAGAGATTTAGATATAAAGCTACAAAATCGGTTCAAGTGCAAAGTCGCATAAAGCAACTCGCAAAAATAGAACGAATTGAAGTTGACGAAGTAGATACATCTCACCTAAATCTTAAATTTCCACCGGCACCTCGTTCGGGTGATTACCCTATTATAGCCGACAATGTAGGTAAACACTACGGAGACCACCAAGTGTTTGATAATGCGACATTCACAATTAAACGTGGAGAAAAAGTTGCATTTGTAGGTAAGAATGGTGAAGGAAAATCAACACTTGTAAAGTGTATTCTGAATGAGATACCATTTACCGGAGAACTCAAAATTGGCCACAATGTAAAAATAGGATATTTCGCTCAGAATCAAGCACAACTACTTGATGGTGAGATTAGCGTATTCGACACTATCGACCGTGTAGCAGTTGGTGACATACGCACAAAGATTCGAGATATTCTTGGAGCATTCATGTTTGGAGGTGAAGCCTCTGATAAGAAAGTAAAAGTATTATCAGGTGGCGAGAAAACTCGACTTGCGATGATCAGATTATTACTTGAGCCAGTAAACCTACTCATTCTCGATGAGCCCACCAACCACCTCGACATGAGAACAAAAGACATACTCAAACAAGCCATTAAAGACTTTAATGGTACGGTTATTGTGGTATCTCACGACCGTGAGTTTCTCGATGGCTTGGTTGAAAAAGTTTATGAATTTGGTGGAGGCAAAGTCAAAGAATGCCTTGGTGGTATATACGAGTTTCTTGAAAAGAAAAAAATCGACTCTCTTGCAGAGCTTGAAGTAAAAACTCAATTAACAAAAAATCAAAACATTAAATCAACAAACTCTCCCGAGAAAAATGAAGCGGTATCGGCCAATAACACCAAATTAAGTTATGCCGAGCAACGTGAACGAGAAAAAGCCATCAAGCGCGCCGAGAAAAAAGTAAAAGATGCTGAAATTGAAATAAGCAACATCGAAAATGAAATAGCTGAAATAGAAGCAAAAATCTCAGCAGGGGACATTGATAATGATATATTCAACAATCATGCCGAGAAAAACAAAAAACTCGAAAACGCAATGAGCCTATGGGAACTTGCGTCAATGGAACTTGAAGAAATAAAATCAAAATATACTAATAATTAACTTAATTTATCGACAAAATGAAGAAATTCTCCTATGCAGTTTTGTCAATCGCTTTAACTTCAACGATGACGATTAATGCTCAAACACCTAAAGGGGTTGACCGCAACAACCTCGATGAGTCTATTGCTCCTCAAGAAGACTTCTATCAATATGCTTGCGGAGGGTGGATGAAAGCCAACCCTATTAAGGCCGAATATTCACGATTTGGCACATTTGACAAGCTTGGCGAAAGTAGCCGTGAACAAGTGCGTTCTCTTATTGACAATCTTGACACTAAAAATGCTGCTCCCGGTTCAATCACACAAAAAATCGGGGATCTATATGCCATGGGGCTCGATAGCGTGCGCCTTAACAATGAAGGTGCTGCGCCAATTATGAATGATATAAAAACAATCAACAACACTAAAAGAGCCGACATTATCGATTTAATGTCAAATATGATTGGCGTAAATGCGTTCTTTGGCACCGGCGTAGATGCCGACATGATGAATTCTAATATGAACACCATGTATTGGCAACAAGGTGGTCTCGGACTTGGCGACCGCGACTATTATCTCGAAAACTCTGAAAACATAGTAGCTGTTCGTGAAGCATATAAAAAATATCTAAAAACGATTAGTGCTCTAATAGGATACTCTGAAACCGATCAAAATCGTTTTGTTGAAAATGTAATGAGTATCGAAACTGCCTTAGCTAAGGCCGCTATGACTCGCGAAGAGCTTCGCAATCCTATGGCAAGCTACAACCCTATGACTCTTGACCAAATTGCGTCTCAATACCCTAATGTAGACTTGCGACGTTACTTTAAAAATCAAGGGCTTAACAATGTAGATATTGTAGTTGTAGGACAACTAAAATCATTTGCAGCAGTTGATAGCATCATGAAAAATGCCACTGAACAAGAATTGCATGATTACATCACTGCCGGTTATGTTTCTAGTGCAGCAAGCTATCTTAGCGATGACTTTATTAATGCCGAGTTTGAACTATCTAAAGCCGTTTCGGGAGTGCAACAACTTCAACCTCGTTGGAAACGTGCTTTAAGTGTACCTAATAGCATGCTTGGAGAAGCAGTGGGTCAGCTATATGTTGAAAAATATTTTCCACAATCATCTAAAGACAAAATGCTTGAACTTGTAAACAATCTTAAAATTGCTCTTGGTCAACATATAGACAATCTCACTTGGATGAGTGATGCAACAAAAGCTAAAGCTCAAGAAAAACTTGCTACATTTACCGTTAAAATCGGATTCCCCGATAAATGGCGCGACTATAGTGGCATCACAATTGATCCTAAAAAATCATATTGGGAAAATATTCAAGCTGCAATAAAATTCAACGTTGATTTCAATCTTGCCGACTATGGCAAACCTGTTGACCGCGACCGTTGGTATATGCCACCTCAAACAGTTAATGCTTATTACAGCCCATTGACTAACGAAATTTGTTTCCCAGCCGGCATACTTCAAGCACCATTCTTCAATCCCGATGCCGACGATGCCGAAAACTACGGAGCAATTGGAGTTGTTATCGGCCACGAAATGACTCACGGATTTGATGACCAAGGTCGCCAATTTGACAAAGACGGTAACCTCAAAGATTGGTGGACAGCAGAAGATGCTGAAGCATTCAACAAACTCGCAGAGCAACTTGTAGCACAATTTGATGAAATCATCGTTCTTGGCGACACTCATGCTAACGGTCGTTTCACCCTCGGTGAAAATATTGCCGACCAAGGAGGACTCCGTGTTGCATTCACAGCCTATCAAAACTCTCTCAAAGGCAAAGAGCGTAAGGATATTGATGGTTTTACCCCTGAGCAACGTTTCTATCTATCATATGCAAACGTGTGGGCTGCAAACATTCGTGACGAAGAAATTCTATCACGCACCAAAACCGACCCCCACTCTCTTGGTCGTTGGCGTGTAAATGCAACTCTCCGCAACCTTCAACCATTCTTTGATGCATTCAATGTTAAAGAAGGTGATAAAATGTTCCGCTCGGTAAATGATCGTGTTGTAATTTGGTAAAAGAATTATATTTATATCTCATATTGAGGAGTGTCAAAATTCAAATTGACACTCCTCTTCTTTTAAGACAAGTCGAATAAGTTAACTCTAATTGTAGGTAGCAGCTCATATTATCTGCGAAAATCCATTCATAATAAAATTCAAAAATCTTCACGAAGCAATTTATAGAAGTTCCCATATTTCATTCAACAACTCCGCCCAATAATCTTAACATTATTTAACACAAAATGGGGGGGTAAATGGCAATGTTTGTAAATTTGCAACACATATATTAACACTTTATAATTAATTATTTTATGAAAAATTTTACCCTATTTATCGCATTAGCCGCTATTACCCTTTCGACAAATGCAAAAGTTTTGAGAGTCAGTAATGTTACAGGTTCATCGGCACCTTACACCAACTACTATGATGCCCAAAACGATGCCGTTGATGGAGACACCATCATGTTTGACGGCTCAAAAACACCCTACTGTGCCGATGGTGACACATTAAAAATCAAGAAAAGAGTCACAATAACTGGTCCGGGATATTTCTTGACAGAAAACGGTATAAACAATGAAAATGGTGCTACCGCAAATTTCGATATAATTCAATCTGAAGCAGATGGTGTTGTCATTTCTGGAGTTGTAACCGAGAGTATAGTAATTAAATCTAACAATAATGTTGTTACACGAAATCACGTTAAAGCGATACGATTTTCAGAAGGTACAACTCAAAATGTTATCCATCAAAACTATATCATAAATGGCCTACATGGGGAAAACACTACTTATTTGCAAATAACTAACAATGTTTTTGCCTTTAATTCAGACACGTATAGTTTTTGGCATATAGATCACGCAACGGTTAAATATAATACGTTTAAAAGATTATTTGTGCTCCAAAACGTAACTAATAGTACATTTGAATACAATATTACTCGTAACCTTAATTCATTCAATTATAACGGTAATACAGCAATAAACAACTACATATATGATGGGATTGGACCATATGCCGAATGCCAAAATGATAAAGATTTATATGCTGTCGATTCCACTATTAACCAAGGCATATATAGCGCATTTGCAGGTGAAGATCCATATGTTTTGTCGGGCATTCCAGCCGGACCGGTAATTGAGGATGTAGAGATTCCCGCGTCAATTGCCAAAGGGAAAGAACTTAATGTAACTGTTAAAATTGGCATTTCAAAATGAGACATGCAATCTATAAATATCTATGCCTTTCATTTTTACTCAGCAGCGCCATTTCTTATGCGCAGACACCGAGCAAAGTGGAATACTTCTGGGATAAGGACCCGGGGCATGGAAAAGGTTATATCGTAACTGCCTCAGCCGGCGAAAATAATCTGAGAATAAATTTCAACAACGTTGATTATGGGGTACACACACTGTGGATTCGCACTCAAGATTCTAACGGAAACTGGTCATCAACTATAGGCAAACCGATTCTTGTCAAAAAAGATGCAGCCACAACAATTACTAAATTGGAATATTTCTGGGATAAAGACCTGGGATATGACAAAGCTTCACCGATTAAAAACATCAATGTAGGCGATAATTTCCCCCAAATTGACTTCTCTGACATTTGCGATGGAGCTCATCTACTTTGTTTAAGAGCAAAAGACAATATTGGGGTGTGGTCAATAGTAATCACCAAACCGATATATGTTTACACTATCAATCCCCGTGTATTAGATATGGAATACTTTATCGACTCAGATCCAGGCGAAGGTAATGGCATAAAAGTTGATATAAGTGGCGACAATCAAGAAAATGCCACATTTTCAATCAATACCGACACGCTCACTATTGGTGCACATCAACTAAATGTGAGAATAAAAGATTGCTATGGATTGTGGAGTATTTTGAGTAGTGAACCATTTGAAATTACAGAAGCAGATGGGGTAGAACGCATCGAATTCACAATGCCAATAAGCATTTCAGCGTCAGACGGCACATGTGTTTTACAAAGTAATAGACTTTCATCGGGAGATTATCACATAACCATCGTTTCTATCGACGGACGAACCCTTGCATCTACTTCATGGAATTCCGATTCAAACATATGCGAAATTAGCATAGGTGTTAGAAATCAGCCAATATTTGTAGTTGTTGAAAATGACAACAATAGATTAGTAAAACGCATAATGTCAAAATAAATTGGAGTAAATTATTTTCACAAAATGTGGCGCTAATAAAACGCCACATTTTTTATTTATCATTTTGTCTATAAAATCAATCAAAACACACAATATATATGAAAAAAAAACGCTATATTTGTAGTTTAATAAAAAAGACAATAATAACTCAAAATATAGCTATAATATGAAATTCAATGTGCCGAGCAAAACGCTCTATAATTATGTGTCATCGGTGAGCAAAGTTATCAACTCAAAGAATGCTTTAGCAATCCTCAACAACTTCTTATTTAACCTTGAAGGAAATCAATTAACTATTACAGCATCAGACTTGGAGAACACCCTCACTGCACGTGTTCCTGTAACAGAAGTTGAAGGTGAAGGTAAATTTTGTATTGATGCACGTCGTCTTGTTGATTTGCTTAAAGAAATGCCCGACCAAGGCATCACATTCGAAATTAAGGATAACTTAGCCGTTGAAATCACATATCCAAGTGGTAATTATAACCTCATTGCATTTAATGGGAATGAATATCCTTCAAACAAGGATGATAATGAGGAAGTTGGCAAACTTGAATTCTCATGTCCAACAAAACAAATTATAGACGGAATTGACAACACAATCTTTGCAGTAGGTAACGATGATCTTCGTCCACAAATGATGGGTATTTTATGGGACATCAAACCCGATGCAATCACATTTGTTGCCACTGATACTCGCAAGCTAGTAAAATATCGCAATGCGCTATCGGCCCCCGGCGTGGAAGGCTCTTGTATCCTTCCTATCAAGCCTGCAACCGTATTGAAAAATGTGTTTGCAAAAGAAGAAAGTGTAAACGTTACTATTGAGCCCAAAAGTGCTACATTTGAAAGCGCATCATTCACATTCAATTGTCGTTTTATCAAAGGTAACTTCCCCGATTATAATCGTGTAATCCCTACAAACAATCCATATAAACTCACTATTGACCGCCAATCATTCTTAAATGCAGTGCGCCGTGTGGGTGTTTTTGTTGACCCAGGTCATGGCCTTGTTAAGTTCAAGCTCACCCCTAACGAGGTTATTCTTAAAGCACAAGACAACAATTTCCAAACATCGGCATGGGAATCGGTTCCATGTGATTTTACAGGCGATGAAATGATAATTGGCTTTAGCGCGCCATATCTTATTGAAATTTTTGGCACACTATCAACTAGCGATATAATCATTTCACTCTCAGACCCAAGCCGTCCAGGCGTATTCTTCCCATCAGAGGACAAAGAAAATAGTGAACTTTTAATGTTGCTTATGCCAATGACTGTTGCCGAATTCTAATTGACGTGTAATGGAATTAAAATTAAAAAAACCGATAATATTTTTCGATTTAGAGACGACCGGGACAAATATTACAACCGATCGCATCGTAGAAATATCGATGATTAAGATTATGCCCAATGGCGAAGAAAAAGAACGCACATTGCGTATAAATCCTGAGATGCACATACCTGCCGAAGCAACAGCTGTGCATCATATTACCGATGAAGATGTGGCCAATTGTCGCACATTCAAAGAAATTGCCAAGGATCTTGCTCAAAGTTTTTTAGGATGCGACATTGCCGGATTCAACTCTAATCGTTTCGACATTCCAATGCTCGACCAAGAGTTTCAACGTGTGGGGGTAAAATTTGACTTCACTAAGCCTCGTTTTATAGATGTACAAACAATTTTCCATAAGAAAGAGCAACGCACCCTTGTGGCTGCATATAAATTTTATTGCGGAAAAGATCTTGAAGCTGCTCACTCGGCTAATGCCGATACACGCGCTACCTATGAGGTATTGAAGGCACAACTCGACATGTATGATGACCTACCCAACGACATGGAGGCATTATCGGAGTTTTCATCACAAAACCGCAATGTAGACCTAGCCGGACGAGTGATATATAATGAAAAACGCCAGGAAGTTATTAATTTTGGCAAATACAAAGGTCAGCTTGTAGAAGATGTATTAAAAAAAGACATAGGCTATTATAGTTGGATAATGCAAGGCGATTTTCCACAAAACACCAAGGACGTATTTACGAACATCAAATTACGCTCAAAACAATGCTGAAAGGCAAACATATCATATTAGGCATTACCGGGGGGATTGCGGCATATAAATCGGTTTCGCTTCTACGACTTCTAGTAAAAGCAGGTGCCGAAGTGCAAGTTGTAATCACGCCATCGGGCAAAGAGTTTATCACTCCGGTAACATTATCAGCCCTTAGCGGGAAACCTGTTGTAAGTGAATTTTTCACAGCCAATACCGGTGAATGGCATAGTCATGTAGACCTAGGATTGTGGGCCGACGCCATGGTCATTGCCCCTGCTACCGCATCGTCAATCGCCAAAATGGCCAATGGAGTTGCAGACAATATGCTAATCACCACATACCTTTCTGCAAAAGCTCCTGTATTTATTGCTCCGGCAATGGACCTAGACATGATGGCACATCCATCAACAAAGCGCAACATTGAGTTATTAAAAAGCTACGGAAATCATATAATAGAACCGGCCGAAGGTGAATTGGCAAGCCATCTTGTCGGCAAGGGGCGAATGGAAGAGCCCGAAGCAATAGTAGAACACCTAATAAATTTCTTTTCATTATCCCAAGAACTAAAAGGTAAAAAGGTGCTAATTACAGCGGGACCCACATATGAAAAATTTGACCCGGTGAGATTCATTGGCAACTATTCATCGGGGAAAATGGGATATGCTATTGCCGAGGAAGCGGCTCGTCGCGGTGCCGAAGTAACAATAGTAAGCGGACCTGTGGCTATAACTACAAATTCACCGAAAATAACAATAAAAAACGTTGAATCGGCTCGCGAAATGCACAAAGAATGTCTCAACATATTTCCACAATGCGATTATGCAATAATGAGTGCAGCAGTTGCCGACTATGCCCCAGCCGAATGTGCCGAAAATAAAATCAAACGGGAAAAAGATGACGTACCCGTTATAAAATTGGTAAAAAATCCTGACATAGCAGCTAGTCTAGGTGAAATAAAAAAAGAGGACCAACAACTCATTGGCTTTGCGTTGGAAACAAATAACGAGGAAATAAATGCTCTTGAAAAGATGCAACGTAAAAATCTTGATATGATTGTTCTAAACTCTCTTCAAGACAATGGAGCCGGATTTGGTACAGACACAAACAAAATAACTATCTTTAAAGCAAACGGAAGTAAAATCGTATTTCCTTTAAAATCAAAGACAGAAGTAGCCAAAGACATTATTGACTCAATTAACAAATGAAACAAAAGATTATAAATATAATCATTTTATTCTGTGCGTTTTTTGCAGTATCTTTTACAGCAAAAAGCCAAGAGCTCAATTGCGAGGTAGAAATTAATGCCGACCAAATTCAAAATGCAAACAAGCAAGTTTTTGAAACACTCAAAGAGGCTATTAATGAATACATGAACACTACCAAGTTCTCGAATGCCCAATTTAGTGCTAATGAAAAAATTAATTGTCGTCTATTTTTTACAATTAAGGAATATAACGACAACACTATGATTGGTGACTTGCAAATTCAATCATCACGCCCCGTATATAATAGCACATATACAACTACCCTTATCAACTTTAAGGATACAAAGATTGAATTTACATATCAAGAGAATGAGCCACTCATTTATTCTGAAAACAACATGGAGAGCAATCTCACTGCGATACTCAACTTTTATGCATATTTAATTATAGCGGTTGACTTTGACTCTTTTGCCCTTAATGGAGGAGACCCCTTTTACGAAAAAGCTCAGAATGTAGTGCAAATGGCGCAATCATCGGGAGAAAGTGGTTGGAAAGCATTTGAAGACACCAAAAATAGGCCGTCAGTGTTAGCTTCATATACCGAGCCAAACACATCGGTTATTAGAACTCTTATATATGAATATCATCGTTTAGGCCTTGATGAAATGGTTTTAAGTCCCGACAAAGGAAGAGCGAAGATTAGTTCAACTCTCAACTATCTTCAAAAAATTTACGATGTAGCACCTATGTCGGTCGCCTTATCGATTTTTAAAGACTCAAAACTTGATGAATTGGTCAATCTATATACCAAGTCATCACAAACCGAACGCGACAATGCTTATGAGATATTGTCAACACTATACCCTACCGAAAACGACCGCGTAACAAAAATAAAGAACGGCACAAACAAATAATAGTCGATTAATTTATGATTGAGTCATTACATATTTCCAACTATGCACTAATCGATAATATTGATATCGACTTTCACGATGGTTTAAACATCATTACCGGCGAGACAGGTGCCGGGAAATCAATAATGCTCGGGGCTTTATCTATGATATTAGGAGGCAGAGCCGACACTAAAGTTGTGCGCGATAGTAATCGTAAATCTATAATCGAAGCTGTTTTTAATGTCGAAGAATTCCAATCGCTTGAAACATTCTGTAAAGAAAATGACATTGATTGGGATAAAGACCAATGCATTCTTCGACGTGAAATATCCCCTTCAGGTCGCTCAAGAGCATTTGTCAATGACACACCTGTATCATTATCACAACTGCAGACAATTGCATCACAACTTGTCGACATTCATTCTCAACATCAAAACCGACTTATATCTTCGCCTGAATACCAACTAAAAATAATTGATAGTTTAGGCCGGAATGATGCTTTAATAAAAGAGTATAGCTCTAGATATGAAGCATTTCGAATATCGGTCAAAAAGTTGAAATCAATGCGTGAACTAATCAATAAGAATAACTCCGATGAAGAATTCATGCGGTTTCAGCTTAAACACCTCGAAGATATGCACCTCGTAGCCGGCGAACAGGCCGAACTTGAGAAAGAACGCGAGCTACTTAGTAATATTACAGAAATAAAACATAGATTAAGCAATACTCTTTCAGCATTATCTTCGGGTAGTGGAAATGTATTGACATCGCTTAAGGTTGCAGTTGAAAACTGTAGTGAACTAAATGATATACTCGATGACGCAGAATCTCTAAGCAATCGACTTGAGTCAACTCGAATTGAGATTCAAGACATTACAGAAACACTTGCCTCATATGATGCTAATTTAGCAGCTGACCCTCAAGCACTCGATGAGATTGACCAACGTCTAAGTGAGATTTATGCACTACAACGACGACACAAAGTTGATAGCGTAGAGGAGTTAATTACAATTCGCGAAGACTTAAAAGAAAAAATTAACGCCCTCGAAAATAGTGACGAGGCATTAAAACAACTAGAACAAGAGGCTAAACAAGCGCAATTACATGCTCTAGAAATAGCGAAAAAAATATCATCCATTCGCAAAACTGAAGCTAAAAACTTTGCATCAATACTTAAAGAAAAGGCAATGCCACTTGGGATGAAAAACCTTCAATGCGATGTTGCAGTAACAAACACAACATCACTTCAACCCAACGGTATTGATAATGTTGAATTTTTATTTGCATTCAATAAGAACCAAGCGCTTATGCCTGTAGACGGGACTGCATCGGGTGGTGAGATTTCGAGATTAATGCTATCGATAAAATCAATTATTGCCAACAAGATGCATTTGCCATCAATCATCTTTGATGAAGTTGACACCGGAGTATCGGGCGATGTTGCTAATCGCATGGGAGAAATGATGCAAAACATAGCTAAAAACATACAAGTTATAGCAATAACGCATCTACCTCAAGTAGCATCAAAAGGGTCATCACACTATAAAGTCTACAAAGAAGACGATGAGAATTCGACTCAAACAAGAATTCGCCAACTAAGCAATAATGAACGTATTGATGAATTGGCTATAATGTTAAGCGGTTCAATGGTAGATGATGCAGCGCGCGCTAATGCTCGCAGTTTATTAAATATTGATTAAATATACGCAAATGGAACGTAACGAATATATATTTGGGATAAGGGCTGTGATGGAAGCCATCGAAGCCGGCAAGGATATTGATAAGATTTTAATCAAAAAGGACCTACAAGGAGAACTTGTGGGGGAACTATTCGATTTAATACGCGAATATCATATCGTGAGTCAGAGAGTTCCTATCGAACGAATTAACAAGATTACACGCAAGAATCATCAAGGAGTAATCGCGATTTTGTCGGCAGTCACCTACCATTCGCTCGAAAATCTTGTTCCACAAGTCTATGAAGAAGGAATGCTTCCTTTTGTTGTTGTACTTGATGGCATTACTGATGTCCGCAATTTCGGAGCAATATCGCGTACATGCGAGTGTGTTGGGGCCAATGCAATCGTTATCCCCGAACGAGGCAGTGTCACAGTTAATGCCGATGCAGTGAAAACATCGGCGGGAGCATTACACTATCTACCGGTGTGTCGCGAAAAAAATGTGGTATCGGCAATTAGATTTCTCAAAGATAACGGCTATCAAATTGTAGCAGCTTCAGAAAAAGCACAAATAACATATACTCAAGCCGACTATACCGGACCGGTAGCAATTGTGATGGGAGCTGAAGACACCGGAATTTCGCCCGAAGTGCTTCGTCTATGCGATACAATCGTATCAATTCCACAATTTGGCAACATTGGTTCTCTAAATGTGTCAGTAGCAGCCGGGGTTATGATGTATGAGGTTGTTCGTCAACGATTAGCTGCAGATATGAATATAGAATAATATATAAACTAATATAAACAAAACATAAATTTACACGTTATTATGGCTAAAATAGGATCAGTGATGACCCCCGTTGGTCGCAAAGCACTACTTTTAGGTAGTGGAGAATTAGGCAAAGAAGTAGCTATCGAACTACAACGTTATGGTGTTGAAGTGGTGGCATGTGACAAATATGCAGGTGCTCCGGCTATGCAAATCGCACATCGTTGCCACGTGTTTAATATGCTCGATGGAGCTAAACTTCGTGAAATAATTGAATTGGAAAAGCCCGATCATATAATTCCTGAAGTTGAAGCAATTGCAACGCCTGTACTTAAAGAACTCGAAGCAGAAGGTTATAATGTAACCCCTACTGCTAATGCGGCATGGTTGACAATGAATCGCGAAGGTATTCGCCGTTTAGCTGCCGAAGAACTTGGTGTAACCACTTCTCCTTATCGTTTTGCATCTGACTATGAAGAATTCAAAAAAGCTGTTGAAGAAATAGGGATACCATGTGTTGTAAAACCTATTATGAGTTCATCGGGTCATGGTCAAAGTGTTATCAAAACTGCCGACGACATTGAAAACTCATGGAAAATTGCACAAGAAGGTGGTCGTGCAGGCGCCGGTCGCGTTATTGTTGAAGGATTTATAAAATTTGACTATGAAATAACACTTTTGACTGTTCGCAGCTGCTCAGGTACTACATTCTGCGCTCCTGTAGGTCACATTCAAATTGATGGAGACTACCGCTATTCATGGCAACCACAACCTATGACCGACAACGCTCTTGCATCAGCACAAGAAATTGCAAAGAAAGTGACCGATGCACTTGGAGGATATGGCATTTTCGGTGTTGAACTATTTATCAAAGGCGATGAAGTAATCTTCAGCGAAGTTTCACCTCGTCCACACGACACCGGTATGGTTACAATGATTTCTCAAGACATGAGTGAGTTTGCTCTTCATGCACGCGCATTACTTGGCCTTCCTGTACCTGCAATTCGCTTCTATGGGCCATCGGCATCTCGCGCGGTAGTAGTTGAAGGAGATACCGACAAAATCGAGATGGATAATCTCGAGGAAGTATTAGCCGAAGAAGGTGTACAAATGCGCATTTTCGGCAAGCCCGAAATTAAAGGGCATCGTCGTATGGGCGTAATACTCGCGATTGACGAATCGGTTGAAGCTGCTCGAGAAAAAGCAGAGCGTGCTTATAATAAATTAAAAGTCAACGTTCTTCCTCGATAAAACATATCGATATCATATATAGCAAAGGGAGCCTATTTGGGACTCCCTTTACTATTCTTATAATATAGAGGTAAATTGTTGTAAACAATATTATTTATTCTTCATCATCCTCTTCTTCATCATCCTCTTCTTCAAGTAATACCTCTACTTCATCGTCATCAGTTTCCTCATCGTCTTGTTGTTCATCATCTCCATCATAATATGAACGATGTTCAAAATAGTTGATTAAATACCATTTATCACCTTTGAATTCAAAAACATATATAACAACCGCATCAATTGAACCATCGTCACAAGCTTCACCACGAGCATAGCAAACTTTATTTTTGCCTACATTAAACCAAGACGCTGAATAAGAAGAAAAAACAGGCTCACTAATTTCTTCATCTATATCGATAACCCATGAATCTTCATAAAAGGCAAAATTGTCATCAATAGACAAATCCTCTGCATCAGCATAAGTAATAAAATCCTCAATGTAAATATTATCATTTAAATCAATTCTTTCTGCTCTAAAATCGTCATCATCACGGAAAGAACAAATAAATTTATAAAATGGCTCGCTAACGCTATTACATGCCGAATTAGGATTCCCAATAGCGCTGTTAGATGTTTCATCAAAACGAGGTTCTAAATCTGAATTTTCTTGAGAAAAAACAGTTAATGACGCAAAGGAAAATAACGAAATTACAAATAGTAGTTTCTTCATAATTATAAAATTTAAATTAGATAATACATTTTAATTAACCTTGGGCCTCATAATTTACGAGATACCATTTACCATTAATTCGTCTAAAATCATATGTTACGCCCCAACAAAATGCTCCATTTGCAGCACAACCGGCCGAAAAATGTGTAACAGTATTTTTAGTTACATTTTGCCATGTTGCTAATGAGAAAGCATACCCTGCGGGGTTAGCTTCAATGATACGAGATAATTCATAGACCGAGAAATCAATATTATACGAAGCTTCAAAATCCTCTGCAAAATCGCAGTCAGCATCAAATTTCACACGACTTTCTCGAAATGATTGATTAGAAGAAAACTCGGATATAAACTGATAAAATGGCTCCGAGCCAGTGTTGCATGGAGATGTTATATCTCCAACTAAATCACATGCTTGAGAATCATAAGATGTATCGGATGATTGAGCATTTGCATTTCCTCCAACACACATTACAACCAATAAAAACAAGAACCTAACTACTTTCATATTATAACATTTTAATTTATTACAATTTATAGACTATTATAATTGCCCTAAAGTTTAAATAATTTATTTATTTCTTTTTTTTATTACTTCGTGAATAACTTTGATATTTCTTTGCCAATTTTTTATGATGTTCAGCCATGTTTTCATCTCCCATTTCATAATATAAATCGGAAAGTCGTGAATGAATTGAACTTTCTTTCTCGCCATTCTTTAACGCAACTAAATACCAATCCAAAGCATCATATAAATCTCCTTGTTTCTTATATATATTACCTAATTGAAACAAGGCATTAAAATTAGCAGAATCCAATTCAACAACTTTTTTAAAAGCGACAATAGCCTCAGTAGTATCACCTGCATCCATCAATGCCAAACCTTTGCCATACCAAGCCGGTATATAATCATCGCATATAGATATTGCCTTATTATAATTGGCTAGTGCCGGCGTAAAATCCATTGACTCATGCAAACAGTCATCACCCATAAGGACATATTCTCGAGCCAACTCTCTAAATCTTTGTTTGTGAGCTTCGATTGTTTTATGACATGTTTCTATTTCGGTCTTCAGAGTAGTTATTATAGTTAATTTGCGACTTAATAACCGAGATGTTGACTTACGATTTAAATCATTACGATAGTTAACGCCCTCAATAAATAAAGAAACAGCCTCTCGATAATTACCTCGTTCAAATTCTTCAGACGCTTGTTGATATGCGCTATCGGCCTTAGCCCACTCCATAGCACTATCTATTAGCTGTGGGTTGTTAAAACTTTTACTGAAATGCACTATTGACGGATTAACAAACATATCACGCTGATTTATCGAACTTTTCAGCACTAATCCTTCTAGGCTAGTGCAACGGCTAAGAGCAACATATGATTGACCACTTGAAAAAGCGCCACGACCAATATCAATAACCACATTATTAAAGGTAAGCCCTTGACTTTTGTGAATAGTTAAAGCCCATGCCAATTTTAATGGGAATTGTGTAAATGAGCCCAACTCTTTTTCTATGACACGATGAGTTTTCTCATCATATTGATACACAATATTACTCCACACTTCGGGTTCGACCTCATGACGGTCACCATTTTCAAGTTCTACCTCTACACGTTCATCGGTTGCAATATGAATTTTTCCTATTGTACCATTAACCCAACGACGTTCAGGATCATTTTTAATAAAAACGACTTGTGCTCCAGTCTTAAGAACTAGCTCACGAAGCGTAGGCAAAGAGTTTTCGGGGAATTCACCTTTAATTACACCTACATATGTTATTTCTTGAGCAGGTAATTGATCTAAACGAGCATCATTAACAGCATCTACCATGTCACGACGAGTAGCCAACTGCATAACCATCTTACTGTCGTCATCCACATAGTTTTCTTTAACGCGAGCATTTAAGACTGCGACGTCGCTCGATGTTGCTTGCCCCACCCTTATGCGATCGAGCATTGAAATAAAGTATGAGTCTTTCTGCCGATATATTTTGCGCAACTCAATGGGGACAAGAGAAAATTCTTTAAAAATTAAAGCATTAAAAAAGTATGAGGATGGATAATATTTCTTTAATACATCGCGCATATCACCGGTAACCACCGGTTCAAGCTGAAACACATCCCCCACCAATAATAACTGTTTTCCTCCAAATGGTTCACGCATATTACCCGAATATACTCTCAGCACTTTATCCATAAAGTCAATAATATCGGCTCTTACCATTGAAATCTCATCAATAATAATCAATTCCAAATTTTTAATGAGCTTACATAATGACTTTGGATATTTTAAACGTTCACGAATACGAGAGATTGCGAAATCAGGATCATCGGGGAGTAATGGTTTAAAAGGAATACGAAAAAATGAATGCATCGTTTGACCTCCTACATTTACAGCTGCAATACCTGTAGGAGCAAGCACAACATATTTCTTTTTAGTCTTTGAACAGATATAACGTAAAAAAGTTGACTTACCCGTGCCGGCCTTTCCGGTTAGAAACACCGAGCTATGGGTATAACGAATGAGTTTCCAGGCATTTTGGAACTCATCATTATCAAGGTCAATATTTTTTAACTCCTCACTCATAAAAACAATAAAAGGATAGTATAATTAACACTATCCTTTTACGCTATAAAGATACAATTTATTTTCTAAAAATTAAAATTTATAACCAATACTCATCACAATTGAATTGTTATTATCTTTTATAGTAGCCTTAGGTGCTTCATTTCCATTAAAATCGGGGAAAGCATGGAATTCACTTTCGCGATTTTTGTGAACATATGCAGCATCAATATAGAAACCACCTGTGCGATACCCCAAACCACAAGTAATATATTGTGTTTTGTCATCAAACGTATATGAAGGATCTGTTCCTGATGTATAGATGTATTCCGAACCATCTTTTGCTTCATCATTAACATTGCTAGCTTGGTAATTATAACCTGCACGAACACTAAATTTAGGTGTTACACGGAATTCAGCACCAACACGGAAGATATTTTGACCCTTATAATAGTTATTTATATCTTGTTCTACATCGTCAAATGTGTAACCATAATCATCTTTAACCTTCATGTCGTTATAAGCCACATACTCATAATCGGCACTAATGATAGCACGACCACCTAATACTGTTGCTGCACTAGCCATGATGCGCCAAGGTGTGCGCAATTTAGAATCAAATATAGCAATCTCGGTGTAATCATAACCTTCAATGCCTGATGAATAACTAAAATCGGATATAGCATCGAAATCATGACGCAAATCATAATAAGTGGGTGTATGCACTGCAACACCTAAACGGAATTCATTAACAGGTTTGAAAATCAAACCGGCTTTGAAGTTATAACCTGTACCACTGATGTGCTTAAAATTATCCAATGAAAAATATGCGTCGCCGGTTGTTGTTGTGCTACCGTCAGCTGTAGGGATACGAGCATTTGACAATTCTTCATCATAGAATGTTTGATTAATATAATCCAAGTCGGTAATGCCTAAACCAATACCCCAATATACAGTATTCACAAAGTTACCGCCAAAATTGATTGAATATTCATCTACATAACCACGCTCACGAACTGAGAACATAGCATCACCGGCAGTACCATTCTGGAACAAACCTTGATATTCAGTTGAATTACCTATAGGATTAATCATATAAGAATTATAAGCAAGAACACTCAACCAATCAGCATCTGAATCCCAATATGGGTTATAAGAATTAGTCATTCCCAAATCGTCGGGATGATACCCATTAGAGAAATCTGCGATATAATTACTCATAGATGTTGAAATCGATGGCATACCACCTCGATAAATGCGATCAAAAGATACTGAACGACCATAAGAAATACCCCAATTGAAATAAGGCATTAACTCACTATCTAAATTCACTGAACCCACATATCCAAAGTTAGGGCAATAGACTTTGGTTTGGTCTTCGCTCAACGAATAACCAAAAGCATCTGACTTTGTTCCTTGAATATTAATATCCAATGTAACACCTATTTCGCTACCGCGATAAACACCTATACCAGCAGGGTTTTGATTTAAAGTAGACAAGTCTCCACCTAATGCGCCAAACGCCCCCCCCATAGACACGAAACGGGCTGTTCCTTTTAAATCGGTTTGCGACAATTGATAAGCATCAATTGCACTTTGTGCCATTAATAATGATGGCATGGCACACATCAATGTTGCTAAATAAATCTTTCTCATATATTGAAAATATTCTATTATACTTTATTAGGGATTTTGACAATGATTAACGGCGTCCACGACCTCCGCCGCCACCTCGGCTACCACCGCCTGAGAATCCGCCACTACTGCGACCTGAACCGCTACTTGGACGTGAATATGAGCCACTACTACGACTAGAACCGCTACTTGGACGAGAGTATGAGCCACTACTGCGATTTGAGCCACTGCTTGGACGTGAATAAGTACCGCTACTGCGATTTGAGCTACGATTAGAATTGCTCACACCACTTCTATTGCTACGTGTGCCACTTGTACCTTGATTAACGGTAGATGGGCGGCTGCTATTTGTAGTTGTGCCTACATTGTTGCTCCGTCCTCGAGTTTGACGAGTGCCATATGAAGGAGTAGTAGCAGAGTTATTGCGGCCTGAATTATAACCGGGACGGCTCACATTTGCATTTCGACCGGGACGAGACGATGAATTGTGAGGACGAAATGCGCCCGATGCATGATGACGACCGGCATGACTATAAGAAGGGTAATAATGATGGTGGTGACCATAGCATGGATACCCCCAATACCAGGGATCATACCAAGGGTTATACCATCCGTAATAAGTCCAATATGGATTCCAAACGCTTGAATAATACCATGAAGATGGATAATAGCCCCAACCCCAACTCCAGCCTAGGTTAACCGACACACGCCAATTATCATAGGGGTATGGATCATAGAAATAGTCGTCAACATAAATATTAACTATTGGTTGATTTTGACTATAAGATTCAATCAATGCTTGGTCGCCCGAGCCCGATACAATGTTAGGGTTATAAAAACGTTCGATACGATTAGTATAAGTATATCCATCTAATAACATTGCCGAGTCAACTTTAATTGAATCAGTAGTGGCATAATAGGCACCTTGACGGTTATACTCGTCAACATCGCGCATTGATGAGCCATAATCATAAGTCGAATTTGTCGAATAGCTTTGAGGATAAGCATAAGTTGTTTTTTCTGTTTTTTTCTTTTTCGCTTTCGACTCATCGAAATATATATCATCATCATAATAATCATCGGCATAAGAAACTATCGGAGTAATCAACACAGCCGATGCTAACATAAATAACTTTAATATTTTCATAGTGATATAGTATATAATTATTATATTCTTCTGACAATAAAATCAAACAAAAGTTTAATCAATATACAAATATAATGCATTTTACAACTATATCATAATTTTTTAGATTAAATTATGTGTTTTTTTACATTATTGCCAGAGATTATGACAATATAACATAATCTCCGGCAACAATTACAAAAACTATTACGACTAATATCACTTATCCTCGGGACGCATATCGTTTGCTATAATCATTATAGAAAATCCCCAATAGATAAACGACACAGCGGTCAATAAACTTATCATCATAACGTCTTGAAAAAATCCCGATTCAATAAAGAAGTAGCTTATTATAAGCAATAAAATCCCATTTATAAGATTTATCCACCAATAGCGACGTTTTCGTGCCATTATAGCTCCTACCATTGCATTGACTCCCCAATAGAAAAATACTAATGCAAATACAAAAGGAAGCACAAATGCACTTAAAACCACACTGCGTACTAGCATAAACCCCAAAAAGATATTTAACACACCTCCAATCAGCCACCACCCCCAACCTTTAGGATGATTAATACTAAATGATGCGGTCAAATACACCACACCGGCAACTATCAGTAACCACCCAAAGAGCATCGACACCACTTCATAGCCTATTATCGGGAAAACCCAATAAGCAAATCCGGCAATAACCATCAATATACCCACTAATAAAATCACCCACCACCAGCGAGTATATCCCCAGAAGTTTGCACAATCATTTTTCATAATCTCAAAATATTTTAGTTATACTTAAATTTTGGTTTTGCCTTTATAACACCCCTTTAATTTATTTTGTTTAAAAAATGAAACAAAATTCCTTTAAGAGAATTTCTTTAAATCCCACGAATAAAACGCCGAAAATTGGGCTACTACAAAATAATGCTTACCTTTGCAAGTATATAATTCTTTAAACAGTTACTACATGGTATAAATTCCACAATATTGCCTTAGTGTAGGTACTAAAATCAAAAAACGATATGAGATATTGCGATATATATCATCGGGTGGATTCGGCATCACCTACGAAGCGTTAGACTGCTCCACCGGTCGCCATGTAGCTATTAAAGAACTATTTATAAAGGAGATATGCAACCGCGAAAAGATTCACTTTCTGTTTTCAATTAACAAAACAAACACACCCACATTCAATACTCATCGTCGCAAGTTCCTCGAAGAGGCCAATCGTCTCAAAGCTTTGTCGCACCCCAACATCGTGAAGGTGTCGGACGTGATTGAAGCAAACGGCACGGCCTATTTTGTCATGAACTATATAGAGGGCAACCCTTTGTCGCGCAAAAAAATGCCGATTTCCGAAGCAGAAGCTTTGCGCATAATCAACCCCATTCTTGACGCTCTTGAGTATGTGCATGACAACGGATTACTACACCTTGACATCAAGCCGGAAAACATAATGATTGACAATCAAGGCAATGCAATCTTAATTGACTTTGGGACCAGAAAGGTATTTGGCGATGCCGACGGAAACAGTTTAAGCCTTTCAACCTCATTGGCCTACACACCGGGCTACGCGCCATTAGAGCAAATGTCGATAAAACGGTAAAAGACCTAGGAACATTCAGCGATATATATGCCATAGGCACAACTCTATACCACTTACTATCAAGCAAAAAGCCCCTCTTACCTTCCGAAATAATAAACAATAACGGCAAACTACCGGCAATAGCCGGCATATCTCCCGAGATGCAAAGTGCTATTTGGCAAGCCACAAAATTAGCTAGCGCGATGCGACTTGCAACGGTTGACCAATTGCGTCGCGCCATTAAAGGCGCTACAATCGACGTGAAAGCTGAAGAATTGCAACGCAAAGAAAACGAAAAACGTCGCAAGCAAGAGGAGGAACAACGTCGTAAAACAGCTGCATCGGTTACCACTGTCACAACAAACAAATTGTACAACACCGCTCCTAGCCAAAATAGCGAGAAGACTGCAGACGCTAAAGAGGTAGGAACCAAGCCTACCAAAACCCAAACAGTCACTCAAAAAAAGGATAACACAAACAAAAAATCAATATTAGCCGTTTTGGTGACGATAATCGTCATCGGTGCAATAGCTGCATACCTATTCATCAACAAACCCAATAATAAGGCTACTATTGAGCTCGAACCAACAAATGTTACCGACACAACCAATACGAATACCTACCAAGATGTCAGGAAGAAAAAACTGACACCTCAACGACATCCCCAACAAAAGAAGCGCCCTCCGACACTGCAACAAACGATATCGCGACCTACTCAAATCAATCCCCGACAACAGAGTCGGCTCCTCAACTTGAGACCTCTCGTACCAAGCCCCATAAAAATAACAAAGGAAATACAACAAAAGCCTATAAACAACAATCAACAAAGGAGGCAACAAACACAACAACTACAAGTACAACTAATAAAAAAGCTACTACTAACGACAAAGTTACTATAAATAAAGCACCTAACAAACCAGCAAATACAATAAAGCATCAGAAAAAAACGTAAACTCTGACCCTTTCGAAAAAGAAAATAAAGTCAACCACAATCCTTTCTAAAAGAGTTGAGAGTAGTAAATTGAGAATTTAGAGGAATTATTCCGCACTGCGTATTAAAGAAGTTCCGCACTAAATAGGCATTATGAATTAATTAAAGCAACTATCCCTCTGTTTTCGCAGAAAATGGGGGAACGAGGCGCTTGCACCGAAGGGGGGGGCCGACATGTCGACAGACATATATATCATTTGTAGTGACGGTATATTCTCAACTATCTTCTAGTTACTAACTACTATCAACTTTCTAGTAATAGAACTTATTGTGGTGTGGATTGTTGTTATCGTTGTAGGGAATTTTAGTAAAATAATATACAGGGTATGAAAACGATTTATTTAACTGCAACATTGCTATTGGCGGTAGGTATTACAGCCAATGGGCAACATCAAACCGATAGTCAAATCGATAGTTTGAAACAAAGTCATCGCATCACTTTTATAGGTGACGGAGACAATCCTCATGAGGACTCAGTAAAGGCTATGCTCGACAAATTTTACATCGACCAATTCCGCCATCTTCAAGACCCCAGAGCTCCTTATTTTATGTTTATGAGCAAGGATAGTAAATTTGCGATGGGTATAGGAGGTGTTGTGAGAATGAGAGGTTGGTATGACTGGGGAGGTGTTATTCCATACAATGGCTTTATCCCTTATGCAATTTCAGTCCCACGCAACGATATCGCCCGCAAGAAAATCTCAACAACCCCGGCAGGAACAGCTTTATATTTTCGGGTAATAGGAAACAATCACAAATTAGGTGATTATCAACTTTATATCGAAACAAACTTTGACGGATATAACCAAGTGGGAATGAAACTTAAGAAAGCCTACGCTACTGTAAACGATTGGACCATAGGTTATGCCAACTCCACATTTGGCGACCCGGCAGCATTTCCCATGTTAATCGATGCCCAAGGGCCACAAGCCGAAGTGCAAACAACTGCTGTGTTGTTGAGGTGGATGCACTCGTTTGACAAAAACTGGACAATTGCAGCATCGGTTGAAACTCCTCAATCGCAAGTGGGATATGACAACGTTACTACAAGTAAAGTTGATGATTGGGCACCTAACGTTGCCACATTCGGACAATATCAATGGGGCACAAATCAACATATTCGCCTATCTGGGATATTAAGAGTACTCCCCTATCACGACATCACAATAGGCTCAAATGAAAGAGAGCTTGGCTGGGGATTGCAACTTAGCTCGGTGTCACGCCCAGCAAAACCGCTCACACTATATGCCACTGCCAACATTGGTCGAGGCTATGGAAGCCTAACCGGTGACCTCATTATGGGCAATTACGACTTGATTAACAACCCCAACACTCCCGGCGAGATGTATGCTCCAGAATCATTTGCGTGGTATGGTGCTGTTCAATATAACTTCCGCCCCAATTTATTTGCAACTGCGACATTCGGGCAAGAACGATTGTTGCCTAAATACAAAGTATCGGGTGACACATATAAATATGGATTATACAGTGCATTCAACGTGTTTTGGGATATAACGCCACGCTTTGAAGTGGCTGCCGAGGTAAACTTTGGCAAACGTACCAATTTCAACGGCGAAAGTAATTGGGCTCGACGAGCTTGCCTAATGACACAATTCAGTTTCTAAAATACAACGAGTGGACGCATTTTGTTTGATGCGTCCACTCGTTATTAATATTCACTATATTATTTTAGATTTATGTTAAAAGAAAATCGCTTTCCATCATTACGATAAAAAGTCCCCTTAAATGCCCCAGATTTAACAAATCTACCTACAAAAGTACCATTTTTATTACTATAACCTTCTTCTGTCAAATTTATTGTACCATCATATCCCCAAGTGCCATCCAAATAAATCCATGCTTTATTTTTTCTATTTTTGTTAGTCTTTACATAATAATATTTTCCTGAAATATAATCCCCAACAATTTCTATTACCATATATACTTTACCGGCTCCGCTAATAGTTCCATATCCAGCATATACATCTCCCCCATAACAGTAATCCCTTTCAGGTGAACCTTGCATTATATCATTTTCTTGTGCATTTGAATATTGCAGTCCAATTAATATAAACACGCACATAATTACATAGCGAAAAAATTTAATAGTTTTCATAATTTACTCATTTAAAGTTAATATAAATATTTACATTTTTTAATCTCTTAGGCTAATATTAAAAGTAAATCGTCGACCATCATTACGATAGAATGTGCCTTTAAAAGTTCCCCTATAGTAATCTCCTACGAATTGACCATTTTTACTACTATTACCATGTTCCCAAAGTGTAATTGTACCATATTCGTCCCATGAACCTGTCAAATAAATCCACGCTTTATTTTTCCGGTTTTTATTGGTTTTTATATAATAATATTTACCTGAAGGAAAATCCCCCCAAAATCTATCACCATATAAACCTTTCCGGCTCCGCTAATAGTTCCATATCCTGAATATACTTCATCAGAATAAGCGTAATCACGCGATAAGACAAGCTCACTCTCTTGAGCATTAACCACTGATACTCCACCAATTAAAAATACGCCAATCATTACATGACGCAACAATTTAATAAATTTCATAAAACAAATCTAAGGTTAATTGTTAGTATCTACACACAAAGATAGCTTAAATTTTCCACAAAGAATAAACCTTTTAAAAAAAAGTAGCACCTTAACCAAAGATGCTACTATATTTACACTATTTAAAAAAAAATTATAGTTCTGTTTTCCACAAGCCATGTAGATTGCAATATTCATATACTGCTATTGGTTTTTCATCACCAAAGCATACCACTGCTTCGGGTTTATCTTTTAGGGTTACTTGAACCCCTCCGTTTTCGGTTTCAACATATATAAAAGCGATGTGATGCTCAGGTTGCATTGGGTGAGCTACGCTGCCAACATCTACCTTCAATCGATTTCCATCAAGCATAGTAACAACCGGCACATGTTTTTCGCCGCTAGCATCAACTGTATTAGGGATTAATTCCTCCATCATTTGTCCACAGCACACTACAAGCACACCTGCATCGACAACTTTAACTATTACATTTCCACAATGATTGCACTTATAAAATTTTGTAGCCATAATTATACGTTTTTTGATTAATATTTCTTATTGACACAACAAAGTTAAGGACTAATTTCATAATCACCAAACGATAAAATTTATAGCTCAATAGAATAAATCTATATCCTTAATACAACTATTGTGAATTTCTATAAATTTCACATATTAATTAATCTTTAGTCATTGATAATAGTTAAAAAATGTTGTTGATTGGATTGATTATAAATAAAAGAGGCAATAATTTTCTTTTTTAGCGAGTTTTTTCGGATATTTGCACTCTCAAAAATAGTACTCAATGAGATTGTCAGAGTTAAATCCGGGAGAATCGGGTGTTATCGTGAAGATTTTAGGTCACGGCGCATTCCGCAAGCGAGTGATTGAAATGGGTTTTGTGAAAGGGCGCAAAATCACATCACTCATGAGCGCACCGTTGAAAGATCCCGTGAAGTATACTCTCATGGGCTATGAAGTGTCGTTACGATTAAGTGAAGCCAATCTTGTTGAGATTATTCCCATTGCCGATGCCGATAAAATTGACGATATAGCCCACTTGAATGTTATCGATGAAACCGATGAGTTTTCAAAGGAATATAGCGGTTTGCGTCACACTATCAACATTGCATTAATAGGCAATCCTAATTGCGGTAAAACATCTCTATTTAACATTGCAGCAGGAACACATGAGCATGTGGGAAACTATAGCGGTGTAACGGTTGATGCCAAGAAAGGTAAATTTGAATATGGCGGCTACAAATTTAATATTGTAGACTTACCGGGCACCTATTCTCTGTCGGCATATTCCCCCGAGGAATTATATGTTCGCAAGTATTTAAAGGAAGAAATACCCGACATAATAATAAATGTTGTAGACGGCTCTAACCTTGAACGCAATCTATATCTCACCACTGAGTTAATCGATATGGACCGTAGTATGGTTATTGCTCTCAACATGTATGACGAGTTAAATAAATCGGGGGTATCACTTGACTATGAAATGTTGGGGAATATGATTGGTGTTCCTATCGTCCCCACCGTATCCACATCGGGGAAAGGTATAGAGGAATTGTTTGAAAAAGCGATTGAAGTGTACGAAGGTCGAAATGAGACGGTAAGACACATCCATGTAAGCCTTGGCAACGATATAGAACAAAGTGTAAAGGTTCTCAAAGACGAAATCAAGAAAGACCACAAAATCGAACAGCAATTCTCACCTCGCTATTTAGCAATAAAGTTGCTTGAACAAGATAGCGAAGTGGAAACTCTGCTTAAAGTATCTCCCGAATATGAGAGACTGATTTCATTACGTGACAGAGAATTGAAGCGTATTGAAATGCTCCGCGGGGAAGATGTCACATCACTCATTGCAAATCAAAAATATGGATTCATTGCAGGGGCGTTGGCCGAAACAAAGACCGAAAATGAAAACGACATTACACGCAAGACGCAAATGATTGATGCTCTTGTCACAAATCGATTGTTTGGTTTTCCTTTGTTCCTGCTCATAATGTTTTGTATATTTTGGGCTACATTTGAAGTAGGCTCATACCCCATGCAGTGGATTGATGCCGGTGTAGGTTGGTTGTCGTCATGGGTAGACACTCTAATGTCGCCGGGGCCACTAAAAGATTTAATAAAAGATGGTGTGATAGGCGGTGTTGGTGGGGTTATAGTATTCTTACCAAACATCTTGATTCTATACTTCTTTATCTCATTTATGGAAGATTCGGGATATATGGCTCGAGCTGCTTTCATCATGGACAAACTGATGCATCGCATAGGTCTTCATGGCAAATCGTTCATTCCCTTGGTGATGGGATTTGGCTGCAATGTCCCTGCCATAATCGCATCACGTTCAATCGAGAGCCGTAGCAGTAGACTGATTACGATATTAATAAATCCATTTATGTCGTGTTCAGCTAGGTTGCCTATATATGTATTACTTGTTTCGACATTTTTTAAAGAGAATGCAGCTATTGCATTCTTTTCCATGTATTTCTTAGGCATAACCGTTGCCGTTATAACGGCAAAGATACTACGGCGTTTCCATTTCAAGGCCGATGAAACACCTTTTGTGATGGAGTTGCCCCCCTACCGACTACCTTCGTTTAAAATGTCGATTAGCCACACTTGGAGCAAAGGACAACAGTATCTCAAAAAAATGGGTGGCATAATTTTGTTTGCAAGCATAATTGTGTGGGCTTTAAACTATTTTCCCTTACACAATGACGTAGCGGAACAAAATATGAACCAAGTAAAAGATGAAGCAACTATAAATCTTCAAACCGACTCCTATCTCGAAATGATGGGTAAAGCAATAAATCCGGTGATGGAACCCCTTGGTTTTCATTGGCGTGCATCAGTAGCTGCCCTTGCAGGATTGCCGGCTAAAGAAATCGTAGTATCAACAATGGGAGTCCTATACTCTGATTATAGTGTTGAAAACGATGCTGAAGAGTCTAGCTTGTCAGCACGCATCACAGCGCCATCACCAACAACAGGTGAACCTGATTTTAACCACGCATCGGCATTGAGTTTTATGGTGTTTATATTGTTATATTGCCCATGTATAGCCTCTATCACTGCGATTGTGAAAGAATCGGAAAGTTGGAAATATGGCATTTTTGCCGTGTTATACAACACTATAGTGGCATGGGTAGCAGCTTTTGCAATATATCAGATTGCATCATTATTCTAATGTCACAACAGTGATTCCTGCTCCACCCATCTGCACGTGTTCGTCTCGATATGATTTTACACCATTAACCGAGTCAAGGTATTGACGCAAGTATTGACGCAAAGCACCGGTTCCCGTTCCATGAAGTATTCTTACCTGTTTTGCATTAAACTGAATGGCATCGTCAATGAAATATGTAATAGCTTGAACCGCCTCATCGACACGCATACCACGAACATCAATCTCTTGTTTAAAATTTAGTTGACGATCACGTAATTTATCGGTAGTTGATGCACTAATAAATGAAGCTTTCTTTGCACCTGATTGGGGTTGAGCAATAGTGCGTTTTAATCTATCAACTTTAACTGTGGTTTTCAACATACCAAATGCGACAAGGGCATTCTTACCATTTATCTCCATTACAGTGCCAACAGTAGATTGTCCATCCATCTTCACATTATCACCCACAGCAATGGGTTCTGACATACTTCTGACTGGTTGTTGAGTTTTTTTCTTTTTACTCTTAGGCACTTTTTTAAGAAGAGGATGTTCTACTTTGGTATCATCATCTTTTGACAATTGTTTTTTCTCCTCTTGAAGACGTCGACGAGCTTCGATAGTACGTTCTTTTTCGGCTTGAGCGCGTTTTATTTCATGAATAGTTCGTTCGATTGAAGCATTACTGCTATCGAGAATTCTTTTTGCCTCATCACGAGCCTCGCTAATTATTTCACGACGTTTCTCACGTAATTGAGCTGCTTCACTTTCATATTTTTCGAGCAAAAGTTCTAACTTTTTCTCTTTCTGACGAATTGATGTGCGCTTATTTTCCCAATAACGTTTATCACGTGTAATGTCGAGTAAATATTTGTCAAGATTGATGTAATCGCTTCCAACAATCTCCTCGGCATTGGCAATAATTTCACTTGGGAGACCAATTTTGCGTGCAATTTCAACAGCGAATGAGCTACCCGGATTTCCAATCGATAATTTAAACTGAGGTTGCATCAAATGACGGTCATAAAGCATAGAGCCATTGATGAGACCTGGGGTATCTTCAGCAAAATGCTTAAGATTTTGATAGTGTGTTGTGATAACACCCCACATTTCTTTATCATTAAAGACTTTCAAGATTGCTTGTGCTATAGCTCCTCCAATTTGTGGTTCGGTTCCTCCTCCAAATTCATCGATTAGAACCAATGAAGATTTACGACCTTTGGCCACAAAATGCTTCATATTCTTAAGATGAGAGCTATATGTACTCAAATCATCTTCCAGTGATTGGTCATCACCTATATCTATAAAAATGTCATCAAAAATGCCGATATGAGAATTTTCATATAATGGGGGCAACAAACCACACTGAGCCATATATTGAACCGTACCCACAGTTTTAAGACACACCGACTTACCCCCGGCATTGGGTCCCGAGATTATTAAAAGTCGACTTTCAGGAGTAAGTTTGATGTCGAGCGGAACAATTTCTTTTCCCTGACGCGCAAGAGTGTGAAGCAAAACAGGATGACATGCATGATACCACTCCACTTCTGGGTCGTCACTTAGCGATGGTAATTCTCCTCCAACATCTAACGCAAACAATGCCTTGGCATGAATAAAGTCAAATTCGCCCAATACTGAATAACTAACAAGCATTTCATCGATATGAGGGCGCATTTCATCAGCTATAGATGTGAGAATGCGAGTGATTTCACGACGTTCATCCATCTGCAACTCACGCACGCGATTATTTGCCTCTACAATCTCAGCGGGCTCAATAAAAACTGTTTTACCCGATGCCGATTCATCATGAACTATACCATTAATTTTTCGCTTATACATAGGCGAAACAGGGATAACCAATCTTCCATCACGAACCGATGGCGTAGTATCACTATCGATAAATCCCTCTTTTGTTGCGCGAGAAATTACACGTCGCATTGCCGCATTTATTGTTCCATTCATTGATAGCAAGGCTTTGCGAATTTCGGCCAACTCGGGCGAAGCATTATCTTTGACATTACCAAACTTATCTACAACACGATCGATTATTGAAACAATAAATGGAAACGAAATCAAAGTGAGTGACAATTGATTGAGTTCGGGATAAGGGCTTACACCTTCTTCATTACATTGTTTTGCAAAGAAATTTGAAATCGCGGTAATAGAAGCAAGAGATTGTCGTATTCGCAACAAATCAGTAGCAGGAATAAATGAACCAGGCACCCTAAGATTGCGCAATTGACTATTAACATCATAAACATTCTCTAAAGGAAAGGTTTCATCACTTGCTATAATTGACTTCATCTCACTGGTAGAGGTCAATTGACGCTTTACAACATCAAAATCAGTAGAAAACATCATCTTTTGACAATATTCACTACCAAGAGTGGAGCAACAATGTGCAGAAACCATATCACGCACCGAGGCAAATCCTATTTTTTTCTCAAAACTATCGGGATAAATCATACTGGTTGCAAAGTTAACACAAATAAACCATAATCAACCACTATAAATCTACTTAAATTTAAATAAAGGTGTTAATCACATGGAACACAACTCATAAACAAAAATTATATTTTAACATTAACATTTTAATGAATAAAACATAACATGATTATATAGTTAATATTTGTGGAATTTATGATTTATCTAATTTTTATTTCTATTTTTGCATCGAGTAAATATAATATTACTTAAATGTAAATATTTTGAGAAGACAATAACTAAAGTTTTTTAACATGAAAAAATTGTATTACATCTTTACACTAGTTACACTTGTTGCCATCGGTATTAACTTAGCATCATGTGGCGGAAACAAGTCAGAAACGCCTAAAGACACCAAAATTGAAATCACATCAGGAACTGAAATTGATTTGGGGCTGCCAAGCGGTAACATTTGGGCATCATGTAATGTTGGAGCTGATTCACCCGAAAAATATGGCGACCATTTCGCATGGGGCGAAGTTGAAAAAAAAGATAGTTTCCCAAGAAAAGGATACAAACACTTAGGAACATTGATTGGCAACGATATTAGTGGCACCGAATACGATGTAGCAACAAAAGTGCTAGGAGATGCGTGGAAAATGCCTAACCAAAATGACTTCAAAGAGTTAGTCGATAACTGCAAATGGGAATGGATTACATATAATGGTGCTAATGGTTTCAAATTAACCGGACCAAACGGCAATAGTATTTTTTTACCGGCAACAGGCTATTGTGACCCCTTATTATGCAATCAAGAGATAAATGGTTTTTACTGGAGTTCAACTGATGATAATGGCTTTAACGCAATATCTCTTATTATTTCAAAAGGAAAGACTAAAATAGACAAAGAATTAAGGTATCATGGTCAAACAATCCGTGCAATAAAAGCAACAAAATAGACTGAATTTTCCTCAAAAGAAACAAAAAACGATAAAAACAAATAACCTCAAATGCTTTCATAACATTTGAGGTTATTTTATTTTTGTAGAGAACAAACAGACAATATTAATATACTTAAACGCAAAATAAGAAATTTGTTTTTTTGCGAAAAAATGGTAATTAGCTTTTATTTTATGTGGTTTTGCATTAACTTTGCAAATTGGTAGCAAACGCTACATTTATTTTAGAATAAAAACGTTTTTATAAAATGCCTAGTATATCACAACGTGGGCAGATAATGCCTGCATCACCAATTCGCAAACTGGTGCCTCTATCAAATGCAGCAAAGGCACGAGGTGTGAAAGTGTATCATCTAAATATCGGACAACCCGACCTACCTTCCCCCCAAGAAGGTCTTGAGGCGTTGAAACATATAGAACGCACAACATTAGAATATAGCCCATCAGAAGGATTACTTTCTCTTCGACAAAAGTTAGCTACATATTACAAACGTTTTAATATCGAAGTTGACGTTGATGACATCATCGTTACCACAGGTGGTAGCGAAGCTGTGTTATTTGCATTCATGGCATGCCTTGACCCCGGTGATGAAATTATTGTTCCCGAACCTGCATATGCCAACTATATGGCTTTCGCAATTTCGGCAGGAGCCAAGATTGTAACTGTGCCTTCAAGCATTGATGAAGGGTTTGCGCTTCCTCCTGTAGAAAAGTTTGAAGCGTTAATCACACCTCGTACTAAAGGGATATTGATTTGCAACCCCAACAACCCTACCGGCTATCTCTATACACAAAAAGAGATGAACCAAATACGCGATATTGTAAAAAAATATGACCTCTTCTTATTCTCAGATGAGGTTTATCGCGAATTTTGCTACACCGGTGCACCATATATTTCAGCATTCCACCTTCCCGGAATAGAAGAACAAGTTGTATTGATTGACTCTGTATCAAAGCGATATAGCGAATGTGGCATTCGTATTGGCGCAATCATCACCAAACACAAAGAGCTAAAGAAAAACGTGATGAAATTTTGCCAAGCACGCTTGAGCCCACCTTTACTAGGTCAAATCGTGGCAGAAGCATCTATCGACGCCAGCACCGATTATATGTTAATGACATATAACGAATATGTCGAACGTCGAAAATATTTAATTGATGGATTAAATAAGATACCAGGGTGTTACTCCCCTATTCCTATGGGAGCGTTTTACACCGTTGTGTCACTACCAGTTGATGATGCAGATAAGTTTTGTGAATGGTGTCTACGCGAATTTGAATATGAAGGTCAAACTGTGTTCATGGCTCCTGCATCAGGGTTTTATACCAGCGAGGGAGTTGGACGCAACGAAGTTCGTGTTGCATATGTATTAAAAAAAGAAGACCTTGCCAAAGCTCTAAAAGTACTTGCTGAGGCATTAAAAGTATATCCGGGTCGTACTATATAATGAATATAGCATTATTTATAGCTCGCAAGCTGCAACTCAAAGGTAGCAAACGCCACACAAGTTCATCGAGTTCTATTATTGCAGTCTCAGGTGTTGCCATCGCAATTTTTGTAATGGTGTTGACATTATGTGTTGTACACGGATTTAAGAATGAGATAAAAGACAAAGTTTGTGGATTTGATTCACAAATAACAATAAATCCGCCAATGACAGTTCGTGACAGTAGTGACCTATCAATAAAACTCAATGACACACTACGCCACATCATAAATACGTCTTTAAATGATAGCGCAAAATACACCATATCATTAACCGTTGACCAACCCGGTGTAATGAAAACAGAAGACAATTTTGCAGGATTAATATTTAAAGGCATAGATGCAAATAGCAATCTATCCTTCATAAATAGCAATCTCATAGAAGGAGTGATACCCGATTACAGCAACGACAGCTGCAAAAACAAAATTGTCATATCAAGTAACACAGCCTCCTCACTTGACATTAAAATAGGTGATAAAATTAACACCTATTTTTTCACCGATAACAATATTCGGGCTCGCAAATTTGAGATTTCAGGGATTTACAATAGCAACTTTGGCGAATATGACAAGATTATAGCCTACGCATCTCTTCCAACACTTCAACGTATTGCACGCCTCGACTCACTAAGTGGCACATCGATAACAATCAATAATCTAAACAATGATGACATAACCAATCTATCTATATCATTACATAGTGCGATAAATGAAGCAACATATACCGGAAAGCTCGAAAAATTATATTACATCGACAACGTTCTTCATACTGGAGCTATGTATTTTAACTGGCTTGATTTGCTTGACACGAATGTGATTGTAATATTAGCACTTATGGGCTGTGTTGCAGGATTCACATTAATTTCATGTTTGTTCATCATAATACTGGAAAGAGTTAAAACAATTGGATTACTAAAAGCATTAGGAGCGACTAACACTCAAGTGCGACATGTATTTATACACATGGCTCAACGATTAGTGTTGAGAGGTATGCTTATAGGTAATCTATTATCAATCTCATTTTTGTTATTACAACAAAAATATCATCTCATTCCTTTAAATCCCGAGGCATATTATCTAAATCATGTTCCGGTAGAAATAAATTGGACACATATTATATTATTAAACGTAGCAGTAATTGCAATTGCAAGTTTAATATTGATTCTCCCATCATATCTAGTGTCACGAATAAGCCCGGCTCAAACAATGAGATATGAATAAATTAAAAAAATTGACCTTTTTGGCACATTATTTGTTGTAAAAGTAGTATAAACATTAACTTTAATTAAACGAGAATACGAGAATAGTGAAATTTGACTACTTTTGCACTAAATAACAATAGAAATAACAAAAAATGACAGAAACTGCAAATATAACACAATTAATAACCGAAGGAATACAAGAACGCAAAGGTCGAGGAATATCAATTGTCGACCTTAGCCATATTGAATCAGCGGCATCTCAACGATTTATTATATGCGAAGGCTCTTCAACTATGCAAGTTAGTGCTATAGCCGATAGTATAAGAGAGTATCTCCATGAACAAGCAGGAATTAAACCATATAACTATGATGGCTATCAAAATTCACAATGGATTGTGATTGATTATGGAGAAACGCTTGTTCACGTATTCCTACCCGAGTATCGTCAGCTATACAACTTAGAAGAGTTATGGAATGACGCTAAAATTACTCATATCCCCGACTTAGATTAAACTCTTTCTTAATTTATAATAACATATAAAATATGGCAAATTCACCATTAACAAATAAACCCAAACGACCAATATTTAAATTCAACCTCTTTTGGATGTACACTTTAATACTGTTATTCTTAGGAGGCATGTATTTTCTTAATAATGAAGGGAATACAATGGATAAAGAGGTCGGACTTAATGAATTTAAGAAATATATCACCGACAATAGCGGCATCATTAAAGTTACTATCAAAAAAGATGAGGAGGTTGTTGAAGGGGTGCTAAATGACACTCTAGCTACAAAAGTATTTGGAGAACAATATAACAAAAATAAGTCAAATAATGCAATAGCCAAAATACACACAAATTGTAGCGAAATAGCATTTCTTAATTTTTTAGAAGAATGTGAAAAGAATGAGAAAATTAAAATACCACCTTATAGCGTTGAATTAGAAAGCGGTTTTAGCAAAATTCTTTGGTCAATAGGTCCAATTATCTTATTAGTTGCATTTTGGATTTTCATGATGCGTCGCATGAATGGAGGTGGTGCCGGTGGTGCTGGAGGTATTTTCAATGTAGGAAAATCTAAAGCCCAAATATTCGACAAGGATAGTTCGGTTAAAGTAAACTTTAACGATGTAGCAGGATTGGCCGAAGCAAAAACCGAAATAGAAGAAATAGTTGAGTTCCTTAAAAATCCTAAACGTTACACCCAACTTGGAGGTAAAATACCCAAAGGAGCACTACTCGTTGGCCCTCCAGGAACAGGTAAAACACTTTTAGCCAAAGCTGTCGCAGGAGAAGCGAATGTTCCATTCTTCTATATGTCTGGTTCTGATTTTACTGAAATGTTTGTTGGTGTAGGAGCTTCGCGTGTGCGCGACCTATTCCGTCAAGCTAAAGAGAAAGCTCCATGTATAGTATTTATCGATGAGATTGATACAGTTGGGCGCGCCCGTGGCAAAAGTCCAAGCATGAGTTCTAATGATGAACGAGAAAACACTCTCAACCAATTACTTACAGAAATGGACGGATTTGGCACCAATAGCGGGGTTATTATCCTTGCTGCTACAAACCGTGCCGACATTCTTGATAAAGCATTATTACGAGCGGGGCGCTTTGACCGCCAAATATATGTAGAACTACCCGACTTAAATGACCGTGTAGCAATATTCAAAGTACACCTTCGCAACATCAAAATTGACTCTAGTGTTGATGTTGATTTGCTTGCTCGTCAAACACCCGGGTTCTCTGGAGCTGACATCGCAAACGTATGTAACGAAGCAGCTCTTATTGCAGCCCGACAAAACAAATCGGCAGTGGATCGACAAGACTTCATCGATGCAGTTGATCGTATCATTGGTGGGTTGGAAAAACGCTCTAAAATCACCACCGATGAAGAGAAAAAGGCTATTGCTATACATGAAGCAGGACATGCCACAGTATCATGGCATCTACAATACGCCAACCCATTGATTAAGGTTACAATTGTGCCTCGTGGAAAAGCATTAGGTGCGGCATGGTACCTACCCGAAGAACGACAAATAACTCCATCTCAAGCTATTCTCGATGATATTTGTTCACTTCTTGCCGGTAGAGCTGCCGAAGAATTATTTCTTGGCCATATTTCAACCGGTGCAGCCAACGACCTTGAACGAGTTACAAAACAAGCATATGCAATGGTCGTTTATTATGGCATGAGCGACAAACTCCCCAACATCAGTTATTACGATTCATCAGGACAAGAATATGGACTAAATAAGCCTTTCAGTGATGACCGTGCAAGGATTATTGACGAGGAAGTGTCACGAATTATCGACGAACAATACAATCGCGCAAAAAAAATGCTCCAAGAATATGCTAAGGGGCATAAAGAACTAGCCGACATATTAATTAGTCGTGAGGTGATTTTTACTGAAGATGTTGAAAAGATTTTTGGCAAACGCCAATGGACATCACGCACCGATGAGATACTTGCTGCAAAAGAAGCGGAAGTTAATGACATCTCTGAAACAGAGGAAAAATGTGATAATAGCACCGAATCCAACCTTAATAATGAACAAACTAATGAGGCAGATAATTCCCCAAAGAATGACTATCCAGCCAATATGCCACCATTGCCTAAGCAATAAATAATTATGCAAAAAATACTGAAAAGCTGTGCTATTTTACCAAAAGCATAGCTTTTCTATTTGATTGGTTTAAGTAAATTATTACCTTTGCACCGTTTTTTTAATTTAACATGCTTTTTAAGAGATTTATACTTACGATTCTACTCTTTTCAGTTTTCTCCCAAATGAATATATTTTCAACTGAGAGAGTTGATTCAATTCGCTCTAATCACGAAGTGATACAAGGGGCATTCTATGTAAAACCTGCACCACTCCCATTTGAAGAAGAGAAATCGCCAACTGAATTTCCCGACTCTCTCGGCTTTCTAAGTAAAGCTCCTGATTGGGCAAAAAAATACATCAATTCATTGATGAAAGGAAATGTAGATCGCACTCACGAGAAGAAATTCGATGTCGGGTTTGGCGTTGTCCCCTCTTATACTCGCGAAGCCGGTTTTGGAATAGGTGGAGCTATGACAGGGCTCTATCGTGTTAATCGCAATGATTCAACAATGCAACCTTCTGACTTCTTTGCTTCGCTAAACGCCTCATACAACGGATTCTTCGTGTTAACAATGAAAGGGAATCATTTATTTCCCGACCATAGGTCAAGGTTGACTTATAAAGCCGAATTGTATCGTAAACGTCTTGATTTTTGGGGCATCACAGCAGAAGAGACTGCGAGAAATCCTAAATCACAATATGACCGTCGACAAATCGACTTTCAAGCAGAATATATATATAAGGTTAATCGCAACTTTTATGCAGGTTTTCAGGCACGAACAGATTATACCGATGCTATCAACGTAAGAAATCCGGAATATTTACTTGGCGATAGAAATCAATACTTTGTTACAGGCTTAGGGCTATCATTTGAATATGATACACGCGACAATCTTGTCACCCCTACAAGAGGGATACATTTAGCCTATAAACCCATGATTTATCCTCAATTTGCAGGTAATGCGCACACTACTTTTCACAGCCATAACTTTATCGCTAACGGATATTTTAAGATGTGGAAAGGATCGGTATTAGCAATAGACTGGTACGCAAAAATTAATAGTGATAATACCCCATGGACTATGCGCGAGATGATTGCTTCTGATGGAATTCGTATGCGAGGATATTATATGGGGTCAACAATCGACAATAACCAAATCACCTCTCAAATTGAATATCGTCAACGAGTATGGAAGCGATTAGGCTTTGTTGTATGGGGTGGCGGAGCAACATTATTTTCATTCTCCGACATTGAAAACATTCGCGACTCTTATAACAAACCCGAATGGCTTTATAATTATGGAGTAGGCTTGCGTTTCGAATTTAAACACAACGTTAATATCCGTATTGATTACGGATTTGGCAAACACACATCGGGACTTCTATTTGCAATCGGAGAAGCGTTCTAAACATAAAAAACTCGTGAACCAATATAATTCACGAGTTTCATTATTTTATAAATTATTTTATCTCATTCAGAATTTGATTGGCAGCATCTTTAGTGTTAACCTTTTTAATAATATGAGTAATTACTCCATTTTCATCCGCAACAAATGTTGTTCGCATAGTTCCCATATATACTCTGCCACACATTTTCTTTTCTTGCCACACTCCAAATGCTTGATTTAAACTTAAATCAGTATCTGCAATTAACGTAAAAGGCAATGAATATTTATCGGCAAATTTGCGATGAGAAGCAACACTATCTTTACTTACTCCTATTACTTCAAAGCCGGCTTTTTGCAATTCTACATACCCCCTACTAAAGCTACATGCTTCGGCAGTACAACCGGGAGTGTTATCTTTGGGATAGAAATATAATACTACTTTTTTACCTACTAATTGAGATGCCGTTATTTGATTACCGTCAGCATCAACCCCAAGAATTTCGGGCAATTTATCACCTATTTTCAATGCCATAATATTTAATTTTAGTTTTTACAAAAATAAGAATTCTCATTATTTATTTAATTATCGATTTCGTTAAAATAAATAAACAATCAATTACTTAATTCATCTACAAAATTATAGGAATAATCCACAATCACGCCCCAAATCTTGCATATTTGAATATTTTTTGCAAACTTTGCACACGATTTTACACATAGTACAAATATGTTAGCTATTTATAACCAAAATTTAGCCAACCTATACATTTGAAATAATTTTAATTAATATTAATAAATTTCATCTTATGAGAAAACTTTACTCATTTTTTATGATGGCAGTAATGGCTATTGCAATGTCATTCACTGCTAAAGCCGACATCACAGTTACTTTGAAGGTTGATGACGCAACTCGTTTAACAGCGTATTATCAATACACTGATCCTGTGACATGGAGCTATAACGAAGAAACTATCGACTTAACTCAATGTGTAGGAGATGGTGGCACATTTACTATTCCTGCCAGCTATGGCTATGTGTATATAAACGCAACCGATGGCAATACTATCACATCAGCGATAAACGAAACAGATGGAAGCACTGCCGGCACAGGCAGCAGCACATCTTTCTATTTGTATGGCGATGCAGTCCTTTCTGTAACATCTGCTGATCTTGAATCAACTCGCACTGCAAGTTGCACAGTAAATGTTGACGATGCGTCAAAAGTAATTTTGTCATACTATTCAGGAGCTGCTATAACTCTTGAAAATGGGGCTAATACTATTAAATTCAACCCTAATGGAGAGTCACCTTTCCAAATTCAACACATGAACTATGGCGAGGTATTATATTCTGTAAAACTTAATGGTGAGAACCAAGCCGATTCATACGGACGCTATCAAGTAAACGTAGCTGATGGCGACATCCTCGACATAAATGCAAACTTCCCTGATGAGCCTACTAAAGTGACCTTCTCATACGGAGAAAATGAAGCTGAGGTATTGGGTTGTATCAGCGTAAAAGTTGACGGTGTTGCAGTTGAAGACTTTGACGGCAAAACATTGGAAGCTAAATTAGGTCAAAAAATCACTATTGAAGGGAATACTAATCTTTACAACTTCAATTATGCTATCGACGTAGATGGTTCAAGCACCTATTTCAGTGGCAACTATGAGTTCACTGCAACAAAGAGTGAATACGCCATTACTATTAATGCAACAAAATATACAACATACAACGTGTATGCAAAAGTTGATGACATCAACCAAATTTCAATCTACCCAGGTAACTCAAATACACCTATAACACTTTTGGAAGATGGATATACCGCTATTGAATTGACATCTAATAGTAATTACATTAATATAATGCCTGCAACCGACTGTTATGTGAAATCTGTTTTATTGAATGGCTCAGAATATGGTTCAAACTATGGCACATCAAGTGTATCGGTGCGTAGCTTGAATGAAAACGACACTATCATTATTTCTTCAGGAAAAATAGTTCGCGATATGACTGCTTCTATTTGGGTTGATGACCTCACGGCAGCTATGTATGGGTATAGTGTATATCGCTACTCCGATCGTCAAAACGTATCATTGATTTCAAACGAAACAGTTTCTTTCAACTTTGGTGAAACCGACAATCCTTATTATATGTCATTCTACCAACCAACATATTGCAACATTTTCTTAAATGGTATATATCAAGTTCCTCAATATGAAGGTTCAACCAGCTACTATGTAACATTTGCGAATGGCGACCAAGCAAAGGTTTATCTTGCAAGTGAGCCTGAAAAATATGCTGTTACATTTACACAAGAGGTTGAAGGCGCTGTAACATCAGTTTCTACTGATGGTCAAGAATATGCAAATTGGGCTGCCGGTTTTACTGCATTGTGCGGAACAAAAGTTTCAGTAGCTGTTGATAGCGAAAAAGCACAAGTTAATGTTGATGGTGAAAAAGTAGAAGCTGATGAAAATGGCAACTATGTTATTGAAATTACCAAAGACACCAACATTGCAATAAGCAATGCGTCGGGGGTTGAAGGTGTTGCAATTGCACCTAGCAATATTAACAATAACGTTTACAACATGCAAGGCATACTTATTATCAAAAATGCCTCTGCCGAACAAATCAAGAATCTTCCCGCAGGATTATATATAATAAACGGCAAAAAGGTTGTTCGTAAATAATCTATAAATCCCACTAATACACAAATAGAGGTTATACCCATGTTAAATTGGGTGTCACCTCTATTTGTGGTATAAAAACTCAATTCTATTTTTTTATTAACTCATCAAGATTATGAGAAAAATTTCTTTAAGTTTATTAATTTTAGGCATCGCCTTTTCGGGTGTAGCTCAAGGAAATCTTGATTTACGCAATCGAGCAACTTTGCGACAATATCAATCTGAAAATATCCCCACTCATGATGTTTATACAAAAGCATTACAAAGTCTAAATATTCCCACTTCACATATTACCGGATTGATAACACTCGCTGAGGGAGCTACTATTGAAGACCTCGAAGCTGAAGGTATAAATGTGGTTCGTGTGCGTGGTGATATTGCGTTGGTATCAATGCCAATAACTGAAGTTGAACGAATTTCTTCGCTCAAACAAATAAAGACGTTACAACTCTCTCGCAAAATTCTCCCTAAAATGGATAAAGTGCGCAGCGCAATGGGAGTAGATAAGATTTATGCCGGGACTGATTTGCCTAAAGCATATACCGGAAAAGGTGTTGTTGCCGGATTGGTTGATGCCGGATTAGATCCTAATCATGTAAACTTCAGAAATGCCGATGGCACTTCACGCATTCAACAACTTTCACACATTTATGCGACAACTACAACAAGTAGTGGATATGACGTAAAAACTTATACCGCCGACCAAATTTCTAAATTTAAAACCGACGATGAAACCACATTCCATGGTTCTCACACGCTTGGAATTATGGCAGGAAGCTATCGTGACACTCTCACTGTAGCAAAAGGTACAAGCCAACTCAGCGCAAAAGTTGAGACCGACAACAATCCATTTTATGGTGTTGCTTACGAATCGGATATTGCCGTATCTTGTGGAACTCTCAACGACATGTTAATTGCATTAGGAATTGAAGGCATTCTTGACTATTCATACAACAATAACAAACCTGCCGTTATCAATCTTTCACTTGGCAGTAACGTCGGTGCTCATGATGGAACAGAAGTTATGAGTCAATATCTTGATTTGGCTGGGAAAGAAGCTATAATATGTGTGGCTGCCGGTAATGAAGGAGAACTCCCTATTGCGCTCAACCAAACATTCAGCCAAGAAGATACTGAATTGAAGTCATTCATTAAGCCTACATATAGCCAAGTCCCTACTTCGGGAGGTACATATTACAACTTAAGATATGACCAACTTTATATTTATAGCAACGACTCAACTGAGTTTACTGTAAAACTTATTGCATACAATAAATCTCGTGGCACAATCACATTCCAACATGCTATCACTTCAAACATGAATGGTAGCGCAGTTTATTACGCATCTCCTAATTATGCTCAAGATGGAGACTTGACAAACGCCAACTTCAACCGCGCCTTTGACGGATATGTGGGTATGGGTTCTATGATTGATGAAAACAACGGAAGATACTACGTTTTAATCGATTATTTTATTTCTGACAACCAAGCGACAAATGCTAATGGCAACTATATACTTGGCTTTATTGTAGAAGGTAAAGATGGACAACGCATCGATTGTTTCTGTAGTGGATTGTATTCTTCTATGAACGGATATGGCATCGAAGATTGGGATAATGGTAGCACCAACGGCTCTATCAGCGATATGGCTTGTGCTAAAAATATACTTGTTGTTGGTTCTTATAATACACGTAACACTTGGGTATCTCTCGACGGAAACCCATATAACTATCCCGGACAATATACTCCCGGATATATCTCAAGTTTCTCGTCTTATGGCACTTTGATTGATGGTCGCAACTTGCCACATGTGTGCGCTCCGGGGGCAACCACAATTTCTTCAACAAACTCATATTATATCGAAAAGTACCAATTACCCGCAAGCGCATTGCAAGCTCAATTAATCGAAAACAATCGCAAAAACTATTGGCACCAACAAGTGGGCACATCAATGGCTACACCTGCTGTTGCCGGTGCTATCGCTCTATGGCTTGAAGTCGACCCTACATTGACAATCGACGAAGTTAAAGAGATTGCAATGTCAACAGCCGTAAAAGATAAATATGTCGAAGCCGGGGACTCTGTGCAATGGGGCGCCGGTAAATTTGATGCATATGCCGGATTAAAAGAAGTGATTCGCAGAACCGAAAATGATGGCGTTGAAGGCATTGTTACCGATAAAAATTCTCGATTGATGATAAAATCTATCGGCGAGCGTCAATTAGAAGTGTTCCTTGGTGGAGCGAATGAGATGAACGTGACAATTTACAACATCTCCGGACAGCCCGTATTAACTCAATCATGTGAGGGGGACGAAATTATGATTGATGCTTCCGACATCGAAACCGGTGTATATGTCGTCAACGTAAATGGTGTTCACAATCAACGTGTGCTAATTAAATAATTTCTAATATTTACAACTCAAATTAATGAAAAAACAAATTAAATCATTGGTACTAAGAACCCTACTCTGTCTCTCCATCTTAGGGTATGCTAATGTGGCAATAGCTCAAACTTATGATGAGCCTATTATCACATTCAAAACCAATATTTTCAAAAGCTATGGAGAGGCTAATCAATTCTCTTTAGTAATAGGTTCAATTGACTCTACCCAATATGTAGATGTGGATTGTGGTTTCGGCAAAATTGAATATGAAGTGCAACCCGCCTATATGGATTCACTAAATCAAATGGGTGGCACACTAATCAATTGCCAAGTTTCAAGTGATGGTATTGTAAAGATTTATGGCGACCCTAACCAAATCGACTACTTCAATGCAAGTGGCTGCTATATCTCATCAATCGAGTTCAATGGTTGTGACAAACTAATAATCTTAGACCTCACTCACAATGAATTGGAAGGGCTTGATTTAAGCAATATGCCAAACTTGCAAGCTGTTTATGTATCTGACAATACATTTAGTGCTGAATCACCTCTCAAGATTGGTAAAGACAAGCCAAACTTGACAATTCTTGAAATGAATACTATTGAACATCTTGATCCTGAATTTAATTTATCAGACTATCCTAACCTCATGTCGTTTGATGGTTATCATAATATGGGATTAAAGAAATGCGACCCTACTGGTTGTCCTAATTTGATGCGATTGACTCTTGATGTTACCGATGTGGAAAGCGTAGATGTTTCTAAAAACCCTTACCTCAGAGTTCTCAACATCTCTAACACTAAAATAACATCAATCGACTTAAGCAACAACCCATATCTTACCGAGTTGTATTGCGACCACGTTGGTTCATATAACTACGATTATAAGCTCACTTCACTTGATGTTACCCATAATCCGAAACTTAAATATTTATTCTGTGGCGGCAATAAATTAACAAACATCGACATTTCAAAATGTCCTGAGTTAATCACCATTTCTGCTTCAAATAACTATTTAACCTCATTTGATGTTACTAACAATCCTAATCTCTACATTGTAGAGGTTCAAAACAACTGCCTTGACTTTGTTTCACTTCCCCTTGATCCCGGAACATGGAACACTTATTATTATGGTCAACGCAACTTTCCTGTTGAGAAATCATATAAAGTGGGGAGCACATTTGACTACTCTTCACGAGTAATTCGCGAAGAAACTACTACCGATGTAGTTCTTTATTCTGTTTCAGAATCATCACCCGAAAGTCCATCACTTGTTGACCCAAGTTACTACACCTACGAAAATGGTGTAATGACTATCAACAAAATTCCCGAAGACAGTGTTTATATCGCCTTCGCCAACTCGGCTTTCCCCGATGCGATACTTCGCACCGATAAATTCAAGATCAAATCAGAAGATGAATATGGCGATAGCATCAAAGCGTTCTCATTCACATCAGGTCTTGCTCTCGAAACAACAATGTCGTTTGGCATAGGTATTGAAGGTGCTACACCTGAAAACCCAATAGAATTTTATGTAAGTTTCGGTGATAGCAAACCAACCGTATTTACCGCGACATCTTCAACTGCACCTACAACAGCAAATGTCGTTGGCAAAAAGAATGGATATAGCTCTATTGATGTATTTGTTAAAGAAGGTTCTACTCTATCGGCTATTGATGTAAAGGATATCCCAATGTATTCAGCCGATTTGACCAAATCGGCATCATTGCGCACACTCAATATCGTCAATGCAGGTCTTTACACCATCGACCTTTCGTGGAATCGTTGCTTAACAGCATTAAACTTAAGTGGCAATAATTTCTCTTCACTTTCACTTGCCGGCAATAATGGCTATTACGAAAAGAATGCATTAACCGACATCAACTTAAGCAATAATAAATTAACCGACCTCACACTCAATAATGTTCAAGCAATCAAAAAACTCAATCTTAGCAATAACCAATTAACTAAGATTGACCTTTCTGATGCCGACTATATTTTGAATGTTGATTTATCAAACAACTTGTTTGAAACGCTCGATTTCACTTATTGCTCAATAATGACTCGACTTGATGTGTCGCACAATAATTTGACATCAATTGTAATGCCAACCGAATGTGGATTACAATATTTTGCATGCAATAACAATAACTTCACTATTGAGACATTGCCAGCACATGGCAATCTAAGTGATGAAAATTATATATATGCACCACAAAGCGATTTGTTTATCCCCACAAAAGGGCCCGGCATTGACCTCTCTAAACAAAATCGCGTAATAAACGGCATTGGGACAGTCTACACTTGGAAGGACTCAAAAGGCAAGTCTCTTATTGAAGGCACTGATTACATCAACAACAATGGTAACATGAGATTCTTAAATACCTCTGTTGGCGAAATTGTATGTGAGATGACAAATGCAGCATATCCCGGCTTCACCGGCGACAAAGTGTTTAAAACTACACCAATCCTTGCGGCCGGTATGCCAACAAACGAAATCGCATCATTCACCACTGTTAAAGATGGCGATGCTGTTACTTTATCATTAGCTGCAGCTCAACCAAACACAGCAATTTACATCGGTTGGGATGGCAATGAAAACCTCAGTCAATATCTTCTTGGCACAACTTACCAACTTTTTGATGCTCAAACAAAAGCCGGTGTTGATGTAAAAGTTTATACCTATGAACCATCTGATAAGGTATCAGTATTCAGTATGTCGGGGGCTACACTTTCTAAATGTGACATGTCAAAACTCACCGATGCAATCAACGTGAGTGTTTCAAATGCCGGTCTTAGCGAAATTACCTTACCTCAATCGACTAATTTCAAAGAAACAACTCTTGATGGCAATAATTTATCGTCTTTTGATGCATCAAAATATCCTAATTTGACAACATTAAGCCTCAATGACAATGTATTAACAACTCTTGATGTTACAAACAACCCTGAGTTACAAGTATTGTCGGTTGCTAACAATCAATTAAGCGAAATCAAGCTCAAAAACAACAATATTTGGGCATTGTATCTCGACCATAATAATTTCACTGAAATTAATCTTGATGGTGTGCCTAATGTGAGTCAATTCACTATCACCAACAACCAATTAACTTCAATCAACGTCGATAATCTTTCTCAATTATTAATGCTTGGCCTCACAGGCAACAACTTAACATTCAAAACATTGCCTGAAGTAAAATCAAAATACATTTCATATTCCTATAGCAATCAGGCTCCAATCGACGTAACACCTACAGCCGAAGGCGTTATTGACCTTGCTGACCAAGCTATGGTAAATTCCACTGCTACGGTTTATCGTTGGTTCCTCGGTGCTCCTGTGCTCAACGATTATGGCGAGCTTGAAGGTGAAGAACTCAACAGCGACTCCACCGTTGTGGAATACACTATCGAAAACGGCGTGACCACATTCCTAAAGGACTTTGAAGGAGTGATTTGCGTGATGACCAATGCCAAGTTCCCAAGTCTCTACCTCTACACCAATCTTATGGACGTAACTGCCGGAATGGAATGTATCATCAGCGACGATGCGTCATCGCTTATCCTTATCGACGGCAACAACATCACCGTTAAATCTTCAGTCCCCAACGGCACTGCTGTAAACCTCGTATCAATTAACGGCGCAACCATTGCCTCCACAACCATTTCCGACGGCTCCGCCTCATTCAGCAACGTGGCAAAAGGCATCTACATCGTTACAATCGGCAACGAATCCCACAAAGTGGCAGTGAAATAACCCACTCCACAAATACCTTAAAAAGGTGGCTTCCCGGCCACCTTTTTTTATACCCCCAATTCACATCTCTCACGCTGAAATCGCAGAAATACGCAGAAATTTTTATTTATCTTACTCCGCACAGATTGACACAGAAGATTTTTAATTTTTCCTCTATCCTCTTTCCTTTTTCCTCTTTAATTACTATCTTTGCATCAATCTTGTGGGTGGCAGAGCGATGCCCTCCCCATGGGAGACATACTATTGGAAGCGTTTCAGCTTTATCCTTTACAAGAAATTCGCCAAAATAAAGTTCAGAAGGGTAGGCAGTGAAATTGCTCCTGCTTGTCGCATATCCACTCCCCGACAAGGGCGATCGAGATATTCGATATAGGCGTGGGAGTGGACTGTTTATTTCTGAACGGGCGTTTGGCGATGCCTCTTGTAAAATAAACCGAACAATATCCCACGTTTCCCATTTTATAACTAACACTAATTTATTAACCGCCAAATTTGGGGATATAGGAGGCACACAAAATTATATATTATGAATAATTTAAGAAAAATGGTTTTAGCCATTGTTATGTTAGTTCCATTTATGGTAATCGCTAATACGCTTACCCAAACTATGCAAGTTGGAGACTCCCGCACTATGACCCCATCATCAGGCTCCACGATGTATGTAAAGATTACGACTGAGAACCTTGAGGGCTTGCAAGTTCGGGGTGATTATAATTGTTCAACATCAAGTTCGGTTAAAATAACAGCAAAAAAACGAGGAACATGGCAGTTTGGCGTGTCACATTCATCCGGTTCGATGACAACTCATATTTGGAATGTAGTAGATGTCGTTAGTATCGACATTCCAAAAAATATTACATTAAAATGTGGGGAAACATATACTTATAATCCCATTATAACAGATAGTAAGGCTGAAACCACATTGACATGGCATTCCAGCAATACATCAGTCGCCACTATAAACAATGGTGTACTCTCCACACATGGTGTCGGCACTACAATTATAACGGTTAAAGCTTCAAATGGAGTAGAGGCGACATCACAAGTTGAAGTCACAGATGTTAAAGTCAGCGAAATTCAAATCTCAAGTGAACCATTAAACATAAATGTTGGAGATTCATATCAATTAAAATACACTGTTTTGCCTTCAAATGCAACAAATAAAACGGTTACATTCCAATCCTCTAACCCTCAAGTTATTGATGTCTCTCCTTATGGAGAAGTTACAGCATTATCCAGTGGATATTCATATATAACAATAAGCGCAACAGATAACTCGAATGTGAAGAACTACATAAAAGTTAATGCTGTTGGTGAAGATTATCCAAATAGCAGTGATATTAGTGTTAATATCATTGACCTTGGTGTGTTTACTTTAAATGTACCAAATGGTACGATTTTGACATTTGATTACACCCCTTTGTCAAATATTTGGAGTGTAAAAAACGCTTCTTTTAATGGACAACAATTAACACCTCAAGATGAAAATAATTTGGCATTTAAGACCCCAGAGATTGAAAATACGTCAACTATAATTATTGATTTAGACTTGATAGAGCCAATTATGGGAGAGTTAACCGCCGGTTTGGGTTTGATTACTCTTGATGGACTTGCGTTGAAATTAAATGAAGGGATTTTAAACATAGAGGGGCTTAAAGAAACCAATACTATAGATATATATCAAATGAATGGTTGTTTAGTATATAAAGATACAATGGCTCAAGATGGAACATACTCTTTACAATTGCCGTCGGGAATATTTATTGTTGTAATTAATGGGAATAAGAGCTTCAAGATAAACAACAATTAGGATTATAAGCTAATTGCAATTGTATTTTGCGAAAATTATAGATTATAATATGTGGGTGCTTGGTTGAGGCTTAGCACTCACTTTTTTAATTTTGTGGGTTATTACTTATCATTAGATTTGCTTATGTCACCAGGCATTAGAGACTCTAAAGACTTTGATTATCTCAATTTGTTGTGGATTTAATAAATATTTTTTGAAGTGTTACAAAATATTTCAGTGTAAATCTGTGCCCCTCAGTGTGAAATCAAACACAAAGTCGGCATAAATTTATGTGTAAGATAACAAAATTTCTGCGTGTATGCGTTAATCAGTGTGAGAATAGCGTGAAGAATATTTTTTGGGGGTGGATAAGGGATTTTTACGGGAAAAGTTGTATCTTCGTAAAAAATTTAATCAATAAAGTAGAATAAACTATTAACGGCTATGTCAAAATTACGTTTTCGTGTAGTTGAAGAAGCATATAATCGTAAAGCAGTTCCTGTTGAGATTCCTACCCAACGTCCCGACCAATATTATGGCAAATATGTGTTTAACAGGCAGAAAATGGCTCAATATCTACCCCAAAACGTGTATGAGGCGTTGGTGAATGCTATCGACAATAAAGAGCCGTTATCGCGTCAGGTTGCCGACAGTGTGGCCGAAGGAATGAAACGTTGGGCTATTGATAATGGCGCACGCCATTATTCCCACTGGTTTCACCCACTCACCGACGGTACAGCCGAGAAACATGACGCATTCATCGACCTCGACGGCAAAGGGGGCATTGTCGAGGAATTTTCGGGCAAACTGCTTGTTCAACAAGAACCCGACGCATCAAGTTTCCCCAATGGCGGAATACGCAACACATTTGAAGCTCGCGGATATTCGGTGTGGGACGTATCGTCGCCTGCATTTATCCTTGATAAAACATTGTGTATTCCCACTATATTCATCTCCTATACAGGTGAGTCGCTCGACTACAAGGCACCGCTATTGCGTGCTATAAACAGCGTGGATAAAGCCGCTACCGGTGTGGCACAATATTTCGATCCTAAGGTAAAACACGTCACCTCCTATCTCGGTTGGGAACAAGAATATTTTTTAGTCGACGAATCTCTTTACTCGGCACGTCCCGATTTGGTCATGACCGGTAGAACTCTTATGGGGCATGAGAGTGCAAAAAACCAACAATTAGAAGACCACTATTTTGGTGCAATTCCCTCGCGAGTTGATGCATTTATGCTCGACCTAGAAATAGAATGTCACAAGCTAGGTATTCCGGCAAAAACACGACATAATGAAGTTGCGCCAAACCAATTTGAACTGGCTCCAATATTCGAGGAAACAAATCTTGCAAACGACCATAACTTGCTATTAATGTCGTTGATTGCCGAAGTCGCTCGCCGACACAAATTCCGTGTATTACTCCACGAAAAGCCTTTTGCCGGTGTAAATGGATCGGGAAAACATAATAACTGGAGTCTTGGCACCGACAAAGGAGTGATGCTTTTTGCTCCCGGCAAAACTCCTATGGGTAACCTTCAATTTATCACATTTGTTGTTAATGTGATGGCTGCCGTACATCGCCATAACGGGCTTTTAAAAGCCTCTATCATGTCGGCAACAAATTGTCATCGTCTTGGGGCAAATGAAGCTCCCCCTGCCATTATTTCTATATTCCTAGGTAAACAACTTAGTGAAATACTAGATAAAGTTGAGCATAGCAATAACGATGAGTTATTTGACGTATCGGGCAAAGAAGGATTATCGCTAGGCATGTCGCAAATTCCCGAAATTATGGTCGACAATACCGACCGCAACCGCACTTCTCCATTTGCTTTTACCGGTAATCGTTTTGAGTTCCGTGCAGTTGGCTCATCGGCCAATTGTGCATCGGCGATGATAGCCCTTAATGCTGCTGTAGCTGAACAATTAACTACATTCAAAGAAAGAGTAGATGCTAGAATAGCCAATGGAGAGATTCTAAATCATGCCTTGCTTGAAGAAATAAAAACTCTCATTAGCGAATCAAAGGCAATACACTTCGACGGCAATGGATATAGCGACGAATGGAAAAAAGAAGCTGCTCGTCGTGGTCTTGACTGCGAAACAAATGCAGCTAAAATATTTGACGCATACCTTAGTAAGCAAACTATTGAAATGTTCCGCAAAGCTGGTGTGTTCAATCAAATAGAACTAGAAGCCCGCAATGAGGTGAAATGGGAAATGTATACCAAAAAGATACAAATCGAAGCCCGAGTACTTGGAGACTTAGCCATCAATCACGTTGTACCAGTTGCCATGCGCTATCAATCTGTATTAGTCGATAGTGTATTAAAACTACGTACACTTTTCTGTGGCGAAAAAGGAGAAACTATGTCGGCTCAAGATGTGGCCACAATAGAAAGTATTGCATCACACGTATCAAAGACTAAAGACGAAGTGTCAAAAATGATTGAAGCTCGTAAAATCGCCAACCGCATTGAAAGTGAACGAGAAAAAGCATTAGCATACCACGACACAGTAGTTCCTTGCATGGAAAGAATTCGTGAGTACATTGACGAGCTAGAATTGATGGTCGACAATGAAATGTGGCCACTACCAAAATATCGCGAACTATTATTCATCAGATAGTGTTACTCAATTACAAATATTTTAAACTCCTCAAAATTATGAAAACGTCAATTATTGCATCAATAGTGTGTCTATCAATGACATCATTACTCGGTGCTTGTAACCAAAAAGACAATTCGAATCAAAAGCAACAAAATGATGACTCAATAAACGTTGTTACCACCGAAACAGTAACAAACATCGTTGAGACCGATACGATAGAACCAAATAAACAAAAATCCGCCACTATCAATGACACTGTTACTGTGGCATCTGATTCTGATAAAAAAATAACAACAAAAACTATGAATATAAGTCGTTTTGACGAATTAGACATTTCGGTTCCTGCAAACGTCATATATAAAACAGAAAATGGTACACCTTCAATTAAAATAACAACTACCAACGACATCCTTAGTAAGATGTCGGCCAATGTCTATGACAATAAATTAATTATAAAATCAACGTAAAACCAATTCAATTCGCCAAAGATTGATATAGAAATAACGGGGGCATCTCGTCTTGAAGATATCAACCTCACAGGAGCATGTAAATTTACAAACCAAGGGAAGTTAAATCCTCGCGAACTCGACATAGAATGCGTCGGAGCATCATCCATCACACTAAACGATGTAGCTTGTTCATCCCTCTCGATTGATTGTGTTGGAGCATCTAAAGCCAACATTGATAATTTAGCATGTGAAGAATTAGAAGTAGATTGTACGGGAGCATCTAATGTGAAGCTGTCAGGAAAAAGCAACCAAGCAGAATATGAAGCGACCGGAGCGTCAACCATTGACGTGTCACAACTAAAAGTTATAAAAACATTAAAAGAAGAAGCGATTGGTGCGTCAACAATAAAAAAATAACTATCTTTGCACTAATATAAATTATTAAGGACATCATTTCGTCATAAGAACCAATTATTTCAACATATTTCATTAGAATAAATATTTTCTAATATTAAAATCGTAGCTAATTTTGCAGAAAAAAAGAAACGATTATGAAACAATGTATAAATTGTAAGGAATGGATTGCTAAAGAGCATCAATTTTGCCCTGTGTGTGGTGAAAGCCAAGCGTCTATTAAAGATAGTTTGTCTAATGGCAACAACACAAGTTGTTTTATGACAATCATAATATTGCTTGTATTGATTATTATTGGAGGTGTTACATATTATATGTACACTAGAGGTGCTTTTGGAGAAATAACTGACGCGCCCGAAATAGACACTACTCAAGTTGTAACTGATACTGAATTAGTTGAACATGGCCTCCCCTCTGAATTGCACTTAACAAGTGTTAATTTCCTCACAAATAAAACTGCGACCATTGATTTAAAAATATCAACAAACGGAAATGTTTCCGGGAAATTCAGCATCGAAGGCGTTTCGGGACACAAATCTCTAACTGGTACAGGCAACAAAGAAGATGGAGTAATTGAAGTAAATAACACAAAAGAAGCAATCTCCTTAATATTGACTCCATTAGTGGATAATTATGGCAAATATGATTGTAATTGGGAATACAAAGGAAAAGCTGGAAGTGCTTACTTCTATCCCGAAGAAGACAAAAATAGCAATAATACTGAGAGAGATAATGACATTCCTAATTTTGACCCCAACAAAATTAGACCCATAAATCCAAACGAAAATGGTTCAACTACAAATTCTGCCGACACAACAAGTGCATCCACTCAGGTAGTAGAAAAAATATCAAGTATTAAATTGTCGGGGAAATTAAATAATCGCATACAAATTGAGATGAATCTATATGATTTAGAAAACGGAAGAGGAAATTATTATTATGTTTCTCAAGGCTCTCACAAATTATTATCTCTCGATTGCCATTACAACAACAATGGTACACTCACTATGATTGAACGCGATGAAAATGGAGACGTAACCGGTAAATTTAGCGGTCGACTTATAGATGGAACTTTTACGGGAATTTTTGAGAACAACAAAAACGAAACTTTTTCCGTAGTGCTACATAAGAAATAATATTCTTTTATAACATTACTCTAACAAAATTAAACTAATAAAATACTAAACGATTACCACATTTCAGGGAAATGAAACTTAAAAACTTAATTTACTTCATTTGTATAACATTACTCTTATGTGCTTGTGGCAAAGACCCTAAAGAGATATTAGCCGAAGCAAATGCTAAATATAAAGCTAAAGACTATGTTGCCGCTGCCATTCTTTATGGAGAAGCAGCCGAAAAAGGGTTACCCGAAGCTCAACATCGCTATGGAGAATGTTATTACTATGGTGAGGGTGTTGAAAAGAATCTAACATTAGCTGCCGAATGGTTTCTTAAAGCGGCAGAACAAGGATATGTAAAAGCGCAAAACGATATTGCCTCATGCTATGAAGCGGGCGAAGGAGTTTCACAAGACTATAGCAAGGCCGTAAAATGGTATACAGCGGCTGCTGATAGTGGTTATAGTATATCTCAATATGCATTAGGCGAATGTTATGCCAATGGAATAGGTGTTCCAGCAAACGATACTATCGCATTTGAATGGTACTCAAAAGCTGCCAATCAAAATCACACTCAAGCCCAATCATGCCTTGCCAATTGTTACTTCAATGGAGTTGGAGTAAATAAAGACCCCAAAGAAGGATGTAAATGGTTGACAAAAGTAGCTGAACAAGGTGATGAGGCGGCTCAACTTCAACTTGGCGGATGCTATTATGATGGAACAGGTGTGGAAAAAGACTTTGCACTAGCTGTTGAATGGTTTAAAAAAGCTGCTGAGAAAAATAACCCAATGGCTCAATTATATATTGGAGAATGTTACCTACTTGGCGAAGGTGTTGAACAAAACGACACTATTGCAGTAGAATGGATTGAGAAATCGGCACAACAAGGTTGTTCTGAAGCAAAAGCAACTCTTGGAAAATGTTATTATGAAGGAACGGGAGTAGAAGCCGACACTATCAAAGCAGAGCCTCTATTGCTTGAAGCTGCACAAAACGATGATGTATTGGCTCAATATTATATTGGCATGATATATCTCTCATATGAGCCTAAGAAAAATCCTTCAGAAGCAATCAAATGGTTGGAAAAATCAGCGAAAGGCAAAAATGGTGAAGCTCAATTCAACCTCGCCATTTGTTATGAAGAAGGAAATGGAGTGGAAAAAGACATAACCCAAGCTATTAAATGGTATAATAAAGCCGTTGAAAATGGTCATACTGAGGCAAAATATAATCTTGCATTATGTTTTATTAATGGCGATGGTGTAGAAATCAATTATGATACTGCCGAAGAGCTATTAAAAGATGCTCTCAATGAAGGGCTAGAGGATGCTCAGGTTGTACTTGATGACATACAACGTATTCGATACGAAAACGACATATAATATCAAATTAATTTTTTATGTGTAATCATAGGAGAATAAATAATTTATTATTTTAATCATAAAAATACCTACGCAATATATCAACCCTCACTATTTTTATGTTATTATCTTAAATGATTTAATAAATTTAGTTTGTTGCAATTCTCAAATTAAATAATGATATGCGATAAATTCTAAAGATAAATTAAATAAAACATGAGGTCTATCCTATATTTATAATGCATAATTACACGATTATTCGTAATTTTGCACTTTGAAAAAATTAAGATTTACTTTATAATAATGATAGCTGTAAATAATTTAGGAATCCAATTTGGTAAAAGAGTATTATTTCAAGATGTTAACTTGAAATTTACACCTGGCAACTGCTATGGCATCATTGGTGCCAATGGCGCCGGCAAATCAACTTTGATGCGCATTTTAAGCGACCAATTATCGCCCACTCAAGGCACAGTAACACAAGGTCCCGGTGAACGAATGAGCGTTCTAAGCCAAGACCACTTCGAATTTGACGAATATACTGTAATGAGTACTGTTCTAAGAGGACACACTATACTTTGGGATATTATGCAAGAAAAAGATGCATTGTATTGCAAAGAAGATTTCAACGATGAAGATGGTGTTAGAGCTGCCGAACTCGAAGAAAAATTTGCCGAGCTCGAAGGTTGGAATGCAGAAAGTGATGCAGCGGCATTATTGAGCGGACTAGGGATTAAAGAAGATCGTCATTACATGCTAATGAAAGACATGAGTGGTAATGAAAAGGTACGTGTTCTTCTTGCGAAAGCTCTTTTTGGCAACCCCGACAACCTACTACTTGATGAGCCAACGAACGACCTTGACCTCGAAACAGTAGCATGGCTCGAAAATTATCTATCCAACTTTGAAAATACGGTTTTAGTTGTATCACACGACCGCCACTTCCTTGACTCAGTGTGTACTCACACTTTGGATATTGACTACAATAAAGTAAGCTTATTTGCCGGTAACTATAGCTATTGGTATGAGTCTTCACAATTGGCTCTACGTCAACAACAGCAACAAAACAAAAAAGCCGAAGAAAAACGCAAAGAGTTGCTTGAATTCATTCAACGCTTCTCTGCAAACGTTGCAAAATCAAAACAAACTACTTCTCGCAAAAAAATGCTTGAGAAACTTAATGTTGAAGAAATACAACCCTCATCGCGTCGTTATCCGGGCATTATATTCACTCCTTCACGCGAACCTGGAAATAAAATCCTAGAGGTAAAAGGGTTGACAGCAAGTGTTGATGGCGAATTACTCTTCAAAGATGTAAACTTCCAAATCGAAAAAGGAGATAAAGTTGCATTCTTGAGCCGAGACCCACGCGCTATGACTGCATTATTTGAAATTATCAATGGCAACCGCAAAGCCGATGAAGGGACATATGATTGGGGACAAACAATTACCACTGCCTACCTCCCTCTTGACAATTCATCATTCTTCAATACCGACCTAAATCTTGTTGATTGGCTTTGCCAATTTAGCGATGATTCAAGTGAGATATACCTAAAAGGATTTCTCGGCAAAATGCTTTTCTCTGGCGAAGAAGTTCTCAAAAAAGCATCAGTACTCTCAGGTGGTGAGAAAATGCGTTGTATGATTGCTCGCATGATGCTACGTGATGCTAACACAATGGTATTAGACTCTCCTACTAACCACCTTGACTTGGAATCAATCCAAGCGTTTAACAACACATTGCAAAACTTCAAAGGTAACATACTCATGTCGTCGCATGACCATGAATTCATACAGACGGTTGCTAATCGCATTATTGAGCTAACTCCTAATGGTATTATCGACAAAATGATGGACTATGACGACTATATTACCGACGAAAAAGTGCTTGCAGCAAGAGAACGTCTTTATAATTAATAACGAAATAAATCAATAGGAACAATGGTAAAACATATTGTAGCATTTAAATTGACTGGCACTGAGGCTGAGCGTCGCGAAGTTGCACTAAAATTCAAAGACGCATTAATGGCTCTACCCGAGCAAATCGAGGTGCTTCATTCTATGGAAGTGGGGATTAATGAAAATCCATCTGAAACATGGGATGTAGTGTTAACTGCAGTAGTCGACACAATGGCTGATGTAGAAGTATATGCCAAACATCCTGCCCATGTAGCTGCAGCTAGTTTACTAGCCGGACACAAAGGCGACCGCGCATGTGTTGATTACGAATTCTAATTATTATATTAATAATAAAAATAAGAACAAAAACAGCACCTCACCGAGTGTGCTGTTTTTGTTGTATTACTGAAATTTTTGAATTACACATAAATGGTCATGTCGCTAGAGATAGCCTATTATATCAATAGACAATTGATTCCAACTTATGATTTCTTCAATTTGAAGCCAGCATTAACACCATCATAGCTTTCAAATAATTGAATAGCACCTTTGACTGTTGAGCTATTTGAAATTTGAGAAATCATCTTAGCCAATTCAATTAGTTTTTTTACATCGAAAGTCAAACTTAGGGTATTACCCGACAATGATGTATAAGCAACAAGTTGGCCTATCTTAATTTGTCCAAAGGCATTAAATTTAAATATAAATGTTCCGTTCTCGCCTTTTTCAATAGTTCCTTGCAAAGTTGCATATTTAGCTTTCATTGTAAATTTTGAAGATTCATCAATGGTTAGAGACAAATTTGTCAACCCTGCCTTTTCATAATATACTTTCAACTTATCTTCTATTGTTGATGACGCAACCGACCCTCCCACTTTTTTCAAAATATTATCACTTTGAAACGAAACAGCAGGACTTGAATAATCCCATGTTCCCACAAGTTGGTTCAATTCAATCTTATCGGTCGACACAATGTCACCTAATATATTTCCTATTGTCGAACCGGTAGCGGTTGAATCTGAGTCTAATCCTGAAACTTTCTCTACGATTGAGCCCCAATTAAACTGCGCATTTAATTGAATTACAAATAACGACGATAATAATACAACTAGAAATTTTTTCATTTTTATTACAACTTAAAAAATCAATTCTATTTATCGTTAGTAATCTCAGCATCAACTTTTTGCCATTGCGAATTTTGAGAGATATATTCAGGAACTATTTGTTTCATTTCAACTACTATATCATGAATATTATCATCATATAATAATTGATGCATTTTAACAAGATGTTTATCTATTTGCTCATACTCATAAGTCCTTACTTTGGCTATCATAATTTTTTTATGGTTAGTAGCCATTGTGCGCTCTTTATCATTCAATAATTCTTCAAATAACTTCTCCCCGGGACGCAATCCGGTTTCAACTATTTTAATATCAACACCCGGTTTCAATCCTGCAAGCGAAATCATGCGCGATGCCAAATCATATATTTTAATAGGCTTACCCATATCAAATATATAAATTTCGCCACCATTACCCATGCATCCGGCTTCAAGCACAAGCGAACAAGCCTCAGGAATTGTCATAAAGTATCTTATAATATCACGATGGGTAACTGTTACAGGTCCACCCGATTCAATTTGTTGCCTAAATCGAGGAATTACCGAACCATTACTACCCAATACGTTTCCAAAACGTGTTGTTATAAACCTTGTGTGACTTCCATCTTTTGTCTTTTTTTGATGAAAGAAAAGAGATTGGACATATATTTCAGCAATACGCTTTGACGCACCCATCACGTTGGTAGGATTTACTGCCTTATCTGTTGAAATCATCACAAACTTTTCAACATTATATTTCACTGATAAATCTGCAATATTCTTAGTCCCGAATACATTTGTATTGATTGCTTCAGATGGATTATTTTCCATCATTGGAACATGCTTATACGCAGCAGCATGGAAAACATAACGGGGTTGATACTGTCGGAAGATGTGTTCCATGCGGTAGCGATTTGTTATGTCGCCAATATGTAACTCTACTTTTACATCTCTAAAATGTTCTTCCAACTCTAACTGTAACTCATGCATAGGCGTCTCTGCTTGATCTACAAGCACTATCTTCTTTGCGCCAAAAGAAGCAACTTGTCGTACAATCTCAGAACCAATAGAGCCAGCTGCCCCTGTAATTAGAACCACTTGACCTCGCAATTGTTGTTCAATCAAAGGGTTGTTATTTTTAATAACCTCACGACCTAATAAATCTTCAATTTTAATATTTTGAACATGAGTTGACAAATTAGGCATTGAATTACCATCTACATCAAATTCTTCAATTTGATTTAACATCAATAATTTGATATTCTTTTCAAGAAATTTATCAGCAAATCCACTACGCATCAGTTCAATCTGTGTTGATAAAAATAGCAATGTCTCACATTTATATTTCTCAAACACTTCTGCAATTGCATCAGCATCATATTTTATAACAGGAATCCCATTAACCGTTGTGTTTATTTTCTTTTCCGACAAACTTAATAAAGCTACAGGGTCAAAACTTCCTTCGACTTCATTTTTCAATGCGCTAGCTAATACAAATGAGTTGATTGCTGAGCCTAACACTATTACAGGTTTTCGCACCACTGTCGCCCCATTGATAAGTGTATATAGGTATTTAACTGTCAACCTCATACACATCATTAAGGAAAAAGTAAAAACACCTATATTAAATATATTCCAAATACTATAATAACGTTTTCCAATTATAAATTCCAATGAAAAAGCTAAAACAGATAAAATGGTTGATGAAATTATCACAAGGATAGCTATGCGATAAACATCCTCTATAACCGATAACCTCACAATATATTGATGCGATTTAAGAACTAGGCTAAAAACTAAATATGTAGCTAATATAATTAGAGTTTTTACCAAGAATGTATACCAAAGAGTGTCTCCCGACACATAATTATTGAATGAGAATGTTAATATACAGCTTATTGCAACAATTGTCATATCTGCCAAAAGCACAGCCCATCTCGGAGCTGGAGTTGCTGACATGATTTTCATCATTGACAATCGCGATAGTCTAATTAAAACACGTCGACTCATAAGAGGTTTTATTTTGATATAAAATGTATAATTTACTACAAAGATAACTTATATTTTTACAATAATCTAATATTTTCTAATTTTTCCCTGTAATAAACTTCTAATGCACGTCTTTGCACTAAAACACATTGATTCACCTACAACTGTTAATCTATTTTAACAAACTACATACATCTGTATTGAGTAAAATGACGTAATTTTACAAAATATTTATAACCCATTAGGGAACTTCGTTAATTACTTAGTGAGGATTTATTAATTCTTTGAAAAATCGTCAAATACAGCAATTAGTAAGACTCTCTAAAAACAAAGAAATTTGTGGGAAGTAAAGGGCGGGTCCCAATTACTAAGTTTAATTAATTCTTGGAATTTATCGAAATTCCTTCATATACAGTTGATATTACATTTAAATGGCTATATCTAAAAAATTTATTTCTAATTTATTATCTGTCATTATTTTTTATCTTTGTTCATGTTCGACCGATGATACAAGCGTTATCACCGGAAGTGGATTTGTCAATCTCAACCTAAACATCAATACAAATATAATAAATAATACCGACGTATCATTTACAACTCCTCATCCCGATGAATTTAAAATAACAATGTCAAACGTAGATGGGACACATTCTCAATCATGGACATCGTTTTCACAATTTCCGCAAGACAAACCTTTAAAAGTGGGAACATACTTAATTGAAGCGGGATTTGGAAACATCAATGAGGAAGGATTTGAATCACCCTATTATGCAGGCCAAACAACAATACAAGTAATCGAAAATAACACAACAGAGGCTTCTATCGATTGTAAATTAGCCAATACAATGGTGAGTATTGAGTATACCGAAGAGTTCAAAAACTTTTTTGACGATTTTAGTTCTCTAATCCACTCCGAAGGTGGTTCTTATATAAAATATAGCAAAGACGAAACACGTCCACTATACGTCAAGCCCGGGAAAGTATCATTAATTCTGTCTCTTACTAAAAAGAATGGAATAAGCGCCACATTTCAGCCAGCCGAAATCAACAATGCGCTTGCACAACACCATTACCACATAACTTTCGACATCAATTCATCTGAAGTAGGAAAAGAAGAATTAATAATTACATTTGATGACAATACCATTTCCGACAATGTGACTATTAGTCTAAGTGATGAAGTAATGAGCTCTCCTGGACCACAAATAACCACTAAGGGATTCTCCAATAACGAAACAATTACAATAAACGATGGAGATGAATCGGTGAAAACACTATCTACTATAATCACGTCTTCTTGCGGATTAAAAGAATTAACCCTTACGACTCAATCCAAATCACTAATTGAGGCCGGGTTCCCAAATGAGATTGAGTTAGTAAATGCTAACACTTCTCAAAAAAACACCCTAACATCATTAGGGCTAAATGTCAATGGAATATGGGATGGTTCAACACAATCGGCCGAAATAGATTTTACTAATTTATTGACTAATATTTCAGCGATTGACAACAGTGACAACATCTCGACGTTTACAATAGTTGCTAAAGACAAATACTCAAAGGTCAACAATCCGGTCACCTTTCATGTGTCAATCAATCCAATAGAGTTTTCATTAAAAAATACGCCACAATCAATAATAGGAATAAACAAAACAAATATAACACTATCGTCAACAAACCCTATTAATCTAAACAAACTTGACTTTGAAATCTTAAACGAGGATAATTCCCGCGAAAAATGTAACATCAATAAAATCTCAAAAATTGATGAAACAACTTATTCAATAGACTTAACAATTCCTCATGGCGTTAAAAATGCCAATTTAAACATCATTTATAACGGCATTATCAAACAAAATATCAACATCACACGAGTTCAGCCCAAATTCAGCATTGAAGTCGATGCTTTTGCAAATAAAGCACTAATTAGAATAAATGCTGAAGACGACAGTTTAACAGAAGTTATTACCAACAATCTCAGCGTATATGCCAACGACATTGAGCCGGCAATCCTTGGTCGCAACACCACATATGGCATAATTTCCGTATCAGGGCTTAAGCCTGAAACTGCCTATCTTTTTAAAGCTACAATGATGAAAGGAAATCCCGAAGCCGTATATTCCAACATTGTTAAGATTAATACCGAATCAAAGCTTGGAGTACCCGATGGAGACTTTGAAGATGTCAAAGAACGCATAAACAGAGTCATCTTAAGTGGTGGCAAATATTCTCAAACTCACATGCCCATATACAATCAGCAAAACAAGACTGAAATAATAGTCTCTACGCCTAAAAAGGACTGGGCTACTGTTAATGCAAAAACGTTCAACGAATCGGCATCAAATATAAACACATGGTATCTTCAACCTTCAACTATGACGATTTATGATGCAGTTTCAGGCTCGAAAGCTATAAAATTATCAAGTGTTGCATGGGATCCAAAGGGAGAAGCAATACCCGACTATGCTCAAACTCCAGGGGAATACGTACCTTATAACAAGAATATCCCTAATATCTCTTATCGTGCGGCAGGCAAATTGTTTTTAGGTGAATACAATTACAATGCCACTAATAACTCCGAAATATATACTGAAGGCATTTCTTTTAACTCTCGCCCCACTGCCCTAAACGGCTACTATAAATACACTCCGGGAATAAATCAACTTCACGACAAAGGAATTGTAATAATATCAATTATAAATAGAACTAATAATTCTGAAACAGAAATTGCCCATGGTGAATTTCTTTTCTCAGGAAATTCCGACTACACGGCTTTTAATGTACCTCTATCATATAAAAGTTTTGGCATCAAAGCCACACATTTAAAAATAATGTTTGCTTCAACAAGCAACATCGGTTCAATTCAAGACGAAACAATGAAGATAATTACAACCGACAATGTTTCAACAGCATCATCAATTGGCAGTTCATTATGGATTGACAATTTGACTTTTTCCTATTGAAAAATTTAAACATCAATATATAACATGAAAAAAATTTATTATCTACTATTACTTTCCGCCATCACCTTATTTAGTGCCTGCGATGAGAATGATTGGAACAGCGAAGACCTTATGAAAACTGAAGGGACCTTGCTTCTTTCTTCTTTAGACATTTCAATTGACAATTCAATCTATGATGAAAACAATTTAAAAGTTGATTCAGTTACCATTTCTGAACCTATCAACACATCAAACTTCATTATCAGCATTGTTGACCAACAATCTCAACAAGTTATAAATACTTGGGGTTATAATGAAATGCCAAATGAAATTTCATTAAAAAAAGGAGAATACACTATTGAGGTTAAATCACATGAAGCAGAACCAGCTCAATGGGAAAAGCCTTACTTCTATGGTGCTAAAAAATTATCTATCAACGAAGACGAAACAACAATTATCGACGAAGTAATTTGTTCTTTCGCCAATGTTAAAGTTAATGTAGAATATTCAACCGACTTAGCATCTGTTTTAGGAGACGACGCAATTGCTAAAGTATATATTACAAATGACGCATCACTTGAGTTTTCTCGCAACGAAGGTCGTTTTGGTTATTTCTCTTTGCCATCGGCTACATCTTCATTAGTAGCTGAATTTAGTGGCACAATAAATAATGAACCTTTTTCAGTTCACAAAGTTATTCCTGATGTTAAAGCCGGACAAAGCCATACTTTCAGTTTCTCCTTTGACGATTTAAAAAATGTAGAAAACCCCAATGCACCAACAATTACAAGTGAGACCTTATCGGTCGATGGAGTAAACATCATCTCTGATACAACTATTGCCAAAGTAGACATCAATGCTCCATATGGCATTAAAAATTTTGTTGTAGATATTATTTCTGAGCAATTAACTAAAGAAGTACTCCAAGAAGTGGGATTAGATGCTACTTTTGACTTAGCTAATCCGGGAGAACTTGCCGGTCCATTGAGTGAACTTGGATTCCCTATTGGCGATGCAGTTGTAGGTCAAACATATCTTGCTTTCGATATCACCGACTTTATGCAAGTTTTAAATATTTTCCCTGGACAACATCAGTTTAAGTTAACAATAGTCGATTCTAAAGGATACACTATTTCTAAAACATTAACTTTTGTATCTCAAGCACCAACAACCGACTCATCTATTCCTACTATAACAAGTGAAACTCTTTCAATTGATAGTGCAAATTATATTACTGAAAACATCATAGCAAAGGTTGACATCAATGCGCCAAATGGCATTAAAAACTTTGTTGTTGATATAATTTCAGAACAACTTACAAGAGAAATACTTCAAGAAGTGGGATTAGACTCAACATTTGACTTAGCCAATCCGGGAGAGCTTGCCGGGCCATTGAGCGAACTCGGATTCCCCACCGGAGACGCTGTTATGGGCAAAACATACCTTGCATTTGACATTACCGACTTTATGCAGGTATTAAACATCTTTCCCGGCCAACATCAGTTTAGATTGACCATTACAGATGCAAATAATAACACTGTATCTAAAACACTTACATTTATTGCCCAATAAATAATTAACAACCTAATTATAACATAATATACAATCACATGAAAATTTTTCGTATCACATTATGCGCACTACTGGCAATATGCATTTGTAGTGCCACATATGCTCAAGATACTATAAACATTCAAGAGCCTAAACCATTCAAACGCAATCTAGAGCAAGTCTCATTTGTTCCAAAAGGACAATGGATAACAGGAGTAAGCGTAAACTACTCGCAAGCAAACAATGACAATTACCAGTTCTTCATTGTAGAAAATTTAAATGGAGATAGTTATTCGTTTAAAGTTAGCCCAATGGCAATGTATGCGTTTAAAGACGACATGGCCATCGGAGGTAGATTGGCATATGACCGCCAAATGACACAATTAGAATCAGGCACAGTAAAAATTGATTCTGAAACAGATTATGAAGTAGACAATCTATATAGTTTAAGCCACAACTATTATGCTACTGCAGCCTTCCGCAACTACATAAGCATGGGAAAAAGCAAACGATTTGGTTTTTTCAACGAAGTTCAATTGCAAGTTGGAGGAGGACAATCAAAACTCTGTAACGATAGCGGCGATGACTTAACAGGGACTTATGAAAAGAACTTCTCAGTGGGCGTAGGTGTTTCGCCGGGTATTGTAATGTTTCTCAACAACTATTCAGCATTAGAAGTAAATGTTGGTGTTGTTGGGTTTAATTACACTCACACAAAAGCCACTACCGACCAAATATATGTATCGGACCGCAAAAGTTCGTCAGCAAACTTTAAGTTAAACCTCATGTCAATTTCTTTTGGAGTTGCATTTTATTTATAATGATGATGAAAAAGTTAAATATATATATTGCGTCAATGATAATGGGTTCGCTATCATTAAGCGCATCAACAATAGATAACACCGCACCCGACACAGTTAAATATAGCAGCATTACAACAGAAGCAACTCCTTCTTTTTACGATGAAAAAGTAATAGTTGGCGATGACACTGTAAGCATGGTTATAGAGGAAAAAAATTGGGGACGATATGACCGTGGTTTGTATAACTACCTATATATCCCTAAAGGTGATTGGGCATTTGGATTGAATGCATCATATGGCGAATTTAATGCCGATGATGTTCAAGTTTTATCGATACTAAAAGACTTCGACTTTGGCGGTGAGGTATATTCTATCAAACCATCTGCATCATATTTTTTCAAAAACAACCAATCAATTGGTATGAGATTAAACTACACTCGCGGTAAAGCTAACATCGACAATTTAGTTGTGGATTTTGATGAAGACTTAAACTTTGCTATTAAAGATGTGAGCTACGACTCTAAATCATATGGCGTATCAATTTTCTACCGTAATTATATTGGGCTTAGCAACCTCAAACGTTTTGCTATATTTAATGAAGCAGAGTTATCCTATAGCGGTGGCCGCTCTGCGTTCAAACGTTATTACAACGGAGAATTAAGCGATACTCGAACTACTGTGAATGAAGCCAAACTCAGTTTTAGCCCCGGTGTGTGTGTATTCATCCATGAATATGTATCATTTAACGTATCGTTTGGTGTATTAGGTCTATACTTCCGTGATGAAGATCAAAAGACCAACGGCATTGATGAGGGTTCTAGATTCTCTAGCGGTGCCAACTTCAAATTCAATTTATTTAACATCAATTTCGGACTAGGTATAAACATCTAATATAATTGCATCATGAAACTACTAAAAAATATAAAAATAAGTATAGCAATACTTGTAGCAAGCCTTTCTTTTGCAAGCTGCATCGAGAACGATGTTCCCTACCCTCGCATTCAACCCAATTTCATATCTATAACAGCTGAACATCAATCTCAAACAGCATCTATTGATACAATCAATAGAAAAATCACACTGTTTTTAAATGATAGTGCCGACATTAAAAATGTCAATATCTCATCATATGTCCTCACCGAAGGCGCATCTATCGTAGCTCCGCAACTCACAGGTAGTTTAGACCTTTCTCAGCATATTAATGTAACCGTGAAGCTATATCAAGAGTACAATTGGGTAATCTCTGCGTCACAAAACATTGAGAGATATTTCAACGTATCTAATCAAATTGGTGTTTCATCGATTGATGTTACTAATCGACGCGTCATTGCTTATGTATCGACCAATGCCGACATAACAAAAATCAATGTTAAATCCATCAAATTAGGTTCATCACAATCAACAATTACACCTATTATAGAAGGTAACGATATCGATTTTTCATCACCGGTTTCAGTAGAAGTTTCTGACTACGGTCGCACCGAGACATGGACCTTATATGTTGTGCCTACACAATCCGATGTGGTAACAAATAGAGTTGACGCATGGTCACAAGTGGCATGGGTACACGGAAGCGCTGAAGCAGGAAGCGACAATGGTGTTGAATATCGTTTGGCAACAGAATCACAATGGACCAAAGTGCCTGCCGACTGGGTTTCACACAATGGTGGAGACTTCACTGCACGCATCATACACCTTCAGCCAAACACAGCATATGTAGCTCGTGCTTATTCCAGTGCCAAATATGGCGAAGAGATTGACTTCACAACCGGCTCTATTGTACAAGTGCCCAACTCCGGATTTGAATCGTGGTGGAAAAACGATAAAGTATGGAATCCATGGGAAGAAAATGGTGTTTCATATTGGGATACCGGAAACAAAGGTGCGACAACTTTAGGACAAAGCAACAGTGTGCCAACAACAGAAACTGCAACCGGTACTGGTTACGCTGCAATGTTAGAGACTAAATTTGTTGGCATCGGCGCCGTTGGCAAATTAGCGGCTGGAAACCTATTTACCGGTTCATATGTTCGCACCGACGGTACTAATGGCATTCTCCATTTCGGTCGTGAATTTACTCAACGCCCAACCAAACTAAAAGGTTATTTGAAATATAATTGTGCTACAATCAGTCACTCAAACGTGAACATGAAACACCTCATTGGTCAACCCGATACATGTACCGTGTGGGTAGCGTTAGCCGATTGGGAGACACCATTTGAAATTCGCACCAACCCAAGCAATCGACAACTATTTGATGAAAATGACCCTCATGTAATTGCCTATGGTCGTTTACAATATGGTGAAACTGTTCCTGAATATACTCCATTTGAAGTAGAATTCAACTATCGCGATACTCAACGCGTGCCTCGCTACATTGTCATTGTCGCATCAGCAAGTAAATATGGCGACTTCTTCACCGGTGGCGATGGTTCGGTATTGCTTGTCGATGAATTTGAACTGGAATACGACTACTAACACAATTCTCGTATAAAAAATAAGGGGGTGTGTCAAAAATCAGTCACACCCTCATTGTTTCATAAAAAAACGACAAAGCCCTGACTTTCTCAAGCTAGGGCTTTGCTATGTCCTAAAGTTTTTGTATCTTTAGGTAAACCTAAATAAATATGACAAAGGTACA
>JAZNGZ010000075.1:0-11150 GCA_045576735.1 Muribaculaceae bacterium
GATGCAGCAAAAGCCGATTCGTTGGCATTGACATTTGTTGCCGATAGTGTGAAGGTAGAGGAAATTGACTCAGTTACATTCAGCGCTGATTTTGGCGAAGGTAAATCATTATGCGTTAAGAAAGACGCGCAAGGCAAATTAGCTGTAGTACAATCTAAAGGATTGTTTATATACCCTGAAAAGGACCTCGATTTTGCCAAGAAAACCGGCATGTGGGCCGATTCACTTACCGATGTTCAATTTGCTGAACGCATGGCAACAATGAACGAATTTCGCAAATTCCTCAAAAAAACATTTGTTGCGCCCAAACCACTCGTAATTAAGAAAGGAAAATACACCGATAATTCCGACTCTTTTACATGCGCTGCCGATTTTATCAGAAAACAACAATTAATAATTACTAATACCTCTGACCACAAAGTCTCAGGTCACGATTATAAATTGGAAATAACATATAAGAACCCCGATGGGGTGATTTCAGAATCAATGAGTGGTCGAGATTTGGTTCCGGGCGCATCTACTATTTATGATGCAACAAGCGATTTATATCATACAGTATCTAGCTATAGAATAAAATACACTAATAACAATTCCCTATCATTTGAAAAGAACTTCACACCTAAAGGCGACGAATATCAAAAATACCTTAATTTTAAAAATAAATAAAAGAGCTATAGACTGAAGTCATATAGAAACAAGGAGGTGCGACATTTTTTGACACCTCCTTGCTTTTTTATATCCATTTATTCTATCTTGTTCGCTTAAAAAGATTCCCACTTTCTTCAGCAAAAAACAAGGGGACAATTATGGGCAAACGCCTTATCTACTACTTACTCTCTACAATGGTGCCAATGAGAGCAATAACTCTCCTCTTGAAAATTACAAAGTAATTTTTAGGAGGAACAATGGTGCCAATGAGAGCAATATATCAAGCTTGCTTGATTATTGCCGAGTGCAGCCCATTGAAGACATCGTCAGTACCCCGAAGGGGGGAGGTGGTCTGAACTTGATTATTGCCGAATGCAGCCCATTGAAGACATAGTCAGTACCCCGAAGGGGGGAGGTGGTCTGAACTTGATTATTGCCGAATGCAGCCCATTGAAGACATAGTCAGTACGGCAACGCCGGGAGGTGGTCAGAATAATGTGAAGTGCGGAGTGCGGAATTGAGAGTTTTGACAGAATGACAGAATGAACATAAGGGCTGGCGCATGAAAGCAACTCTCCTCCTGAACCATGTTTAGGTGGAACAATGGTGCCAATGAGAGCTATAACTCTCCTCTTGTTTTTCGAAGAAAAATAGGAGGAACAATGGTGCCAATGAGAGCAGCAACTCTCCTCTTGAAATTTCACCGAAATTTTAGGAGGAGTACCCCGAAGGGGGGAGGTGGTTCCAAAATGCCGGAACGGCATAACGCCCCCACAAATCCCTCTATTTTCCCGGAAAAAAGGATAACCATTCAGGCACCCTCTCTCATATCTCCTATCTCCTACTTCCTAACTCCAAATCACATTTCCCCTAACTCTTTTAATACTTCAATAGCCTTGGCGTATCCTTGCTCGGCGGCTTTGCGATACCATTTCACCGCTTCGCTGTAGCTTTGTGGCACTCCATAACCTTTTTCATAGCAGTACCCAAGGTTATATTGCGCATAGGCGTTTCCTTGCTCAACAGATTTTCGATACCAATTCACAGCTTCGCTGTAGCTTTGTGGCACTCCATAACCTTTTTCATAGCACAACCCAAGGTTATTTTGCGCAGCGGCGTTACCTTGCTCGACGGCTTTTCGATACCAATTCACCGCTTCGCTGTAGCTTTGCGCTACTCCCTCGCCTTTTTCATAGCACACCCCAAGGTTACATTGCGCATTGGCGTTACCTTGCTCGACGGCTTTTCGATACCAATTCACCGCTTCGCTGTAGCTTTGCGGAACACCATAGCCATTGTAATAGCACACCCCAAGGTTACATTGCGCCTTAGCATATCCTTGCTCGGCGGCTTTGCGATACCAATTCACCGCTTCGCTGTAGCTTTGCGCTACCCCCTCGCCATTGAGATAGCACTGCCCAAGGTTATATTGCGCAGCGGCATATCCTTGCTCGGCGGATTTGAGACACCATTTCACCGCCTCGGTATAGCTTTGCCGCACTCCCTCGCCATTGTAATAGCACACCCCAAGGTTATATTGCGCAGCGGCGAATCCTTGCTCGGCGGCTTTGCGATACCAATTCACCGCTTCGGTGTAGCTTTGCGGAACACCATAGCCATTTTCATAGCACAACCCAAGGTTACATTGCGCAGCGGCGTACCCTTGCTCGGCGGATTTGCGATACCATTTTACCGCTTCGATGTAGCTTTGAGGAACCCCATTGCCTTTGCGATAGCACTGTCCAAGGTTATATTGCGCCTTGGCGAATCCTTGCTCGGCGGCTTTTCGACACCAATTCACCGCTTCGCTGGAGCTTTGCGGCACCCCATTGCCTTTGTAATAGCACACCCCAAGGTTATTTTGCGCATCGGCGTGACCTTGCTCGGCGGCTTTGCGATACCAATTCACCGCTTCGCTGTAGCTTTGCGGAACACCCTCGCCATTGTAATAGCACAACCCAAGGTTATTTTGCGCATCGGCGTCTCCTTGCTCGGCGGATTTGCGATACCATCTCACCGCATCGATGTAGCTTTGCAGAACCCCATTGCCATTGTAATAGCACCACCCAAGGTTATATTGTGCCTCGGCAAGTCCTTGCTCAGCAGCTTTGTGATACCATTTTACCGCTTCGGCATAGTTTTTTGTCACTCCCTCGCCTTTTTCATAGCACCACCCAAGGTTACATTGCGCATCGGCGTCTCCTTGCTCGGCGGATTTGCGATACCAATTCACCGCTTCGCTGTAGCTTTGCGGCACTCCCTCGCCATTTTCATAGCACGTCCCAAGGTTATATTGCGCCTCGGCAAGTCCTTGCTCGGCGGCCAACATGTAACATTCCACAGCTAACTGGTAATCCTTTGTAGCGTAAAAACTATTTCCTTTGCTACTTAGCATTGAGAGATTTTCTTTTTGACATAGCTTGCTTTTAGCATCTTCATGCCCATGAAGCGAGGCTTGAAACCACCATTCTACAGCTTGTTTTTTGTCTTTTGTGACGCCAAAACCTTTTTCATAGCAGTCGCCCAACATGTTATAGGCCTCTAACATATATAAAAAATTTTCAGAGGCGACATCTCCAAAATCTCGTTCCGATAGTTTCTTCAAATATTTAACGGCATCGTTATAGTTTATTGAAATCCCATCTACTCCATGGATGCGATAGTAAGCCCACATTGCCATTTCTCGTTCATACCCTGACTCTAGACCGAGACCTTTCTGAGCCTTTAACTTTAAATCACTAATATAAATATCATCTGATTGTGACTGCAAACCCATAGTCACAATCACCACCATTATCAATGTTAAATATATTCGTTTTACCATAATTCAGATGCTAATATGTCCTTAATTACATTTTTTATAAAGTTTAAAAAACAATAGACAACAATAATAACACGATTTTTTGCGATTCAATAAGAAATAAATGTGATAACAGACTCGTAAAACAATCTATAGAAATCTCAATGAATGCAAGTTAATCATCTTCGTTTTGTCTTTTATTTGTCTTGTCTGCCCAAGGGTCTTCCACCTTTTTATTCTTGTCTGCCCAAGGGTCTTCAACCTTTTCTGGTGGTTTGTTATTTTGAGTATCTACCTCTTGCTCAGGCTCCGGAGTTTCTTCTTTAGGTTGCTCTTCGTCCTTAGGCGCTAGTTTTTGCTGTTCGGTTGGAGATTCGGAAGGAGATGCGACGGCGCTATTTGTTGCAGAGTCGATTGATATAACTTCTTTAATCGGTTCAATGGTTGTCGTATCTTTAATTGATGCAGCAGGGGTGGATTGCTGGTTGGTCACTTCGGTTGTATCAACAATTACCGATTGTGGAACAACGTTTGCCTTTTCATTATATTTATTAAAATAAAGATATGTAGCAATAGCTGCTATGACTAATATTGTCACCAACACGGTTATAATAGAACGTTTGTTTGAATTATCCTTTTTTTGAGTGGAAGTATGTGGTTTATCTTGATTGATATTGGCTTTTTGTGAATCAATCGTCTTCTGCTCTTGGCTGACTGGCTTGGCATTAGCACTTTGTGGAATGACTGTATCTTCGGAAGACGCTATAGTCTTACGTCGTTGTTCATTTTTTTTGCGTCTTTCGTCCTCTAACTTGCGACGCTTCTCCTCTTCATCGCGGCGACGTTCTTCTTCAGCCAACTTGCGTTGTTGCTCCTCCTTGCGCCGACGTTCATCCTCCTTGCGTTGAAGCTCCTCAACTTTCACATCAATTACGGCGCCTTTAATTGCTCGTCGCAGTTGATCTACAGTAGCAAGGCGTGTTGTGCGCACCACTTTGGTAGCTTGCCAAATGGCGTTTTGCATTTCAGCCGAGATATTATTAATGCGAGGTAGTTTGCCGTCGTTTTCAAGTATTTCACCGGGAAGAAGCGGTTTTTCGCCAGTGAGCAAATAATATAATGTGGCTCCAATGGCATATATATCGCTATATGTACCCAAAGTTTTCACCGTTTTTAGCGACAACTGCTCGATTGGAGCATAGCCCGGAGTATATGCCAACGAAGATGAGAGGCTCAGAGAGTTTCCGTCGGCATCGCCATATACCTTACTTGTTCCGAAGTCAATGAGTATTGCCTTTCCATGGTTGTCAATCATGATATTACCCGGCTTAATGTCGAGGTGGAGCAAGCCGTGGTTGTGTACATATTCGAGCGCGTCGAGTATGGGATTAATCACATGCATTGCCATTTCTTCACTCATGGGCACACTTTCGCGCGACAGAGAGTTCCCCTCGATATAATCCATCACAAAATAAGCCGTACCGTTAGCTTCAATCACTTCAGATACCTTTACAATATTGGGGTGAGATAGCGCCTTCAGTCTGTTGGCCTCTTCGAAAAATTTGCGACGATGGGTTGTAAAAGTGGGCTCATTTATATCATTGACAGAAACGGTGATGGTGTCTGTATCACGATTACAAATCTCCTTGATATATAACTCTTTGATTGCAACATGGCGACGCGTATCACGTTCAACAGCTTCATAGGTGATGCCAAAACCTCCCGATGAGATATAACGCAATATCTCATAACGATTCTTTATCATAGTCCCTACCTTGAGACAATATTTAGGAGGTCTAGCCATATAAACATATTTAAGGAAATTTCTATAAATTCCCCGAATTAATTTTGGGAACGTTCTTTCGCTTTCCCCACAAATGGGTTCACCTTATTATGGGGGTTCTGATGTGAAACAGCTTTACTATATTTTCAAAATCTGCTCAAATAAAATTCATATATCTTCACAATGCAATTTATAGAAGTTCCCTTAAATCAATTGTAACGATGCAAAGTTAGTTAATATTTCTTTTCTAACAAACTTTATGACATAAAGTTATAATATTGTGTGAGATTATGAATTAATTAAACTCTTTTTGTCGAGGCGGCGCATTTCCCACCATATCATTAGGGCGGCGGTGATGGTTGAGAACACGTCGGATGTGGGGAATGAGGCCCACACGCCGTTGAGGCCGAAGTGCTTGGGTAATATCAAGAGGAAGGGAATGAGGAATACTACTTGTCGCACAAGGCTTAGGAATATCGATTTGCCTGCCATTCCTATTGATTGCAAGAATGTGGTAGCTACAATTTGAAATCCTACGACATAGAATGCTGCGAGTGCGATTCTAATACCATTGGAGGTTACTTCTATGAGCATTTCGCTATCTCCAAAGGTCTTTGCAATAAGTTCGGGAAACATACGGCCAAACACTGCCCCCACCACCGTCACAGTAAGCCCGGCACATACGGCAAGCCAAAACGTGCGTTTCAATCTATCAATCCGCCCGGCGCCATAGTTATACCCAACGATAGGTTGCATGCCTTGGCATATGCCCACAACCACTGTGGTGAGTAGTGATGTGTAGGTTATGAAAATTGTTGCCGCTCCCACTGCCGAGTCTCCACCATATTCATATAAAGAGGTGTTGATAATGCCATTGATTGCACTTGTCGCAGCGTTCACCAAGCTCGGAGCCGCCCCAATGGCGATGATGGGACAAACCACGCTCCAACGCAATCGATATATGCCTCGCACAAAATGCAGCGTCTTATCGCGTCCAAAGAAATGTACCATCACAAAGACTGCCGAAATCGACATTGATATATCAGTGGCAATGGCCGCCCCTTTTATACCCATATCGAGCACAAAGATAAAAAGCGGAGCAAGAATCACATTAGCCACAGCCCCTATTATCATAGTCAACATCGCCTTTCCGGGATACCCCGAGGCTCGCATTACATTATTAAAACTGAATGCAATATTCATCACAAGCATTCCGGGCAACAACCACAACAAGAAGTCATGAGCATAGGGCAATGTCTTTGCACTTGCACCAAATTGCATTAATATATCGTCAAGGAATATCGCAAAAATGGAGAGATATACTATGGCATTACACACTATCAACACCAACGAGTTTCCAAGCACCAACTCGGCACCACGCCGGTCTTTTGCGCCAAGAAGAATCGACACACGGGCAGCAGCTCCGGCACCTATAAGCACCCCAATGGCTGCCGATAGGTTCATTACCGGAAAGGTAATACCCAATCCGGTCAACGCATCTTCACCCACTCCATGACCTATAAATATGCGGTCGATGACGTTATATAACGACATTACCAGCATACCCACCACAGCCGGCACACTATATTCCCATAGCAACCGACCCAATGGGCGAGTTTCGAGTTCATTAATATTTCCTTGCGTTTTATTCATAAAAAGAACATCGCAAATTTACACATTTTACACGATACTTTTCACTCAAAAGGCTAACGTATTTTCATAGAATTTCAATAAACCCCTGAAAACATAAGCGCTATGATTGAGATGATTTACCCCCTACACCACGCAAAAATTGAGTGAGAGTTTTGTGCTGACGTCGGCTAACTACTCCCTACTAGTTCCTATAAAAAATGAGGTGTGTCTAATTAGAATTGACACACCTCATTTTTTATTATTAAGAATTTATCTTATTTCTTTTCAACGAGAGCTTTTGCTCTTTCAATGTATTTATCAACATCGAAACTTATATCTTGTGGATATTCGTTCTTAATTGTTTCATACATTTCAAGTTCTTTAGCATAATCTTTTTGTTCATGATAAATGCGAGCTTTTTTAGCCATCAAGAAAGGAATTAAGCTAGGATTGTCGCTTGCAATCGAGATTGCTTCATCATAACAACTCAATGCTTCGGGATATTTTTTTAAGTTAACATAGCAGTCGGCTTTCTTTGATGTAACGCCTGCATCAAGAACAGCCCCTGTTTTTGCGTAGTCATCAATGTAATCGATACATTTTTGATATTCACCTTTTTGATAATAACCAATTGCAGTCATCAATTTAGCAACATTTCCCGATGCATGATCATAATTTTGAGCTACCGCTTCATATTTTTTAAATGCTTCTTCCATTTTGGTAGAATCTCCTCCCGCTTGATAGAATGCGATATCAGCATCAGCGATAGCATTTTGTCCGTCTTCAATAGCTGGATTACGGAAAGCATATACATACACCAACACAGCCGCCACGATTACAGCCGCTCCAATAGATGCAACTTTAACCATTTTAATCATTTGCTCTTTTTTAAGAGCAGCAGCTTGTTCTTCTTGTTCATTAACCTGTCCTTTAGGTTTTTTTGTTTCCATTTTATTTATATTTCTTATTTATTATGCAACTAAGTATGAAATTACGCAAATCCACGATATGCCAATTTCTGAACTGCAAAATTAATAGTTATTCCTCACATACAAAAATTTTCGTTCATAATTCTTCGTTTTTTTATCATTTTTGCCAACTACAACACCTAAATTATAAATAATTTATTACCTTTGTGGTTTGTATAATATTCAATATGCGTAAAATCAGCTATAATTTTAGCTACTAAAAATAAAATATTATGTTAGAGAAAACCAATGTAAAAGTTCTCGACAAAGTAGTCGTGAGATTTTCGGGCGACTCAGGCGATGGTATGCAACTTGCCGGTAATATCTTCACAAACATCTCGGCAGGGATTGGCAACCAAGTTTCGACTTTCCCCGACTACCCAGCCGAAATTCGCGCGCCACAAGGCTCATTGAGTGGTGTATCAGGATTCCAAGTAAGTGTAGGCTCAGGTGTATACACCCCCGGCGACCAAGCCGACGTGTTAATCGCAATGAACCCCGCGGCATTAAAACAAAATGTAAAATTCTTGAAGCCTAACGGCGTCATTATAGTAGATATCGACTCTTTCAAAGAAAGCGACCTCAAAAAAGCGCTTTTTGAAACAAACGAACCATTCAAAGAACTTGGCATCACCGCTCAAGTGCTTGAAGTTCCGGTGACTTCTATGACAAAAAATGCGCTCGCCGAAAGCGGGCTCGACAACAAATCAATGCTCAAATGCCGTAACATCTTCGCTCTTGGGCTCGTTTGTTGGCTCTTCGACCGTCCACTCGAAAGCGCACTGCACCACTTAAAAACAAAATTTGCCAAGAAACCGGCTATTTACGAAGCTAACGCTAAGGTTATCCAAGCCGGATATGACTATGGCCACAATATTCACGCATCGGTATCAACCTATCGCATCGAATCAGATGAAATAAAACCGGGCGTTTATACCGACATCAATGGCAACACCGCCACTGCATGGGGATTGATTATGGCGTCGGAAAAAGCAGGTCGTCCTCTTTTCCTCGGCAGCTACCCTATCACTCCCGCTACCGACATTCTTCACGAGCTTGCAAAACGCAAAGACCTAGGCGTGAAAGCGTGTCAAATGGAAGATGAGATTGCCGGAGTTTGTTCGGCTATCGGCGCATCTTTCGCCGGGAACCTTGCCGTTACATCTACATCAGGCCCCGGTCTTGCATTGAAGAGCGAAGGTATCGGTCTTGCCGTAATGGCCGAGTTGCCTCTCGTGATTATCGATGTGCAACGTGGTGGTCCTTCAACAGGTCTTCCCACAAAAACCGAGCAAACCGACTTGATGCAGGCCCTATATGGTCGCAATGGCGAATGTCCGCTTGCCGTTGTTGCTCCTGCCACTCCTACCGACTGCTTCACTATGGCATTCGAGGCTTGTCGCATCGCCGTAGAGCATATGACTCCCGTTGTATTGCTTACCGACGCATTTATTGGCAACGGCTCATCGGCTTGGCGCATTCCCGAAGCTGACGAATATCCCGAAATCAAGCCCAATTACGTTCCCGAAGAATTAAAGGGTAATTGGAAACCATATATCCGCGACGAAAAGACCAAAGTACGCTATTGGGCAATCCCCGGCACTGAAGGTCTTGCACATCGTCTTGGCGGTCTTGAAAAAGATGCTGTGACAAGCGCAATATCTACCGACCCCATCAACCACGAAAAGATGGTTTACACTCGCAAAGAGAAAATCGAACGCATTGCCGACAACATTCCAGCTCTCGAAGTGAGCCACAATGTTGACACCGACACCTTGCTCGTTGGTTGGGGCGGCACTTTCGGCCACCTCTACACTGCAGCCGAAGAGCTCAACAAAGAGGGCAAACCCGTTGCATTCGCTCACTTCCGCTACATCAACCCACTTCCTGCCAATACTGCCGAAGTATTTGCTAAATACAAACGTGTGATTGTAGCCGAGTTGAACACCGGTCAATTTGCCGACTATCTACAAAGCAAATTCCCCGAAGTGAAATTTGAGCGCATCAACAAGGTTCAAGGTCAACCATTCCTCGTGAAAGAAGTAATTGATGGTGTAACTAAAATTATGGAGGGCAAATAATCATGGAAGAAACAAAATATACAGCAGCCAATTATAAGAGCGACCAATCAGTGCGTTGGTGTCCCGGTTGTGGCGACCACGCTATCCTTAACTCGCTCCACAAAGCAATGGCAACCGTGGGAGTGGCTCCTCACATGACAGCCGTAATATCAGGTATAGGTTGTAGCTCACGCCTACCCTACTATATGAATACCTACGGTTTCCACACAATCCATGGTCGTGCGGCAGCAATCGCTACCGGCTTCAAAGTGGCCAACCCCGAAATGACTGTATGGCAAATATCGGGCGACGGCGACGGATTGGCCATCGGTGGTAACCACTTCATTCATGCAGTGCGTCGCAACATTGACATCAACATGATGTTGCTCAACAATAAAATCTATGGTTTGACAAAGGGACAATATTCGCCTACAAGCGATCGTGGTTTCGTGTCAAAATCATCGCCCTACGGCACTACCGAAGATCCATTTATCCCTGCCGAATTAGTATTTGGCGCTCGTGGCAACTTCTTCGCTCGTAGCATCGACGTGGAACTCGCCACAACTCAAGAGGTAATGGTTGCAGCAGCGCGTCACAAAGGGGCTTCAGTGGTTGAAATATTGCAAAACTGTGTGATTTTCAATCATGGTATTCACAACCACATCACCGATAAAGAATTCCGTGCCGACCGCACTATCCACCTTCGCCATGGCGAAAAGATGATTTTCGGCAAAGAACAAAATATGGGTATCGTGCAAGATGGTTTCCTTTTGAAAGCCGTTGAGATAGGCAAAGATGGCTATACTATCGACGATGTGCTCGTTCACGACGCTCATTGCCAAAGCAACTTCCTCCACCAACAATTAGCAATGATGGACGGCTACGACCTCCCATTGGCAGTAGGTGTGATTCGCGACGTTGAAGGCTTGACCTACAACGAAGAAATCGACAAACAAGTTGCCGAAGTACGCGCCAAGAAAAACTTCACCTCCCTCCGCGACATGATCCTCGCCGGCGAAACCTGGGAAGTGAAATAAAAGAAGAAAAAGCAAAAATTCTCCCATTATAAGAAGCAAGCATTGCCGTTTGGCAATGCTTGCTTTATTTATGTTTTTTGTGGCCTAATGGTCAAATTTCAGGATGAATTCTTTGTAAGATGTTGAAAATGACTAACTTTGGGTATTTGAAAATTTATGAATAAAAAATTTGCTTTTTCTGTGGCTCAAAACAAGTCGTAAAAAACGGCAAGAAAGGAGTTA
>JAZNGZ010000076.1:0-6961 GCA_045576735.1 Muribaculaceae bacterium
TCAAATCATATTTTTTAACCGCTTTTTGGACTCAGTGAATCGAATATTCTGCAAAAAAATGAAATTTGACGATTTTACAGATTTTAGAAACCTTGCTGCTTAAAAAAGAAACTGTGTCAAAATATAGTATTTTGACACAGCTCCTTGTGACCCCGGAGAGGCTCGAACTCTCGACCCAATGATTAAGAGTCATTTGCTCTACCAACTGAGCTACGGAGTCATAGCTTTTTGCAAATGCGATGCAAAGGTAAGTCTAATTTTTTATTTCGCAAAACTTTTTTCTCGTTTTTTGAAGAGATGTAGTTCTTAGGGGCAAAAAATAGGCCTATTTTTCTTCTTCGATGATGAATATAGAGAAGTTTACACTGCCATAGGTGCGTTGAGAAGAGAAGTGGGGCAAGTGTGAGAAATTATAGTTGCGTGAATGCTCTATAATAAATATAGATCCCGGTTTAAGCATTTGCGAGTTGAGAATCTTTTCGGGAATTTCACCAAACCCTTTCAAATCATAAGGAGGGTCGGCAAAAATTATGTCGAATTTCATTAATGAAGAGTCGATATATTTCAGCGCATCGCCACGAACAAGGTTGAAGTTGTCGCATTTTAGTTGTGCTTCAACTTTTTTCATAAAGGCATATTGAGTCGAAGCTTTTTCAACGGCGGTAACCGATTTGCAACCACGAGAGAGTAGCTCGAAACTTATTGCGCCTGTGCCTGCAAATAAATCGAGGGCGATGAGCCCTTCGAAGTCAACGATATTTTCGAGCACGTTGAATAGGTTTTCGCGAGCGAAGTCGGTTGTGGGGCGTGCAGTGATATTTGTAGGCACGTCGAAACGTCGACGTCCATATTTTCCTCTGATTATTCGCATAATGGTAACACAATTAAGTCAAACGGAGCATTAAGAGCCTCTTTGCCGGCCTTGAACATTGCCGAGGGGAAAATTACCGGCATCACATATGCAAGATATTCGCGAAGAGAAGGAGTGATAGCTTCACGCACCGAGTTGTCGCCTGCGATAAGCATCTCGTCGCTACCCGGGTCGAGTTTAAGCATGTCGCGGCATGCAAGGATGTAATAAACCACATCCATAGGGTCGCGGAAGTCAAATGAGTTAGCCAGTTTTAGTGAGTCCTTGCCAAATGCAAGCAAATCGAGTCTATTGTCGTGAATGTAGGCATACATTTTTCCGGCGTTTCCAAGACGATTTTTGCGGTTGAAATAAGTGCAAAGAGGTGTGAGGTGGTGAAGAATCTCAGGATTGTTGAAAGTGCGACGCAAGAAGTTGATGAGATCTTGTTGTACCCCCATTAATATGTTTGCGTTTGATTCTTTGAGCTCGTTAGCAATAATCTCGCCTTCAAATGATGGGAATGTTTCATTGAAAATACTACGTTGCAAATCATAATCGTCTATCTCTGATGGAATAATGGTAAATTTTTTCGCGTCAATAACACAGTCGACATGAGCAAAGTCACTCAATAATAAAGGATTGTCGTATATTGCCTCTTCTATTGCCTTTTGTAGCGACTGGGCAGCGGGGTCGAGAGTTATTTCTCGATATATCAGTGAATTATCTTCTACCGAACAAAAGAGCACCACATGCAATTTTTTTTCATCGATGCGCAATGCCATACGCCACAAGCGAGGCTCCTTAATGAGGTCTTTGTCTAAAACGTTTTTTGCTTCCATCGTCGAATGGTTTATAGGGAGTTTATCGATGTTGACGAAGACCGCTTCGATTTGTAGAAGGATTGGTTGAATTGTTTGAACGATTGGGATTTGAATAGTATTCATCGTCAAACTCGTCATATTCATCCTCCTCTTCGTCTTCGTTCTGTTTGTTTTTGTCCGATTTCTTTTGAGCCGGCTTGTTTTTCTTAATGTCAAGCGGTTTTTGAAGGTCGAGAGGTTGGTCGTATATATTCCATGATTGTTCTATATCCCAATTTTTGCGAGCATTAATCTTCTTGGGGTAATAGTAAATTTCCTCGGGTTGAAGTTTTTGGGCAATGTTGCCGGTGTCATAAATGCCGTTGTTATTACTGTCGATAAAAGCGCGTGCGTAGTATGTGCCCGGGAGCATGTATTTAAATGACGCGGTGCCGTTAATGACTGGTGCGATTGCTACAACTTTGTCGCTACCGTTAAGTAGCTCTACGACAATTGGGCGGTCGGTGCCAGTTACGTTGAAATATAGATTAGTATAATCTTCATTGGCTCTAACCGAAAATTCTTGTTTGAAAGGCTTATTCCATTCGTTGTAGATACCAACTAATGCGGCTGAGTCGATTTCGAGTTTATATCTACCACCCGGTTCCCATTGGTTGTTAAGTGTGAAGTTGAGTATGTGTCCGGTTGAGTCGGGGATAATCGTTTTGTTGGGGATAGGCTCCCACACTGTGTCGCGTTTAATCGAGAGTCTCACTCCGCTATTGTCTATCGCAGCTAGTGGCTGTGACGATAGGAAATGTAGCGGACGGTTAACCTCTTGCGGGTTGGCAGCTTGGAGCATCCAATTGATGAAGTTGAGTTGTTGAACGGAGTCAGACTCTTCTTCGTTATTTTTCTTCTTCTTTTTAGGCTCTTTGTAGAATAACTTGAGAGTGTCGGTGGCCCACGATAGCTTATCGGCAGTATCGGTTCTGAGGTACTTAGCTTCTACCAAGATAGAGTCTTGTGCAAGTATTTCGGGCTCGTTAATCCAATATTCAAGTGTGTCGAGGGTCTCACTAGCATTTAGCTCGGCCCATTCATCAATGACAATCCCGGCCTTTGGCCCGTTTACAAGTGTGATTATTGGCAATGTATCGGCCTTTGTAGCAAAGTTGAATGTAATGCGACGACGGTCGGGGCGTTTGTAGTCTTTCAAATATTGAGCCGCATATCCTTCGTTGAACCATGTGAGAAGTATATTATTAGGAAGGAATTTGACACCGTCGCGCACTACAAGCGAATCTGTCCCGTTTGATGCTCTGAGGGTGTCGGTAACTTGTATTGGCTCGGTTGAGGGAGAAACCTCGAGGTCATAAAAAGCCACATCTTCGGTGCGATCCCAATGATAGTCGCGGTTCTTGTCGTTGAGAGCATAAATTCTATAACTTCCGGGTTTGAGGCCGCGCACGGTAAATTGTCCTAATTGGTTGGTTTTTGCGATGCGGTCAAATGGTAGAGTGGATATGGCCGAGTCGGCAGAGTTGCTATATACCCCAACGAGCATGCCTTGTGCGGGTTCTAGATTTCGAGCTTCAAGTACAATGCCCGAAATGCGAAGCGAATCGATTGTAGCACCTGTAGAAAAGTCGAGTGCAAATCCATCGAGAGGATTTCCTTCGTTGAGGTCGCGAATGGCATCGGAGAAATCAATGGTATAAGTGGAGTTTTCTTTTAGAGTGTCGCGAAGTTCAACGGTGATTTTCTTGCCGTTGGCTATTATTGATGGCATAGCCTTTTGGGCAGGAGAAATAACCACTTTATTAGCCACATCTTCTACTTTAAGATTTTCATCAAAGAAAATCTCTATTTTATTGCTTTTTACATTTGTAGCGCCTTGAACGGGGTTGCTGCTTACGAAAACGGGGGGCAATTCATCGCGCGGACCGCCTTCGGGACGACCGATACTTGCACATGCTGCCATAATCAAAGTTAAGGCAATGGCAAAAGATAAGATGGTATATTGTTGATATTTTTTCATTCAAGGTTCAAAGTTACTCAAAATTTTACTGAAATGATGAGTTTGTCACAAAATATTGCTATATTTACCGAAATATTAACTTAAATCTATAATTTATGAAGAAATATACTCTACTATTATTGAGTTTTGTAGCGACTATAACGGTAGTCGCTCAACCCAAGTTGGTGGGTCACCGAGGAAGTTGGTGGGGGGTGGAAAACACCGCAGAGGCTTTCATTAATGGTGCCAAAAAAGGTTATCACTATCTTGAAACCGATGTGAAGGTGACAAAAGATAGTGTTCATGTGTGCTGTCACAACGACGATTTAAAGAGTTGGGGTGGAACACTTACAATTGCTGATAACACTCTTGAAGCACTCAAGGCCGAAACATTAACTCAAACACATAGTAATGTGACATATACCGGAAATATCTGTACACTTGCTGAATATCTCGATATTTGCAAGGAATATGGAGTGTTGCCGGTGATAGAATTGAAGTGGGCTACAGGCATAAACTCTAATGATGTGTCGGGAATTCCCAACCTAATAAAGGTTATAGAAGAAAAAGGTTTTCGTAATTCGTGCTACATATTCACTTCGATGAAGCCATGTCTGCAATACATTCATGATAATTATCCCGATATTCAACTCATGTTGCTCGTTTATTCATCGGGTTTTGAAAGTAGTTTATTGTGGTGCTCTGAACGAGGAATACATATGGGAGTGGGCGTAGGCGCTGAGGTTACAAAAGAAGGTGTTGAACGTTATCATAAGGCCGGATTAAAAGTAAACGCATGGTCATGTAACACCAATAATGCTTATAAAACCTATGGAAACTATGGCTGCGACTTGATTACTACTGACTATCTTGACCCAACCGAATTGCCTGAACTTGACCCGGATGTATTGTTCCCTCCCAACACTATCGATTATCCCGAAAAAGCGGGGGCTGTGAGAGGCAAATATAATCCCACGTTGGTGTCATCGGCCTCTTTCCCCAATTTTCTAAAAGGAAAGACTATTCGTCGAGCATTGTTGCGTAATGATAAATGGTATGTACTTGCTCATAATGCTGATAATACCCCTATATTGACTGTGTTAAACTCTGAAACCGGTGAGGAAATCAAGCGAATGGACTTAACCGGAGTGGATAATCTAAACGATATTGCTTTCAGTGCCGATGGTGTGTTGCTCGGTTGTAATGCTGTGCAAATTAACCCCGATGCAACCGATGCTGTTGCATGGAAAGTATATAAATGGGCCGACGATGCTGCTGCGCCACAATTATTTGTGTCTCAAGCAAAATCGGGCTTGCCTTTTGAGTTGAGCAGTGCTGTGACAGTGGGCAATAGTTTTGCCGTGAGTGGAACGATGAATGACTTGTATCTTTATTCAATGGTAACTGTTGACGGAGTTGAGAAATATATGTTCTTAGGCACTAAGGTCGCTAATGGTGCGATTGCAGTAACTACTTATGCAGCCGATAATTCCATCTATACAGCCGCAAAATGGGGCAACGATGTGTCAATCATGGTAACTCCGTTCTCACGAAACAATCTGTTAATCGACGGCAAATCAATCACTCCGGTTCAATATTCTTTTGATTGGGAAAAACCGGGTCAACCTATGGCTCTTCATTCACAATGGAAAGAGGGTGAACTTAGCAATGAGGCTACCGGCCATTCGTTCCTTCGCTTGGCAAACAAGATATATGCTTATCCTGCAAATCTAGAGGGTGGCCTATCGGTTAAGATGTATAATGTAGCAGATGGTATTGGAGCGCCTAAGGCCGTTTCTCCTGCAATGCCCAATGAGGCAGCCGTTGGTAACCGCTCTTATGTGTTTACCGGAATAGAACACAATGCAGCTGAAGATATTTCGCTCTATATACTCTCGGATGTAGATGGATTGATGAAATATGTGGTTAAAAGCGAAAAACTAGAGCCATCACAAGGTGCTGATTTCGTGCTTGAAACAATTTGGGAAAATTCACGAAACAAAGGGAATGCCCCTGAACATATTGATGGTACGAATGCCCAACAAGGTGCTGCCTATAAAGGCATGTTCTATGTAAATGACTGTGTTGACTCAACATTATATTTGTTTAATAGTACCGGTTGTATAGGTGGAATACCCGGTGGTGCAGGGTGGGGAACCGCTTGTGATGATGCCGGTAATATTATCATTCGTGACGATAAGGCAATAGATGGGAAGCATAAATTGATTATCTATCCTTCGGGAGCGACAGTCGATAATCCCGGTGATCCTATTAAATTAGATATAACAAACCCATTGACCGGTCAAACCAACTTTATCTCGGCATCGGGCGATGTACTTGGCAGTGGTGGTTACATATATATGTATCCCAATAAACAAAGCCAAATCAATATCATTTATCTCGAAAATGGTAAAGTAGTAGAGATTGAACCATCTGATTATATCACATTGGCCGGCTCTACAGCCGGATATGTAATTCCTATCAATAACAACTCAGAAGATTGGGTTTATAACGTGCGAGCAAGTGGATTCTATCGTTATCAAGGTGGGGCAAATGAGTCGGTCCTTATTGGTCGTGGTTCAACTAAAGCTCCCAACCGAAACACTTCGGGTGGTGGAGACTTCTTTAATCTTTCAGGTCATGAGATTTTGGTGTACCCATCGGGCTCAAACTTCAAAGGAGGGTTCTCTATTAAAGATGTAACCACCGATAGTGTTATAACCTCGGTAGAGCCTATTGGCGACCTCGCAAACGTAACAGGTGGAAATAACTCTACTTTCAATTGGCTTTTTGCTGAAAAGATTGATGAAACAAGTTATTATATCTACTCTTATTGCCCGGCAAATGGAATGGCCGTGTATCGTTTCTATGATAAGAGTGCCGGAGTGGAAAGTGTAATTGCCGATAAGGAAACAACACTTCGCTTATTCCCTAATCCTGTAGTTGATGAATTTACAATTGAAAGTAGTGAAAATATTACTGCAATTATGATTTATAATCTTTCGGGAGCATTGATTCAACCCGATGCTTACTCTGTTGAAGGAAATAAAGCTATTGTAAACGTAGGTTCATTACCCACAGGTATATATTTAGTGAAAACTCAAGGCAATAATGAGGTCGTCAAATTCATTAAGAAGTAAGAATTAACGTGAAGATTCCAAACCGAAGTGCGACCCCAGCGGTGAAAATAATATGAAAAACACCGCGGGTTTGCCCAGCGGTTGGGGCGCGTAGCCCCAAAGAGCGAATCTCAGAAAAAAAGATTTAATTAGCAAAATAAAAAAAGGA
>JAZNGZ010000077.1:0-5411 GCA_045576735.1 Muribaculaceae bacterium
TTCTTGCCGTTTTTTACGACTTGTTTTGAGCCACAGAAAAAGCAAATTTTTTATTCATAAATTTTCAAATACCCAAAGTTAGTCATTTTCAACATCTTACAAAGAATTCATCCTGAAATTTGACCATTAGGCCTAAAATAAAATTTATTTACACATCATAAGCTAAGGGGCTATGCACTTAAGTTGGCATAGCCCCTTAGCTTTTATATAAAATAAAAACTCCCAAGCCGTCAGGTTTGGGAGTTAAATATGATTGTTCTAAAATTATTTTTTGCGACGGTTTCCGTAGCGGCTCATGAACTTATCAACGCGACCAGCTGTGTCAACCAATTTTTGTTTTCCAGTGAAGAATGGGTGAGATGAGCTAGTGATTTCAAGTTTTACGAGAGGATAAGTAACGCCATCAACTTCGATTGTATCTTTAGCAGCTACAGTTGAACGAGTGATGAAGATTTCTTCGTTTGACATATCTTTGAATACTACTTCGCGATAATTTGAAGGATGAATGTCTTTTTTCATTTTATTTGTCGTTTTTTTAATTAATCAAAGTTATTAATAAAGTCACGCTGGTAAGGCGATCATTCGTAATGGCTTGCAAATTTACGCATTATTCTTTGATTGGCAAAGTTATTCTCATTCTTTTTTACATTTTTTTGCTCTATCAATCATTTTAAAGTCATTTTCGCCTTTCACAAAAATAAGAGAGAGGCCATCAATGACCTCTCTCAGCATTATAACTGTGATTTATAATTATTCAAATTCCATCAATGGAGCATCGGCTGCAACCACTTCATCGGGTTTAACAAAGATGCGTTTCACTGTCACATCTTTTTCAGCAACCACATCATTTTCCATCTTCATTGCTTCGTAAACAAGCAATACTCCACCTTTAGCAACTTTGTCGCCTGGTTTCACATTGATTGAAATCACCTTACCACCCATTGGAGCCTTAAGAACTTCGCCTGTTACAGGTGCATCTGCAGGTTCTTCTGCGGCAATTGATTGAGCTGCGGCATCGGCTGCATCAATAAACTCAACCATAGCTTCATCAGCATTGACTACTTGGTCGGGAGCAACAAGGATACGTTTGATTACAATGTCTTTTTCAGCAACCACATCATTTTCCATCTTCATTGCTTCGTAAACAAGAATTACTTCACCTTTGGCAATCTTATCACCGGGCTTAGCTTTGATTGAAACAATGCGACCACCCATAGGTGCCTTAAGAACCTCGCCTGTAATAGGAGCAGCTGCCACAGTAGCTTTTTCTTCAGCTGCTGCTACCAGTTGTGTTGCTTTATTTTCTTCGGCACGACGTTTGCGTAGGAATGTGTTAGCCACATTTGGCAACAATTCGAGCAACAACATTTCTTCGGTATTTAAAGCCAACTTCACTCCACCAAGGTCGTCGAGTGTTGGGTTTTCGGGTTTCTTATATTTTGAAACATCATATGGACGTTCGGTAGCATCACCTGTAATTTTTTCACGGAATGCAGGGTCAACCGGCACTGGAGTCTTACCATATTCACCCTTAATAAGTGAAATAAATTGGTTTGAAAGGTTTGAATAATCAGGATTACCTTTCTTACGGTCAAGTGCAACAAACACAGCTTGGCTACCAACGATTTGACTTGTAGGTGTTACCAATGGTACAAGACCTGCATCGCGACGCACCTTAGGAATCAAGCGCATTGCATCATCAAGCAAGTCTTCTGATTTGAGAGCCTTGAGTTGAGCCACCATATTTGAATACATACCACCTGGAACTTCGGCATTTTTAACCAATTCATTTGGTTTTGGAAATCCGAAATAGTCTTCAATTGCATGACATGCGTCGAGCAATGCTTCTTCATCATTAGCTTTTGCCGCTGCAATTGCTTTGTCGAATTGAGCATCAATTTCAGCAGGAAGAGTGTCTTTAAGTGGATCAAATGGTTTAGGCAATTTGCCAAGGTCGAAATCTTTGAGTGATTCGCGAGCCGAAAGCAATTGATTGCGAATTTGTCCCACTGCTTCCATATTCACTTCTACTTCTACACCTAATTTTTTTGCGAAGACATATACCAATTCGATTGCAGGCGCAGCAGAACCTCCACCAAACCACCAAATGTTAGTATCGAGAATATCCACCCCATGAATAATAGCCATTACCGATGAAGCAAGACCATAACCGGGTGTACAGTGAGTGTGGAAATCAACAGGAACTTTCACTGCAGCTTTCAATTTTGAAATAATTGAAGCGGCACGTGACGGATTCACAAGACCAGCCATATCTTTCAATGTGATGATTTTTGCGCCAAGAGCTTCCATTTCTTTCGCTTTACCTACAAAATATTCATCGGTAAAGATTTTTTCGGGCTCTTCAACTTGCACTGCCTCTGCTTTCTTTCCAAATAAGCGAGCAAAGAATCCTTGCTTTGGTTGTTCAACCGGAGCAGCCGGAGCTTCGTCCTTTGGATCAACTGTATAACATACCGCACCATCAGGAATACCTCCAAGTTGATTAATGAGTTTGATTGATTCCTTTACATTATCAATATCATTGAGCGCATCAAAAATACGCATCACATTTAATCCATTCTTAATAGCTTCTTTATAGAATCCTTCGAGCACTGTGTCGGGATAAGGCACATATCCAAAAAGGTTACGCCCACGCGACAATGCTGTAAGTAATGATTTGCCTTTAATTACATTATCAACACTACGCAAGCGATTCCATGGTGATTCATCAAGATAACGCATCACCGAGTCGGGCACTGCACCACCCCACACTTCCATTGCATAAAAACCTGCATTTACATACAATGGCAATAATTTATCAATGTTTTCTTGATTAAGACGTGTTGCAAAAAGTGATTGTTGACCATCACGCAACGTCAAATCTCTGATTTTTAATTTTTGTGATCCCATGATTAATAATTTTTTAAAGTAAATTCTTACCCTATAAATCGTGTTATATAGTTAATTGTCATTAATAACGCAAAGTAATATATTTATTTTGATTTACGGAAATTTTTCCGTAATTTTTTTTTCTTATAATAAACAATTATATTTGCATTATATTTCAAACGCACAAAATCTATCGATAATGTTTAATTTTTTCAAGAAAAAACAAGAACCGGCTCAACTTTGTTTTAACACCGACATTCACTGCCACGTTATTCCAGGAATCGACGACGGATCGCCCGACGTTGACACCTCTATAGAACTTATCGAACGGATGAAAAGCTGGGGTATCACGCGCATTATTGCCACCCCTCACGTTACACAAGCTTCGTTTGAAAACACTCCCGAGATAATGTCTCAAGCCCTAAATTCACTAAAAGAAGGGCTGCAAGCTAAAAATATTGAAATAGAGATTACTCACTCGGCCGAATATCGCATTGACGAACAATTCCTTGCCCACCTAAGCGATGGGATTATTGTGCCAATGCCAAGCAATTATATCCTTGTAGAAAACTCCTTTATCCAAGAGCCATGGAATCTTGACCAACTTCTTTTTGACCTCAAAGTAAAAGGATACAAACCCATCTTAGCTCACCCCGAAAGATATTTATACTATCATCAAAAACGCGATAGATATAGTGCTATTCACAACACCGGCACAAAACTTCAAATAAACATACTTAGCTTAGCCGGGTATTATAGCAAAGACGAAAAGCGTATGGCTCTTGACCTTATCGACAAGGGATTGGTTGACTTTATAGGCACTGACCTACATAACCACCGACATGCCGATGCCATTGAATCATTTATCAACTCACGAGAATATCGCAAAATCAAAGACAAACTACCCCTTCTCAACGACACCATTTAAATCCCGTCGTAAATCATCACCGGCTATTGCATTATAAATTGATAGGCCAAATATTGGAGCTTCACATATAATATGTTCCAATATTTCGCTTTTCACCGCCTCATAAATAGTCCAATCTATAGTTTTGGCATAACAATACACCTGTAGACGCGTGCCTACATTTGTCACATCTAGTAAATTTACTAAAATTTGCCATCGTTTAGACACCATTGAATGCTCTTTCAAATAATTGCACAAATAAGCTCTAAACACCCCTAAATTAGTATAATTCGTACCATTAACACCCTCTATGCCACCCTCATACTTGACTTTGGAGTTCAACATTGCTTTCATTTGAGGATATCTTGTTGTTATTTTATCAATAAAAGTATCATCACACGGCATCACGCTTTTACTATCAATAATTACAACACACGACATCAACCTCACATTCGACTCCACCATTCCACGCCAGTTTTGGAAAGAAGTCGACACAAGAGTATATGGAGGAAGCATCACCAATGTATTATCCCAATTCCGCACTTTTACTACTGTCAAAGACACATCCTCTACAACTCCATTAGCGACCGTAGATGGGACTACAATCCAATCGCCAACTCTTAACATATCATTTTGTGACAACTGTAACCCGGCTACAAATCCCAATATACTATCTCTAAACACCAACATCAACGCAGCTGCAAAAGCACCTAATCCCGTAAGTAACACAGCCGGAGACTTACCCAACATCCACGACACAGTCACAATTGCAATCACAATCCACACGACCCCTTTAGCCACATTCAGAACTCCTCTCAATGGATGATTTTTATCATTCCTGTGATTATCATAATGGCTCCACAGAAATGATAATATCGCATTTATAGCAATACCTATCGTAATAGACAAATAAATTGACACAACACTCTGTATTAATCGTAACAATAGTGTTGTGCTCGAAGCGAACGCAAATGGTATGAAAATCAAGAATAACAACGGGGGGATAATATGACTTCCTCTAGTAAAAACCTTTTGTTCTATTAATTCTTTACCTATATCATAACGATGTAACACTATCACCTTCCTTATCACAAATAATACCACAAAGCGAATAAACCATCCGATAAATAACGCTAACAATACTATTACTACAACATAAACAAATTCTTCAATAAAAGCCTCGCGCCCCAATCCTAATAACTCTAAAAAGTCATCAATTAGGTCAATCAACCACAAGGCCATATCATGAGAAGGAACCACATCCATAACATATCATTTAACCTCATAACACATTTAACGCTAAATCTGTTCAAATCAACAATATAGCCATTCGTACATCGGCAGAATGTTGTGAATTCAATACTATTGTTTTATTTACATATACATTTCAGCGCTCCTACTTCAATTGTGTGTTTTCAATTGTGCCTAAAAACAAAAAGCCCCGACTCATTTCTGAATCGGGGCTCGAATAGGCGGCGGTGACCTACTCTCCCACTTTCGCAGTACCATCGGCGCGGTGAAGTTTAACTTCTCTGTTCGGAATGGGAAGAGGTGGAACCCTCACGCTATCACCACCTTAGTCTCTTTGGCGTTGTCTTCGCGGTGACAACAGTCC
>JAZNGZ010000078.1:0-5207 GCA_045576735.1 Muribaculaceae bacterium
TTATAATTAGCCATTTAACACACCTAAAACAACAACCATGAGACGAGGAAAAGAGACATGCCGTATCCTTAAAGAGATACGCCGACAAATTGCCGATGCGAATGATATTGAATATATCACATCGGAGTGCCGATTTCAAGGCGACTGCCTCGGCACATGCCCTAAATGCGAAGCCGAAGTGCAATATCTCGAGCAACAACTATCGGCTCGTCACGCCGCCGGCAAAGCAATAGCCCTCGCCGGCATCTCAGCCGGGTTGATAATCTCGTCATGCACAAGCTGTTCTATCATTGGAGGGAACAATTACACGGTAGAAGGAAAAGTTGGCTATCATGAAGCCTCTACACAAAATATCATCTCCACCCCTAATGACACCATTACTCATGGCAAACTGACCATTACCCCTTTAATAACTGAAAGCAATGACGAAACAGTGAACATATCGGGATGTATTAGAGACTTAAGCGATAATGAGCCTTTAATCGGAGCCGATATTGTAGAAATAAGCACTGGTAATGAGACCCAAACAAATCTTAATGGAGAATTTTCATTTCAAGTAAGAAAAGGGAGCGAAATTAAGATCTCGTATGTAGGAATGAAAGAAATGACGTTTATTGCCAATAACAATTGTGTGATTGAGGCATTTCTCGAAATGGACGGCGAACTAACAGGAGATGTAATGGAGAAGTCCCAATAGACAATCAACCAAAATAGTATTCTCAATGAAACAACGAGTAGAATTAAGCACTTATTCAATAATCATAACAATCTTATGCCTTGGCATATTAGTATCGACAATATTTATGATTCCCGAAATATGGTGGCAAATCGGTTGGGGTGGTTTTATGGATTTAAGTTGCATTTAATAATCAATGACAAAGGTGAGATATTGAACTTTATGTTTACTCCAGGGAATGTAGATGACAGACAACCTCTTTATTCTGAAAACTTCATCAAGAATGTAAAAGGGAAATTATGTGGGGATAAAGGCTATCTTGGTGCTCAATTATTTGAGTTCTTGTTTATGAATGGCATTCAGTTGGTAACCAAAATAAAAAACAACATGAAAAATATGTTACTTTCGGTAACTGATAAAATAATGATACGAAAAAGAGCTTTGATTGAGTCGGTTAACGATGAGCTGAAAAATATTGCTCAAATTGAACACTCAAGGCATCGTTCTTTTGAGAATTTTATCTCTAATGCCTTGAGTGCTATTGCTGCTTATTGTTTCTTCCCGAAGAAGCCGTCTATTTCTGTGGAATTTGTGGACGATAATCAACTTACGCTTTTCTAATTCTTATATCGAACTCACGTTACTATAATGAAAGTTTCGATTTTTCCGACCTAAATACCGATGAAATTATCAACGAAATAATCTCAGAATTTGACAAAAGCATGAGACACACTGTAGGACAAAATGGGTTGACCGATATACGCACACGCTTGTCGAACAATCTAATTGAATCAACTTTCATTTTTGACCACACATTTAATATCAATGATATCGTTGACATCAATGATTTCTAAAGAGACCTGGTTAAAGAAATGACTGCCTCGCAAGATGACCTTGACACTTGGGGCGCACTTTACTATCTAGGCATTGACGGATTTAAATTTATTTTCAAAAATACTGATTCCGAAAACGGCAAGTGGTTTTCAGTAACAATTGAGGATGTTATAAATGGCATTGAGAACCTTGATGCAATCCCTCTAAATAAGATTTAATCACCTATACTACACTATTGTTTCCACCTCAAAAACGTCTTTTAATATTCTATATTTGTAGATATAAGAAAAGGGTTGTAACTTTGCATTAAAATAAAACTCTAATAATTCAATTATTAACTATTAAATTAACAATGAAAAAATTTAAATTTTTAGCATTAGCACTTTGTGCCGTACTTGGATTCGCATCTTGTAGCGATGATGATGAACCAGGAACAACTGATGTAAAAGGTAAAAACCTTTGGGGAGAAGTGCTCCGTGGTGACAACATGCAGCTTCAATTCTACCCCGACCATTTTGCATTTTATTGGGAATACACTTTTGACGCAACAGCCAATCCTGAAATCGGGCTTATCATTGAAGGGGAATTCCCCGATGCTCGCTTCTTGAGCTATAATGTATATGACGATGATGAACAAACAAGTTACTGCGAAAAAGGATTTAGCCTTATGGACGTAGAGATAGAACCCGACAATGGCTATATCAACACATTCCGTCAAGAAACAACAGCTAAAAATCAAAAATATACTATTTATGTATTTCCAACCGATGCTCCGGCTTCAATCACCGCCGGCAAATCTAACATCTGTTGGTTTGACACTGATGTGAAGAAAGTGTGTACAATGCTTCGCTACTACATTCCTGTTGGAGGTGTTAATGCTGGAGTGGATATGCCTACTATTAAAGCAATTGACTTAACTACAGGTAAAGAATTAGAAGCTCCTAAACGCGAGCTAAGCGGTCTCCGTGGCGAAATGGAACTTCCTAATGCTGCATTCACATCATCTCCCAATGCACTATTCTTCCGCGCTCCATTTGCGTATGCTTATCCTAATGGACCATCTGAATACTGCTATAGCCGCAACGTATTGGAAGTTGACGATGTAATTGTATTCAACTTCAAAGCTCCTTCTTATCCTAAAAACGTTTCTGAATTTGCAACATCTGATATGCGTTATTGGTCTGTTTGTGTAGGCAATGAAGACACATACACTCCTCTTGCTATAAGCGACTACCAAACTAAAATCGACGCCAACGGCTTTGCAAACTATATCCTTGCCGACAAGAATTCAGCAAATTATGCCGAAGTAAAACGCATCGCTGAAGAAAAAGGCTACAACATCCTTGAATGGGACGGCAATGCTTGGAAAAAAGGTGTGATGATTCTATATCGCAACATGGTATTTGACGACGACTATGCACACTCTATGCGTTTACTTGATCCTGTTGGTCCCGGCACAAATGTTATGGCTAATCCAGCAAAATATATTGCCGTATTAGGTCTTGGTCAATGGGGCGCTACCGGAGCAAAAATCACCACTACCCAATTTATTGCAGCAGGTGGAAATATTCCTTTGCGCCAACAAGCACAATAATTAACCCTTCCTGCTTCAACTCATGAAATATTTCTCAATCCTTGCATGCTTGATGCTCTTATGCTTTTCAAGTTGCATCAAGGATGAAAAACCAAATATTGAAGCCGACATTATCGAGGTGCTCTCCCCACAGGAGGGCATCTTGAATGTCGTATATCAATCAACAAGCATTGACATTTATGCCGACCCGGCTAAAATCGATCCCGAGAACATCACTTTTAGTTATCTCATCTCGGAAGGTGCTACAATTTCACCCGATCCACAAGGGGTGAGTGATTATTCCACTCCTAGATCATTTATCGTTACAAGTGAAGATGGTGAATGGACTAAAACTTATCAAGTGCGCATCATTTTCAAAGACCTACCCTCTGAGTTTGACTTTGAAAACTGGTATCAACCCGAAGGTGAAAGATATAAAATGCCTTTTGATATAGATTCTGAATCGGGCGACTCGTTGTTTATATGGTCTTGTGGTAATGAGCCTTACGCTTTCATCACTAACAAATATGATGACTACACAACGTTCCCCACTCAACCCACCACAGAGGCTTGTCAGGGTAGTTATGCCGTAAAACTTGAGACAAAACTCACCGGCGACTATTACAAGCCTATCGCTGCCGGCAACTTGTTTATCGGACAATTTGACGCATCTAAGTATGATCCCCTTGAATCAACACAATTTGGATTACCCTTTATGAAGAAGCCTCTTCGCATTACCGGAAAATACAAATATCGTTCAGGAGGGAAAACATATCACACTCAATCCGACGATAGCTGTCGCATTCAAGCGGTATTATATAAAACCGATGCCAATGTAAAACATCTCAACGGCTACACGATTAAAAACAGTCCTAACATCGTGGCTCGTGCCGAAATGACCGACGACGGAACCGACACCCCGGGTGAGGGATATAAATATTTCGATTTCGAATTTATATACACCCAAGAAATCGACTGCGATATATTAAAATCGGGAGGTTATAACCTTGCTGTTATCTTCTCGGCAAGTCGCAAAGGTGACACCTACGATGGAGCTCCGGGTAGCGTTATGCTCGTTGATGATGTGAAGATTATTTGTGACACTAATTTTTAATCAAGCTTCAACATGAAAAAGATTACTATTATAATTGCATTGGTTTTTGGCATTGCATTATCGTCATCAGCCAACGACTCTATTGCCTCAAATCGCAATGGAATGGAATATAAAGTTGCAGCCGGATTTAATATTGGTGGAACATCTCCCATCGGGCTTCCTGCCGAGGTGCGTGGCATTAACAGCTACAAACCCACCCCCAACCTGTCAATCGCCGGATATGCAATAAAAATGTTTAACCCAACATGGGGATTGAAAGCCGGGCTTCGCTTTGAGAACAAAGGAATGGAATCAGGCATTAATGTAAAGAACTACAAAATGACCGTCAACATTCAATCAGGCGATGCAACAGGTGTAAAAACAGGTTATTTTACCGGCGACATTAAAAATAAAACTCGCATGGGATACCTAACCATTCCGATGAGTGCCGTTTATCGACTCAACAAGCAATGGGATTTCCATGCCGGTATTTATGCCTCATACGCCCTTGATTACAACTTTACAGGCAAAGTGGTACAAGGTCAAATTCGTGAGACTCCTCTCACCCCTATCATTGGTATCACAAAAGCCGACTACAACTACTCCGACGATCTACAAAAGTGGGACGTTGGCGCTGAAATAGGCGCAGCATGCAAAGTGTATCGTAACCTTGCTATTGAAGCCAATTTCACATGGGGTTTTATAAGCGTGCTTGATCCCGATAAGCGCAAGATGGATATGGACAACTATAACCTATATCTCAATTTAGGTGTAAGTTACACATTCTAACTCATATTCAACAGATTTAGCTAAAACGATGTGTCAATCTTTTGATTAGACACATCGTTTTTTTTCACATATACAGCTATTCACTCCAATAATATCACTATATTTGCAATCGATGAACGATGCTGCTCACATAATAGGAATTTGCCGCCATCGCTTGACTACCGACGGCGAGGGTGTTACCACTTTGGTGGCATTCCATGGCTGCCCGTTGCGTTGCAAATACTGCCTTAACCCTCAATCGC
>JAZNGZ010000079.1:0-11537 GCA_045576735.1 Muribaculaceae bacterium
AAGAAAAAGCTTATTGCACTAAAAGGCTTAAAACAAATTTTGAGTTTCAACTAGAAGTTAACAAGTTTCTTAAAAATGGGGATTGCGAGGATTCTCAATATATTCAGTCCTTAACAAAAAGAGAATATTCTGATGTAAATATCCCAAAGGACAAGTTAGCATTTAACTTTCAATATGAAGGATTTTTAGCAAGAATACCATTCCAATGTATATACAAAGCCATTAGTGAAAAAGAGGACAAACTCCTTGATTATAAGGCTTTATGTGGAGGAAGTTTTGATGAATATTGGTTATGTATAGGTCTCCCTTTAGAAGAACGAGGTTATTCAATTAGTGGAGCAAGTCTTGGATTTGATTTCACATCTGATTATCAACGTATATATATAACACAACAATTGCTCCCAAAGACAATTTTATTGTATAACAAAGGGGGTGTGTCAAAATTAACCCCTCCGGCACTTCGTGCCACCTCCCCTAAAAATTTTTCAAATTTTCATAGGAGGAGCCGCCAAGATTATTGACATAAGTATTATTAGCTCTCCCTCTGATTGCAAGGCAATTAGGGGGAGTACGGCGTAGCCGGGAGGGGGTTGGAACACAAACTCATTTTAAGAAGATGATTAAATAAAATAAGGGAATGCGTCAAATCTTTGAATTTTGACACACCCCCTTGTCGTGTTTAGATGCTTTGTTCGATGATTTTTATATCTTCCTTTGATAACTCATATGCTTGGTAAACAAACTCATCAATCTGCTTTTCTATTGCAGAAGTATCTGTCAAATGATTTACACGCTTAGTTTCAATAACTTCTTTAACTAACTCGGAAATCCTCAATTGAACATCTGAATCTAACCGTGGAATAGGGAAATTATCAACTTCGTAACCATTAACATTGCTATTAGTACTGAAACATCTAAAGAACCAATTTATGGTTTTAGAGTTTAAGAATCCCAATAAACAATATAGGTCTATTGAGCGTAATGGTAATATATAATTACAAGAATTGGCTAAATAATATCCTTGAGGCACAATAGACATTACAAGTCTAATCTTGTCATTTGCACCTGTCATTCCTTGCATTGCAATTCTTTCATATTTGTGATGAGCAGATTTCTCAGTAGACCCATATTCTGACAAGTATTTATCTTCTTCGATATAATCTATTTGACCTTGACTCATTTGATGAGTATAGTAATATCTTTGAATTGAAGCTCCCTTCAATATGGCAGGATTGTAGATATTTGAGCCAAAGAATTTCTTGTGAAATGTTACATTTAACTCGCCCTCAATGCATTTTAGAGATACCTCTTTTTTCTTTAACAACTTAATGACAGTTGTTTTATATTCTGGGCGCAAGCGAGGTATTGTATAATCAACACTATCAATTGCTATAATATCATTAAGCGAAAAAGAGGTGTTCAATCCTGATGATTTATATTTGTCATCCCATACATATACAGGGAATACATAATCACTATCGACTTTAGTGTTTTGTATTAATGATATACATACACTCATCTTTACACTCTCAAAAACACGCTTCTTTTTACTGTCTCGTTCTGGGAACGAATCAATTTTAACGATTTTATTATTATTAAGAGTATACTTTCTCAAATTAGTAGCCTGTCTATCTCCTAAAAAAGAATTTTGGAAGATAAAACAATTTATACCATTTGTAGATAGGAGTTTTTTTACTGCATTGGCGATAAAGAGTTTGTAGGCATTTAATTTACCTCCAAATGCAATCGTGTAGTCCTTATCACTACGCAAATCTCCAATCTCTCCAACATGTGATTCTTGATATAAAAAATACGGTGGATTACCAATTACAATATCAAATCCTTCTTTATCATCTCGGTTGAACACATCACTAAACCAAGTATGCCAGAGGAAGAATTTGTTATTCTCAGCAAGATTGATTGCCCCTAATTCTCTGAGTATTTCAGGATTGTATGCCTGTGCCTCCAACTGCTTATTGATTGTATCGGAAATCTCTTGTTGCAACTTAACCTTTCTATCGTGGTCGCTACAAGAGTAGTATGAAGATAGCAGGTGTGAAACGGTCTTCTGCAAACGATTCTTCTCATCATCGAAGAGAGAGATTTCGCCCTTATCTTTCTTGTACTCTTTCTCATAAGTCAGTTTGCTCAAATCTACACCCATAAAACTCTCAATAAGCGAGTTCCCTTGCATAATTTTATAATCGAGGTTAGGCAATGGCAATGGCTTCTCTTCGTCAACCACTATTGAGAGCCAAAAACGCAATCGGGCTATATCCACAGCACCCTTTTCGATATCCACACCATAAATGCTATTTTGGATAATGCTCTTTTTTATCTCTGCTCGGTCGTAATGCTCGCCACTCAATGCCTCTCGGCAACGCAACAATTCATTGAGCAATCCCATGGGAAAAGCTCCCGACCCAATGGCAGGGTCGCAAATCTTCACATCTTCAAGAGCTTTAACAAGTTTGGGACGTTTCATTTCAGGGATATTCTCTGCCCCTTCTTCGGGCGACAACACAAATTGGCGAATTTTGTCGGTAGCAATAGAGGTGTTTGTCTCAAGATAGGCGATTAATGATTCCTGACACATATATCTAACAATCTCTTTCGGGGTATAAAACGCACCTTTATCCTTGTTGTCCTCAAGCAAGTTTTCAAAGATTTTACCCAACATTTCGGGGTCAACACCCACTTCGGCATCGTTGGGGTCATTTTCGTCGATAGTGAAGTTGTATTCGCTGAAAAATTGGAATAATCGTGCAAAATATTCTGCCGGGAACACGCTATCAGGCTCATCTTCGGCATCACGCTCAAATAATCCGCCATTGAGATATGGAATATCCGCCCATTCGTTGAGTAATGATTTATCCCAACCAAGTTGCTCAAACACGCTCTTTCGTTGCGAGGGCTTGGTATTTAATATGCCGAAGAAAAGAGGCTCCAACACTGCATCGAGATAGTTATCTTTGTGGCGTGATTGTTCAAACATATTTTGCATATAATTTAAGTCGCCATTCAGCCACCCTTTGCGTTGCAAAAAGTGTAGAAACGTGATGCGTCCCATCATCTTTTTGATATAATCGCGTATGCGTTTCTCGTTGTTGCCAAACGCTTGCATAAATTTCACATTAGGGGTCGATACTTCTTTCTCAACCCACTTGCTACCCGATTTAACCACACGTTTACCGGTGACATATTGAATGAAATCGGCATATTGTTCGCGATATCGGTCAAAGAATTCATTAGATAGAGCCTCTACCGAGAATGCTGTTTTGATGTTTTCAAACGAGATACCTTTCTTCTGCAATAGGTTAAATCGATCTATAGGGGTGCGATAAAGTAATTCTTTATCTCCAAATACGTAGGTGTATCGTTTGGGTGATGTGGCTTCCTCTTTTATGTCGCAAATAAACGACAACCGCCAATGGTCGCCACTATCAAACACCACCAATGCCGCATCAAATTCATATCTCAAAAACGGCTTGATAAGATTTCTCAGCCCTACCCTTTTATTGGCAACCGACCCGGCATTGATTTCATAATGAAACAACCCTATTCTGAAATAATCAGTTGTTTCGATATTCCCTAAATAATACCCTTTATCAACAGAGTCGAAGTCGGTAATCGGTTCGGGTATCACACGCAATTCTGTAGCATTAAACAGCTCACGCAATAGCTTAATCCATTGTGATTTGTCAAATTTATTACGAAATATTGCTCTTAGTTCTTCGGGTTTGTAAGTTGCCATAATGATTTTAAGTTAATAGGGTGATTGATTGGTTGGTTGATTGTTTATGTGTTATGCGAATGTTTCGGAAATGATTACTAAAGGATTGGAAACATCTTGGGCGTCACGACGTTGGTCACTATTCATTGTCTTATATTCTCCCACCAGTTTTTCGATATCTTGGAGTATATCATATTGAGCTAATTTTACTTTTGCCCGGTCATTCCGATACTTTCGAGATAGCTCCTTTATTCGTCGGGGAAGTTTTTGATATATCCCTTCGTTGATATATTTTGTGAGAGTGTCGCAATAAGATATTAGCCTGTCATCATCGCTCACTTGCTTTATTGTTCTTAAGAAACTGTTTGCTTCGAGCGATGTGCGGTCAAGGTCCTTGCGGGTAACATTGATTGATGATGTGTCGGCCGCTTCGATATATTCTGAGGTAAATTTTTGTAATGCCTCATTCACATGGTTGAAATGAACCATCTCGTTGGTGAATGGAGCGGGTTGTTCTTCGGGATTGGCTTTCAGATATTTTACAGCATCTAAAAAGTCAATCGCTTCAACTTTCGATGATGAGGCAAGATAAAATTCAGTTTTTACATTTGATGACACAAATACAATTGATTTGCCGCTATGTTTGCCGGTATTACGCATTGCTCGGCTTTTCATCGGCAACGATTTGATTTTGTTATAAAGATTTCTATCGCGATTGTATAGCTCCCTAACCTCTCGTAGCAAAGCAATCTTTTTGTCAATAACATCTTTTACATTGCTGTCAAACATTTTGAATTCTTTTACAATCTCCTCATGAGAGTATATTTGTGCATCTTCACCAAAGGCCGAGTGAAAACTTTGAAGTTTCACAAGAGCGTTCTTATATAGCTGAATCTCTCCATCACCTTGTCGCGAAGGATAGAACATATAATTGTAGATGCGTGGAGCAACCGAACCGATACGATTTACACGACCTATGCGTTGCATCAATCGAGTTGCATTCCATGGAGAGTCGTAATTAATTATCACATTCGACCGGTGAAGATTCACCCCCTCGGCCAACACATCTGATGTGATAATGATATTATATTGTGAGGCTTTGGTGTCGTTATTGGCATCAAAGTTGTCGGCTATAATTTGACGGAATCTGTCGCGATTGGCAGCGGTGATTTTTAATACATCGGTGCGGCCTATCTCTGTGGTCAATCGGTCGTATAGATAATTGAGTGTATCTACACTCTCTGAGAATAGCACAAGTTTGCCACTTGCATTTATATCCTCGTTCATAAACTCCGTTTCAAGACGGTTGCGGAATAGGTCAAACTTGGGGTCTTCGTTTTCATTGTTCCAATCATTGTTCAACTGCTCTAAAACCACCCTGTCATAATGTAGCATTTCAAGAAATTCGGGGGCAAAGGCTTCGGCTTCATATAATATATCCTCTTCGAGATAACCTTTTTCAAGAGCCAGTTGGATTATTTCATCGAGTTCCATATCTTTGGCTTGCAAGTCCTTGACCTTTAAGTCGGGGGCTATGATAACTTTGTTTTCTTCAAACATTTTTATCATATCGGTAGTGATACGCAATAGTGTAGCAAGAGATTTCTTAAAAGCATAAAAACTACTTTCCAAGCGTTTCACCATGTGAACACGATATATCCCTGCCAATGATTGTCCTATATGTACTGCGTTTTTATATTTTGCTCGATATTCCTCTTTGAGATATTCTACTGCTCGATAGCGAGCATAGTTAAGCCCTATGCCGAGTGGATTTTGCTCTGATTTGCTGTCGGTGAGCATTTTAAGTGTTTTATAAAAACGCACACTTGTGTCGCTATCCATTTGATATGTCAACTCATTAGGTGGCAATATCTGTGGAAACACAATGCCTTGCAATGCTATATCTGCTTTGTAATCGGGGTCATTTTGTATATTGTTGCGAGTGCGTCGCACGGTAACTTTGTCGATAACTTTATTCCTTATCGCTTCGTATATCTTATCAACTTCGGCTGTTACATCGCGTTCTTCGCGTTCTCGCATCAATCGGTCATAGTTTTGAATTAACGGAGAGAAGAATGCTTTGAGGTTGGGAATACCATCGATTGTGCAACTTTGACTATTTTGAAATAGAAGTAATTGATTTAATAAATCAGACGGACGATTATTAAGTGGAGTGGCCGAGAGCAACATTACTTTCTTTTGATAGCTATGTAACAAACCGCCGTTCACGCATGGAGCCTTGCAAATCTTTTGCAATTCGTCATATCGTCCCGATGTGTCGTTTCTGAAACCGTGGGCTTCATCAATGATAATCAAGTCAAATTCGCTTTTATCTTTATATTGGTCTTTACCTTCAAGAATTTTTGACAGACTGCCATTGGTAATAAATTGTGCTTTGTTTTTGATACCAAATAGTTTGAACGCATCGGCCCAGTTTTTGGCTAATGCCGGCGGATAAATAACCAATATATTTGTGTTGCCACCATTGGCCTCCACAAACCGTTTGGCTATCATCGTGGCAATCATTGTTTTTCCAAGCCCCACAACGTCGGCAAGGAACAATCCGTTATGCTCCATCAGCATTTGGTATCCTTGAATCACGGCATCTTTTTGATATTTCAAGTCTTTGACCCCTTGGGGCAATTCCATTGTGAAATTATCTTCCACTTGGTTGCCAAATGTGTCGATAAGTACCTTGATATACAATTCATAGGGTGTGGGCTGATAGCCTAAGTGTGTCTTGTTTTTATACGATACGATATCATCGGCTTTCAGTGGTATCGCCTTTTCCCATAGTTCCACAAATTCATCGTGACAATATTTTACATCGTCATAGTCTTTCATCGCCACGTTTAGCTCATATTGTGGCGGTTGCTTCAATCCTAATCCCGATTCCGATATATTTGATGAACCCATCACTACCCAACCGTCGCTATGTTCACTATGTTCGATGGGTAAACACAAGTAGAATTTGGCATGTAGATTTTTGTCGGCACATATACGCATTTGTAATCGGCCGTCGATTAAATCTTCACACATCTGAATGATGCCGGCTTCAACTTCGGGACTATATTTTGAATTGATTATATCTTCCTTAAATCCGTTTTCATATATCTCTTTTGCCTTTACACTATCGCCAAACATTAACACCGCTTTGTTGTGTTTGCGAAAGATGTCATCGATATTTATTCCTACCAATATTTTTATTTCAGAAATATCGCCTAATTCTTTTCTTAATTTGAAATATCCCGAGGAACGAAAGAAGCCTACAACGGCGAGAAATCTCTCGAAAGAAGCCATATTTGTTGCAATCCCTTTCAGTTTGTCAAAAAGGGTGTTGCCGGGTGTGTTGTTGAAAAATTTGGTGCTCATAGCCCTTTGTTTTTACGGCAAGGGCTACTGTGCCGTTGTGTTTTACAATGGATTAATAAGAGCATAAAAAAAGCGTGAAGCCCTCGCATTGTCGCTCGCTCCACATTCTGAGGCTCGTAGGAATGGCCTTTGCAAGTTGAAGCGAGCAACGCTAAAGCCCCACGCCGATATGTATAACCACTAATCTATGCCTATGGTTGTCATTGGCGTAGGGATACACCAATGACAACAAGACATAGGAAGGGTTGTATATAACATACCCACGGGGCATTCATCGTTGCTTGGTTCTGAACTTGCAATTTGAAATTTTCCTACGATTTCAGAATGTCAAAACCGAAGCGTCAATAAACGCCTTTAATATGTCTGCCCCACCCGCCACTTTGAAAAGCTTCGGCGTAGGGCACTACAAAACTACAAAATCTATTTGAAAAATCCTAAAAGATTTACTAATTATTTCTATGAATAAAAATGGCGGAAGATTATAAAATAAACCTTCCGCCAAGACATAAACCAAACCGATTGATTAAATGTGTATCTGAAATTCAATTATTTTAATTTGCCGCCTTTTACGCCTTTAACGCCGCCTCCGCCGAGAGAGAAGATGTTTTGGTCGTAAGATACTGTTTTCATGTTCATTTCGCGTTTGCGTTTGAGTGCGAGTTGAACGAGTTTGTCCATCAATTTGTCAAATGAGATGCCTGTTGCTTCCCAAAGGTAGAATGACAATGAACCTGGAATGGTGTTGATTTCGTTAACGTAGATATTGCGAGTTTTGCGGTCGATAATTACGTCGACACGGCTCACACCATGGCATGAAAGCACGCGGAATGTTTCGCTTGCAAGGAATTGAATACGTGCAGTTTCTTCGTCGGGCAATTCGGCAGGAATGCGCTTTTGAGATGCTTGCATACCTTTTGCACCTTTTGTTCCGCCCATGTATTTATCTTCGTAAGAGAGGATTTCGCCACTCTTGATAGGTTCTTCACATACCGATGCTTGATATTCGTCGCAGTCACCGAGTACAGAGCAGTTGATCTCTTGAAGTTCTTCGACCATATCTTCAACGATGATGCGAGTAGAATAACGTTCAGCATCGTTGATTTTTTCGATGAGCTGTTCACGATCGATTGCGCGACCGATACCTACACTTGAACCGAGATTGGCGGGTTTTACGATAACAGGATAACCGATTTTTTCTTCGATTTTGGTGATAAGTTCATCGCGTTGAGCAAACCATTGTTTGTCGGTAAACCACACATAGTCAACTACGGGAATATCACATGCTTGAAGTATCATCTTCATGGTGATTTTGTCCATACCATTGGCCGATGATAAAGTGTTACAGCCGGCAAAAGGAATACCTGTTGATTCCAATACTCCTTCAAAGATGCCATCTTCGCCATTAGAACCATGAAGAACAGGGATAACTACATCGAGATGAGTTAACACGTCGGAACCAAACATCGATTTTTTAACCTTGTAGAGGTTATAGTCATCATATATTGGTTTCATATACACCTCGGTACATTTATCAAGCAATGCGGGAATATCGCGATAGTTAGCTACTTCAAAGAGTGCTTCACCAGTGTACCATTTACCTTGTTTTGTGATATAGATAGGTGTTACATCATATTTGTCGCGGTTGATAGCGTGCATAGCTTGTGATGCCGAAATCACTGATATTTCATGTTCGGTAGAACGTCCACCAAAAAATACTCCAATGTTAGTTTTCATTATATATTGTTTTTATTATTAATTTTATTAAGAATTATGCATTATGCATTATGAATTACTTAAACGTGTCGGGAAGGTCGTTTTCGTAAAGAACGGTGTCGCCGGCTTTAGCAATTGAGGCAAGTACTCGTTGCGCTTCGTTAAATGACGCTACTGCATGAACGTTGTCGTTGTTCATGTTGCCTTGCTTGATACCATTGAGGAGCGCGTCTTTATTGTACTCCCCTACAATGATTGCCACATCGGCACATTCGGCGATTTTTACGCCCAAGGCTTCGTTAAGTTCATATTGTTTGTCTCCAAGTTCAATCATGCCCGGAGTTATAACAATGCGTTTGCCTTTATTGAAACGGCTCAATACGTCCATTGCCATTTTTGAGCCGGTAGGATTACTATTGAATGCATCGTCGATTATAGTAATACCACCCGGTGTGCGTTTGAGGTTGAGGCGATGTTCAACTTGTTCAATCTTTTCAACGGCATAACGAATTTTTTCATCGGGAACATCAAGACGAAGTGCGATAATTACAGCTGCAATGAGGTTAGAGATATTGCACTCCCCTACTAAGCGAGTATGAAGTGTTAATTCTTTGCCATTGCCAACGATAGTGAATCGAGTGCCTGTTTCGTCATAGATGATATCTTTTGCAGTGTATGATGCGTTGCCGGTTTCGTTTACGGCATAGCGAACACATTCTACATTGTCAACTTTACGATTTGCAACATATGGGAAGTCATCGTTAACCACACCAAGACCATCACTTGGAAGAGCGTCGATAAGCTCAAATTTAGTGCTTTGAACGTTTGCAATTGATTTAAAAGACTCTAAGTGTTGTTCGCCAACAGCGGTCACAATACCCATTTGTGGATTTACAAGGTCGCATATCTCTTTGATGTCGCCTTGTTGTTTAGCCCCCATTTCAACGATAAACACTTCATTATATGGCTTGAGGTATTCGCGTATAGTACGGATTACACCAAGTGTTGTATTGAAGCTGCCAGGGGTCATTAACACATCATATTTTTCACTGAGAATACGATGTAAATAATGCTTGGTGCTTGTTTTGCCATAGCTACCGGTAATGCCTATTATCTTCAAATCGGGCATTGATGCAAGAATGCGAGCAGCATCGTTGTAATATTTCTTATTGATATGCTTTTCAATAGGAGCAAGCAATATGTTTGAAATATACATTACCATGTGAGAGGTAATATATGTACCTAACGCAACTACTGCACTTGTTGATAAAATCGATGTAATATTGTCAGCATTTCCAAAAGCAAAAACACCTCCACATATTACAATAATAGAGAGAAGTGATGCAACTGCATATATGCGACGTGCTCTGTTTGTAAATACAAGAGGCTTCTTGTATCTGGCTTTAATTAAGTAAAATGAGTTGAATATAGAGAATAATAAAATTAAATACGCCCCGATGTAATTTGGACAAAATGAAGTTAGTGATAAAAATAAAATAGCAAAAGCAATTAAGCGTGGTGTAGATGTAGTATCTTGGCTGCTGCGTAGCCAACGCATATATCGTTCATTGCGATATGAGTTTTGTTGCAACATCATCAAATCACGTTTCAATTCAAGAAACAAATTGATGATTGCAAATAAAGGAACTATATAAAACACTATTTCCATTATAATATCTTTTCGTTAGATTATTCTTTTATAAAACTTCGCATCACTGCAGCAAATTGAAACGGATTATCGAGAAAACTATAGTGCCCACACCCCGGAAATGATACTAATCCGGCATCTGGAATTAGTTTTTCCATAATCTGAGCGTCACGTAATGGTGTTGCTGTGTCATTTTCTCCCCAAATTAGTAATGTGGGTGCAGTGATTTTAGGCATGCAATATTTTAAATCTTCGTTTACAACTTTACTTAATATTGCACGCATCATAGGACTAGCATTATTATAATCGCTTGATCCTCTTTTTGCTCGCATATCCTCAATACGCTTTTGAGCACCTTTTTTGCCATAAATTAATGGCATTAAGCATTTACCAATTTTATATGTATATACTTTGAAGTAATACTTTAATGAACGGCGAGGCTTTACTCCGGCAGCATCAACAAGTATAAGTTTTTTCACTTTATTGCGTGAAGAGTATAAAATGCCAACTCTGCCCCCAAACGAATGACCGAGCAATATGGGATTCTCGATATTTTCGAGTTTGATAAATGCCTCAATGAGTTGGGTGTATTTTTCAACTCCCCACACTTCACTTGGTTCTTCCGACTTCCCAAATCCGGGGAAATCTACATTATATACGGTATGGTTTTCTGCGGCTACAGTTTCTATACTTGCCAATGTCGTTAAATTGCAACCCCATCCATGCATTAATACAATGGGAGAGCCACTCCCTTGCACTGTATAGTGAAAATTTAAGCCGTTGATTGTTATATTCTTTTCCATAATTTTTTTGCGACTACAAAGTTAATATTTTACCTCCGTAAAATGAAAGAATATGGTATTTTTTTATTATTTAGAGGAGATAAAGCCCTTAAAAGTGACAAAAAATAGCGTTTGTGAATACTATAGAAATTTAATTCTTAAAAAAAGGGGGGTGTGTCAAAAATCAGTCACACCCTCATTGTTTCAAAAAAAACGACAAAGCCCTGACTTTCTCAAGCTAGGGCTTTGCTATGTCCTAAAGTTTTTGTATCTTTAGGTAAACCTAAAT
>JAZNGZ010000080.1:0-26246 GCA_045576735.1 Muribaculaceae bacterium
ATCATATTTTTTAACCGCTTTTTGGACTCCGTGAATCGAATATTCTGCAAAAAAATGAAATTTGACGATTTTACAGATTTTAGAAACCTTGCTGCTTAAAAAAGAAACTGTGTCAAAATACTATATTTTGACACAGCCTCGTTAAAAAAATATTAAAAAAACTATTTCTTTTGAGCTTTTTCCCAACTATCTTTCAACGCAATAGTACGATTGAAAATTAAATTCTCTGAAGAAGAATCATAATCAGGTGTAAAATAGCCTATACGTTGGAATTGGAATTTATGTCCTTTTGTTGCATTTTCGGCTATAAAGGGTTCTATTTTAACCCCTTCAACCACCTTTAATGAATCAGGGTTTAGCATTTCTCGGAAATCACGTTCTGTTTCTGCCGCAGGGTTTTCCACTTCAAACAATCGATCATAAAGTCTTACAGTTGCATCTACTGCATGTTGTGCAGAAACCCAATGAAGTGTACCTTTTACCTTACGAGCACTTCCTGGCAATCCACTACGTGTTTCAGGGTCATATGTACAATATATCTCTTCAATATTTCCCTCAGCATCCTTCTTAACACCTGTACACATCACAATATATGCACCTTTTAAGCGCACCTCTTTTTCAGGGGCAAGACGGAAGAATTTTTTAGGAGGATTTTCCATAAAGTCTTCTCGTTCGATATAAATTTCACGGCTAAAAGGCATTTGATGTGTTCCGCCGTTAGGATCTTCAGGATTATTTTCCATCTCTACCATTTCAGTTTGACCTTCAGGATAATTAGTGATAACCACTTTAACAGGATTTATCACTGCCATTGCTCGAGTAGAAACTTTATTTAAATCTTCTCTCACAGCATGCTCAAGCAACGAAATACTGTTTAACGCCTCATATTTAGTATAGCCTATTGTTGAGATGAAATTCTTTATAGATTGAGGTGTATATCCACGACGACGCATACCTGAAATGGTTGGCATACGAGGATCGTCCCAACCAGCTACCAATCCCTCTTGAACAAGTTGCAACAGTTTACGTTTACTCATCACTGTGTAGGTAAGATTCAAGCGATTGAATTCAATTTGTCGAGGACAATAAGATTCATCGGCAAGTTCTTTTACATAATATTCATATAACGGGCGATGAGGCACAAACTCTAGTGTACATATTGAATGGGTAACTCCTTCAAAATAGTCGCTTTGGCCATGAGCAAAGTCATACATTGGATATACTTTCCAAGTCGTTCCTGTGCGATGATGTGGATGTTTAATAATGCGATACATAATAGGGTCGCGGAAGTGCATATTAGAAGATGCCATATCAATCTTTGCACGTAACACACGGACTCCTTCGTCAAATTCACCGGCATTCATTCGTTGAAAAAGATCAAGATTTTCTTCAACCGAGCGATTTCTATATGGGCTTTCGGTCCCTGGTGTAGTTGGAGTCCCTTTTTGTGCAGCAATTTCTTCCGATGTTTGGTCATCAACATAAGCTTTTCCTTCTTTGATTAAGCGAATAGCTAAATCATACAACTGGGGGAAATAATCCGAAGCATAATATTCACGATTTCCCCAGTCAAAACCTAACCAATGAATATCCTCTCTGATTGAATCAACATATTCCACGTCTTCCTTAACCGGATTAGTATCATCAAATCGCAGATTACATGTACCGCCAAATTTTTCAGCTATTCCAAAGTCCATACATATAGCTTTAGCATGGCCAATATGCAAATAACCATTTGGTTCAGGTGGGAAACGCGTATTTAATCGACCTCCATTCTTGCCAGCTTGCAAGTCATCGGCCACAATTTGTTCTACAAAGTTTAAACCTTTCTTTTCGCTATTTTCAACTTCGTTAATTTCAGTCATGACGTTGATTTTTAACGTTGATTATTATTGTAATATTTAAAGTACAAAATTAATCAAAATTCATGGAATTATAATTTTTATCTCCAAAAAGTTTTAATAAAAAACAAGCGAGTAACTCAATTTGAGAAACTCGCTCATTTTATTTATGTTGCAAAGCTAAAAACTTAAGCGTTTTTAACTTTATCAACAATAGCCTTAAACGCAGCTGGATTGTTGAGAGCTAGGTCGGCAAGCACTTTGCGGTTAATTTCAATACCAGCTTTGTGAATAAGACCCATCAACTTAGAGTAAGAAAGATCCTCGAGACGTGCAGCAGCATTAATGCGTTGAATCCAGAGGGCGCGGAAGTTGCGCTTTTTGTTCTTACGATCACGGTATGCATATGTAAGACCTTTTTCCCAAGTATTTTTGGCTACGGTCCACACATTTTTACGACATCCGTAATAACCTCTTGTGAGTTTTAAGATTTTCTTTCTACGTGCTCTTGAAGCAACGTGGTTTACTGATCTTGGCATTTTCTTTGAATTTTTTGAATGTTAGCGGCTTTTTGCTCTTTTAAGGCTAAACATTCGGTTAATAAAAAAATTAAAAAATCACGAATTAAAACTTGAAACCTAAATTATTTGAGGGCAAGTAATGCCTTTACGTTGCTCTCGTCAACTTTAGCTACTGTAGAGAAGTGAGTGAGGTTTCTTTTTTGCTTTTTAGTCTTCTTTGTTAAGATGTGACTCTTAAAAGCATGTTTTCTTTTGATTTTTCCTGATCCGGTAAGGGCAAACCTCTTTTTGGCACCGGAGTTAGTTTTAATCTTTGGCATTTTTGTTACTTTTAAAAAATTAATTCGAGTTATTTAAAATATCTACGCCACACGTGACGCTGATGTTATTTTTTCTTAGGTGATATCATCAATATCATTCTTTTTCCCTCAAGAACCGGCATTTGCTCCACTTTGCCATATTCTTCCAAGTCATTGGCAAATCTTAGTAATAACACTTCGCCTTGTTCTTTAAACAAAATTGAACGACCTTTGAAGAATACATAAGCTTTAACTTTAGCACCCTCTTTAAGGAAGCCTACTGCATGTTTCAACTTGAAGTTGTAATCATGATCATCGGTTTGAGGTCCAAAACGAATTTCTTTTACAACAACCTTAGTTGACTTCGCTTTTTGCTCTTTCAATCGTTTCTTTTGCTGATAAAGAAACTTTTGATAATCAAGTATCTTACACACCGGAGGTTCTGCATTTGGCGAAATTTCAATCAAATCAAGACCTTGATCATCAGCAATTCTAAGCGCTTCAGCTATAGAATATACTCCAGTTTCAACATTATCTCCCACAAGACGCACCTCTCGAGCACGAATTTGGTCGTTAATCATATAAGGGTCTTTGGCGTTCTTATCGCCTCTGCGTTGCCCACCATTATTGCGGTTGGGCTGTGGTCCATTAAAGGGCTTTTTCTCCATTCAGTATTTATTGATTTATCATTTTTTCGACTTCTTCAGTCAAATTTTGTGCAAAGGTAGTAATTTTCATCGAACCTTTATCACCTTCGCCCTGTTTTCTTACAGAAATTTCATCATTTTCTGCTTCTTTCTCTCCAACTATGAGCAAATAAGGTATTCTTTTAAGTTCGTTATCGCGAATTTTCTTTCCTATCTTCTCGTTTCGATCATCAACGATTGTGCGAATATCATTATCGTTCAATTCTTTCGCTACTTTATAAGCATAGTCGTTGAATTTTTCACTGATAGGAAGAACAACCGCTTGATCTGTTGCCAACCACAATGGGAATTTACCGGCAGTATGTTCAAGTAATACAGCCACAAAACGCTCCATTGATCCGAATGGTGCTCGGTGAATCATCACCGGACGGTGTTTTTGATTGTCAGCTCCGGTATATTCTAGTTGGAAACGTTCAGGCAAGTTATAGTCTACTTGAATAGTTCCTAGTTGCCAACGACGACCAAGAGCATCCTTAACCATAAAGTCAAGTTTAGGTCCATAAAACGCAGCTTCACCTAATTCTTTTCGAGCATTCAATCCTTTTTCAGCACAAGCTTCTATAATCGCATTTTCAGCTAAATGCCAATTTTCATCGCTACCAATATATTTCTCTTTATTATTAGGATCTCGCAAAGAAATTTGCGCTTCAAAGTTATCAAATTTAAGAGCTTTGAAAATAAATAAAATAATATCCATTACTTTCAAGAACTCGTCTTTAATTTGATCAGGGGCACAGAATATGTGAGCATCATCTTGAGTAAATCCGCGCACACGTGTCAATCCGTGCAATTCACCACTCTGTTCATAACGATACACTGTTCCAAATTCAGCAAGGCGTAAAGGCAATTCGCGATATGAACGAGGGAATGCTTTAAAAATCTCACAATGGTGAGGACAATTCATTGGTTTCAACAAATACTCTTCACCCTCTTCAGGTGTATGTATTGGTTGGAATGAATCTTTTCCATATTTTGCATAGTGACCCGATGTCACGTAAAGCATTTTATTGCCAATATGTGGAGTGATTACTTGTTGGTAACCATATTGTTTTTGTATTTTACGAAGAAATTGTTCCAAACGGTCACGCAATGCTGCACCTTTTGGCAACCATAATGGCAAACCAGCTCCAACATTTTGTGAGAATGCAAACAATTCCATTTCTTTTCCAAGTTTACGATGGTCACGTTTCTTTGCTTCCTCAAGCATTACCAAATACTCATCAAGCATTTTCTTTTTGGGAAATGTGATACCATATACACGCACTAATTGTGCACGTTTTTCATCTCCACGCCAATAAGCTCCGGCGAGCGATGTTACTTTTACTGCTTTTATTGGAGCTGTTGTTGGAATATGTGGACCTCGACAAAGATCAGTAAATGAACCTTGGGTATATGTTGAAATGGTTCCATCTTCCAATTCTTCGATTAGTTCACATTTATACACTTCACCTCTTTCACCAAAAAGTTTCAAAGCATCTGCTTTTGATATATCGCTACGCTTAATCTCAACTTTGCGTTGAGCCAATTCAAGCATTTTTTTCTCTATTTTGGAAAAATCTGCTGCCGACAATGTATGTTCACCGGGATCTATATCATAATAGAATCCGTTTTCGATTGCTGGCCCAATTCCAAATTTAACACCGGGATACAACTCTTGAAGAGCTTCGGCCAACAAGTGCGCAGAACTATGCCAAAAAGCATGTTTTCCTTCGGCATCGTCCCACTTAAATAATTTGATAGACGCATCTTCATCAATCGGACGGGTTAAATCCCATTCTTTTTCATTGACTGATGCAGCAAGAACATCTTGAGCTAATCGAGAGCTGATACTCTCAGCTATTTGAAGAGGGGTTATACCTGCTTCAAACTGTTTTACGCTATTGTCGGGAAACGTAATATTTATCATCGTTTTTTCTTTTTATTCTTTCTAATGTTGTAATTTTTGCACAAAAAGGCAAAATCGACTGCAAAGATAATTATTTATTTGAGAATTTCACTCATTATTAAGTTGTTTTTTACTTGAAAACATACGTTTTTTTTCAAAAAACAACTCTTAATTACTCACAAAAAGAAAAAGCAGCAATAATTTGCTACTTCTTTGTTGCCTTGGAAGGATTCGAACCCTCACAGGCGGAACCAGAATCCGACGTGCTACCATTACACCACAAGGCAATTCCAATTATTAGATGATTTTTTACACTGCAAATTTACAAAAATATTAACGACTCATTGCTTTTCTCTCGAAAAAAATGAAGTTTATTCATAATTTTAACATTTTTATCTTCATTACATTTGCCTTAAAAAAACTTCTTAAGTATTTTTGCAAAAAAATCTCACAATGTTTATAGCATCACAAAAACGCAAAGAAAATATAGCGGAATATTTATTATATATGTGGCAAGTCGAAGACTTAATACGCGCCAATGAGTTAGACATTGACAAAATCGCCACCAATGTCATCAGTCGATTTTCACTTGATGACAATCAACGAAAGCAAATGACCGAATGGTATGAGTCTTTAATCGATATGATGCGTCGCGAGAATGTAGTACAAAGTGGGCATTTACAATTAAATAAGAACATCATTTTACAACTTGCACAACTCCACGATGCTGTGTTAAAAGACCCTCAATTTACCGACTACAACGCTGAATATTATAACACACTACCTTTCATTGTTGAACTGAGAGCAAAAGCCGGAGACAACAAACTGGGAGAACTTGAAACCTGCTTCACTGCCCTATATGGACTATTATTGTTACGATTACAAGGGAAAAGCATTACATCCGATACTCAGAAAGCAATTACACAAATATCTCGCTTCATTGCTCTACTTTCTCATTACTTCAACCTTGATTCTGAAGATAAATTATTCAAGAACGAAGATTAATGACATGCTTTTTTCTGCATAAAAAACTTCGATACTATAAAGAAATTTCGGCAAATCCTTCTGAAATATAGGTCATATTAACTTCAATTAATACCCATTATATGCCCTTTATTGAGTTATTTATTATTAAATAGGATAATAAATGAATTGAATTTTGTATCTTTGTAGTCTTAAATTAAGACTTATTGCATTATGAAGATACTTGTAACCGGTGCGAATGGACAATTAGGACGAGAATTACGCAATGTATTGGAAGCGGAAATTCCAGGTAAAACAATCTATACAGATATAGAAGAATTAGACCTAACCGATGCTAATGCCGTAAAACTATTTTTTCAACGAAACGAAATTAGCCACGTGGTGAATTGTGCGGCATACACTGCCGTCGACAAAGCCGAAGAAGAGAAGTTAGAATGTGCAGCCATTAACATTAACGCGGTTCAAAACTTGGCCGCTGCAGCCGACTCTATTGGAGCAAAAATAATCCACATATCTACCGACTATGTTTTTGACGGCACAGCTCATCGTCCATATAAAGAATCAGACAAAGTTAATCCGGTTTCACAATATGGCACAACTAAACGAAAAGGAGAAACTGCACTATTAGCTCTAGCCCCCGAAAGTATCATTATACGCACATCTTGGATGTATTCGCCATACGGCAATAATTTTGTAAAAACCATGTTGCGACTAGGCAAAGAACAATCAATGCTCAAAGTTGTATACGACCAAATTGGCACCCCTACTTATGCGTTAGACCTGGCACGTGCAATTCACAAAGTATTGATGTCACATCAATGGGTTGAAGGCATTTTCCATTATGCCAATGAAGGAGTGTGCTCTTGGTATGATTTTGCGAAAGCAATACATCGTATTGCCGGCATAAAAGGTTGCGACATTAAAGCAATTCCAACCGAAGAATATCCAACGGCTGCTTCACGTCCATTCTATAGTTTATTTGACAAAACTCGTATAAAAGCTACATATGGCGCAGAAGTTCCATACTGGGAAGACAGCCTCAAAGAATGTATTAATCGCATTAATAACGAAATTTAATTAATTTAGTGGCAACATTAACTGAAGAAATTAATCGTCGTCGCACGTTTGCTATCATCAGTCACCCCGACGCCGGAAAAACGACATTAACAGAGAAATTACTACTTTATGGTGGCGCAATACACATTGCCGGCGCCGTAAAATCTAACAAGATAAAGAAAACCGCAACATCCGATTGGATGGAAATTGAGAAACAACGTGGTATCTCGGTTGCTACATCGGTAATGGGGTTTAACTATGGAGACTACAAGATAAACATTCTTGACACTCCAGGTCACCAAGACTTTGCCGAAGACACTTATAGGACATTAACGGCTGTTGATAGTGTTATAATAGTTGTTGACGTTGCTAAAGGTGTTGAACAACAAACTCGCAAACTCATGGAAGTGTGTCGTATGCGCAACACTCCAGTCATTATATTCGTCAACAAACTCGACCGAGAAGGTCGTGACCCTTTTGAAATCCTTGATGAACTCGAGGCTGAATTAAAAATTAGTGTACGACCTTTAAGCTGGCCAATCAACATTGGCGCAAAATTCAAAGGTGTATATAATATTTATGAGCAATCTCTCGATCTATTCACGCCCAACAAGCAAAAGGTATCGGAACGTGTGGAGATTGAAGACATAAATGATGTTCGTATCGATGAACATGTGGGGGAAACAGATGCTGCAAAACTGCGCGAAGACCTAGAGTTGATTGAAGGCGTATATCCCGAATTTGACAAAGAAGAATATTTACAAGGTGTGGTTGCCCCTGTATTTTTCGGCTCAGCGCTAAACACTTTTGGAGTAAAAGAACTTTTAGATTGCTTTGTTGAGATAGCGCCATCTCCTCGCCCCATTTATGCCGAAGAACGCGAAATAAAACCTGAAGAAAACAACTTCTCTGGCTTTGTATTTAAGATTCATGCCAACATGGATCCTAACCATCGTAGTTGCATAGCCTTTGTAAAAATTTGCTCCGGAAAATTTGAACGAAATGCCAATTATAAGCACATTCGCTCAGGCAAAATGATGAAATTTGCCGCTCCTACAGCATTTATGGCTCAAAAGAAAAACATTGTTGACGAAGCCTATCCTGGCGATATCGTTGGGATTCCCGACACTGGCAATTTTAAAATTGGCGACACATTAACAGCTGGCGAACAACTTCATTTCAAAGGGTTACCTAGTTTTTCTCCCGAGATGTTTAAATATATCGAAAACACCGACCCAATGAAGTCCAAACAACTCGAAAAAGGAATTCAACAACTAATGGATGAAGGTGTAGCTCAATTATTTGTCAATCAATTCAATGGACGCAAAATAATTGGCACAGTCGGACAGCTTCAATTCGAAGTAATTCAATATCGTCTATTAAACGAATACGGAGCGCAATGTAAATGGGAACCTATTTCATTATACAAGGCATGCTGGATTGAAAGCGATGACAGCGATGCTCTTGCAGCATTCAAGAAAAGGAAACACCAATTCATGGCTTTGGACAAAGAAGGTAGAGACGTGTTTTTAGCCGACTCTAACTACGTTCTACAAATGGCTCAAAACGACTTTCCAAAGATTAAATTCCATTTTACAAGTGAATTCTAACAATGAATAGATATAATAAATATAGCAACAAGCAATCTTCACTTAAAAAGTTGATAAATCGATTTATCTTCTCTAAGTCAAAAGACAACACGTCTAAAAGTGGAGACATTGCACCTACAATTATGAAATTTATAATTTCAATTTTTGTTGCATTGACTTTTCTTTGTTTAATATTTCCCGATGATGGAATCCCATTTTTTGGAACAAAATTAGAATTTCTATCTTTATCAAAAGTCTTTGAAAACACTACTGATTCCACTGCAAATGAAAATGCACCACAAGATGTAATTACGAAACGAAAAAGTGATCTTGACATAAAGAAAGAAAATGAATTTAAGACGTTTTGCGAATCAAATCCAGCGCGGATTTATATGCCAAATAACGACATCACATACCTCGACAAATTCTTTAACGCTTTAGATGAAGCAAACAAAAAACATGTAAGAATTGCTCATTTCGGAGACTCTCAACTTGAATGTGACCGCATTTCATGTGACTTAAGAGCTCAATTCCAATCTCAATTTGGTGGTATAGGTGTAGGAATAATCCCTGTAGAGCAAACTGTTCCCACCTATACATTAACTCACAAGACTAGCCCATCTAAACTTTCTCGCGGATTGGCATATGGTCCGTCAAAAAATCGCGCATCACACGATAGATATGGCGTAATGGGCCAAGTTACCCGCATTGGAGGTACTGTAAAAGTTAACGTTGAAGGAAAAGCTAAAGACTACCCTACGTCAGCCTCATTTATGCGCGTGTCGGTTAGTGCAAAAGGCGGGTCATATAGTGTTACAACTCCTAACGGCACTTATCCATTGAAAAATACCGGCAACTCCTCTAATTCCATATACTCTGTAACTATGCCAGCTTCAACCAACCAAGCTACAATTACCCTCAATGGAAGTGCTGAAGTGTATGGAATCATGCTTGATGGCTCCACCGGTGTTTCTCTCGACAATATCCCTATGAGAGGTTGCTCAGGTACAATATTCACGTCAATTGATTCCTCATCTATTGAGCCATATTTCCAACATGAAAATGTAAAACTAATTATCCTTCAATATGGCGGAAACTCTGTGCCATATCTCAAAGATGAGAAAAAAATCAATCACTACAAAAAGCAAATTAAACAACAGATTGAATTTTTCAAACGCATTGAGCCATCGGCATGTATTTTATTTATAGGGCCTGCCGACATGGCAACTAAACAAAATGGGAAAATGGCATCATATCCTCAAATGGATAATGTGGTGACTGCCTTACGCGAAGCAGCCAATGAATCGGGAGTAGCATTTTGGGATATGTATTCTTCTATGGGAGGTCGCAACTCTATCGTAAAATGGGTTAATGCTCGTCCACAACTCGCGGGTAACGACCACATCCACTTCACTCCTAAAGGAGCTAAAGAAATTTCCGAAATATTATTTAATACATTCCAATTGTATTACAAATTTTATCGTTTCAGAAATGGGCTTGACTCCGAATAACTAATCATAATATTCTTAAAATGATTATAAATTTGCGCAAAATAATAATAGGTCTAAGCATTGTATTAGTCTGTTTTTCATCTAAAGCAGAAAATAATGATGAAGAACCGATGATTTTTATCGATGATAAAAATGATAACATTGCCACCCAAATGAGATATGAAGGTTTAAGTGAATACTATATTCCTATTGAAGATATCTCATGTGTTGATTTTGACCAGAATACATTTTTAATCCCAGGCAGCAACCATTTAGTCTCAAAACTTTACAATAAGTTTGAACAAATATCAGCCATGGGTCAAGGAACTATTTCAATAATGCATATTGGGGGAAGTCATGTACAGGCTGGCATATTCAGTCATCAATTACGCGAGAATTTTCGTTATTTCATAGGCGATAATGCTAGCTGCATGGGAATTATATTTCCTTACAAAACTATGGGAACTAATGCTCCTACTAACTACAAGATGTCAACAACAGGAACTTGGACTAAAGCTCGATGTATTGAACGAAATCCATCCCTCCCATTAGGAGTCTCCGGGGCTGCGATAAGAACACGTAGTGCCAACGCATCAATCTATTTTAATTTGAAATCACAAGAAAATTATCAATGGTCATATAATAAATTGATTCTATTAGGAGACGGCAATAATGATGAATACCAACCTATGTTAATAGTTCAAGGAGACACAATCTCTCCTCTTTCATATGAAAAAGGTGCGTGGACATTTCAATTCCCCGAAGAGGATGAGTCTAGCGAAGGAAAAATCATTTTTCCAGGAGCACACATTACACCCGTAACTATCAGGGGGTTAATTCCTCAAAACACTTACTCTGGTGTAATGTACCATGAAGCCGGCATCAACGGGGCTTCAGTACCCGCTTGGTTACGTTGTACTAAATTTGAAGACGAACTCGCTCACATCGAGCCCGATATGGTAATATTTGGGATAGGAATAAATGACGCAAACGTTTCACCTTCGCGTTTTGACAAAGAAAAATTTAAAGATAATTATCGCAGCCTAATTGCAAAAATAAGACGCGTTAAGAAAGATGCCGTACTTCTTTTCATCACAAACAATGATTGTCGCTTAAATCTTAAAGGATATGGAAATACCCACAATCCTAATTCATTAAAAGTGGAACAAGCATTTATCGAATTGGCTGAGGAATATGATGGCATTGTATGGAATTTATTCAGAGTCATGGGGGGCCCTGGTTCTTCCAAAGAATGGGTAAATAATGGATTAATGCAAAAAGACCGCATTCACTTCACTCGCGGCGGCTACCAACTAATTGGAGACTTATTATATAATGCATTTATAACTGATTATTGTAATATAAATTAAATAAACTAATGGGTGATTTTTTCAATTATATACTAAACATTTTTTCGTTTGACAGTGATAATCCACTGTTATTCACCCAATTCCAATTTTGGGTGTTTTTTGCATTAGTATTTGCAGGGTTTACTTACTTCAAACGTCGCAGATTATTGCGCAACAGCTACCTATTTTTTATTAGTTTATTCTTTTATTACAAAACAAGTGGTTTGTTTGTAGGATTATTAGCCCTTGTCACTTGTTCCGACTTCTTAATAGCAAAGAGAATTGCACAGACAAGTAACCAATTAAGAAAAAAACTTTGGGTTGCTTTAAGTGTTATAATTGACTTATCTATCCTTTGTTATTTCAAATATGCTTATTTCTTTGCCGATGTATTAAACACTGCATTTGGTCTTGACATTGAAGTATCAAATATTGCAGCTTCGGGAATGAACCTATTATTTGGGGATGGGGCTTTTAATGTCGATAGCATTATATTGCCTGTTGGTATCTCATTCTACACATTCCAAGTTTTAAGTTACACATGTGATGTGTATAAAGGATTAATCAAACCCGTCAACAACATACTTGATTTTGGTTTTTATGTCTCATTCTTCCCGCAACTTGTAGCAGGCCCAATTGTAAAAGCCAGTGATTTCATCCCACAATTGTATAAAAAATACAGCTTAAGCAAAACTCAATTTGGGATAGCAGTTTTTTGGATACTTAACGGGCTAATGAAAAAGATTATCTTAAGCGATTATCTTGCTTTGAACTTCATTGATAGAATTTTTGACAACCCCCTACTCTTCTCAGGATTTGAAAACGTCGCTGCGTTATTCTTATATTCTTTACAAGTATATGCCGACTTCTCGGGATATACCGACATTGCAATTGGTCTATCATTGTTAATGGGATTCTATTTACCCAAGAACTTCGATTCTCCCTATAAAGCTCAAAACTGTAGTAACTTTTGGAAACGATGGCACATATCACTATCTAGATGGCTGCAAACCTATTTATATATTCCATTAGGAGGTAATCGAAATGTAACATTTGGTACATATTTTTGGATTATAACCATAACATTAATTGCATTAATTCTAAGTGGAAGCATTTGGATTGCCTTATTAGTATTGCTTATTGCTGGATTAGTAATTTATACAGCCCTAAAATTTCCAACTAAACGCAAAACCATTGTTGCAAACCTCAACTCTATGATTACTATGCTACTAGGAGGTCTTTGGCATGGCGCAAGTTGTAACTTTATGATTTGGGGTGGACTCAATGGTGTTGGCATGGTTGTATACAAGTTCTGGCGCGATTGGTCTATAACTGAGCGCATAATGGTAGCAAGTGCCACAACATTAATCATTCTAATATTTACATTATTGTATCCTACTGCTCTATGGAATCTACTTCTTGCGTTTATGATTATAATTCTTTTAGGAGCTATAATACGTTTTATCTATAAACGCACTAAATACTCAATAAATTTCTCTTGGCTTGAACGCACATGGGCGATTTTTATAACATTCATTTTCATCTCATTCACCCGTTTATTTTTCCGTTCGGGATCTGACTTAGACCCTGCAATTGCAAATGAAACGGCATGGAAAACTGCGTCAGACATGGTTACACAAATAGGAACCGCATGGAATAACAATATTTTTGAAATTATAGCTGCATACAAAGGCGTTTTCTTTTTATTTGTCGTGGGGATGATTATACATTGGCTGCCCGACCGACTTAAACGCCGTTATCGCATAATTTTTGCAAAACTACCCATATATGCAATAGCTATCATTACAGTCGTAGCTATCTTCATCACTTACCAATTTATTTCATCTGAAATGAAACCATTTATATATTTCCAATTCTAGTTTATATTATTGCAAAGTTCAAACTATTCTCACTCCTATTAAATGGATTCGTTAATATTTGTTTTAACAATTATTTTATTTGTATGTATAGGTTTAATCATCTATTTAGTCCTTGCTGCAAATAAAATAAGGGCAAAGCTATCTTCGTTTGAAACTGATAAAATTTCAGCCGAGAGTCAACGTGATATTATATCTTCACAACTATCCGATGTAAAAAAAGAATTAATAGAAGCTGATAATCTTACGAAATCATTAATAGAAGAGAATAGTCGTTTGAACGAACGCATAAAATTTATAGAAGAAGAAAAAGAGCGAATTATTACTGAAAGCGAGTTTCGTTTCCGAAACATTGCCAATGAAATATTAACACAAAATACTATTATTTTTAAAGAGCAAAACGAAGCCCGACTAATTGAAATTCTTAATCCGTTAAGAGAAAATATCGAGCAATTCAAGAAAAGCATCTATGATAGTTATTCAAACGAAGCTCGTGAACGTTTTTCTCTTCAAGAACGCATCAAAGAACTCATTGAATTAAACCAATCGATAGGAAAAGAAGCCAAAGATCTTACTCTTGCCCTTAAAGGGAACAATAAGATTCAAGGGAATTGGGGTGAAATGATTCTTGAAACAATTCTTGAAAAATCGGGTTTGCAACGCGATAGAGAATTTTTCGTACAAAAATCAACAACTAACGACGATGGGAAACGCCTTATTGCCGATGTCATTATTAACTTCCCCGATGGCCGAAAAATTGTCATAGACTCAAAAGTCTCTCTTAATGCCTATATCGACCTCGCCAATTGTGATGACTCCATCGAGGCTGAAAATCACAAAAAACGACATTTGGCATCTATTCGCAATCACATCAATGAATTAAAAACAAAAAAATATCAAGATTATATAGGTGTTGATAAAGCCGAATTCGTGATGATGTTTATTCCCAATGAGGCTGCATATATTAGTGCTATGCAACTTGACCACAACCTATGGCAAGAAGCATACGACAATCGTGTTCTAATTATCTCACCTACACATTTAATTTCTGCATTAAGATTAGTTGAACAACTTTGGAGCCATGATCGACAAACACGAAATGCTATTGAAATAGCAACCGAAAGTGGTAAAATGTATGATAAACTTGTAGGCTTTATTGATGACATGATGGCTATCGAAAAAGCTATTGACAACGCACGGATACACTACGACAAAGCAATTAATAAACTAAGTACCGGTCAAGGTAATATTATTGATAAAGCTCAGAAACTTAAGAATATGGGAGCAAAAGCGGCTAAAACACTTCCGTCTAAGTTAACAAAATAATAATTATTAAATCGCTCAATTAAATTTTTATGTTAAATAAACTGCTAACAATTTTAATTTCATTAGTTTGCATTAACACATATGCAGTTACGCCTACCCCAATATATCCCAATGAAGGAGAGGTATTGACCGAGGATTTTCATTTCATATGCGTATGCGATAACAACGCATCGTTAACCCTTGAAATCTCTGATTCAGAAACGTTTGAAAACATTATTTTCAGAAACTCTTCGCGATGGTTATTATTAGATAACATTAAACAAATGCCAATGTCTCCAACCGAACTTGGAAATGGCACATTCTATTGGCGCATCGCTCACGAATCGGGCTACACTACAACAATGAACTTTGTAATTTCAGGACAAACCGAATCTACAACTAGTTATAAAATTAAACGAGACCCTAGCGAATATCCTCTCATCAAAATTCCTGGATATGAAGTGCCAATGGGACTCAGTTCATTATGGATTCGTTCAGAAAACACCCTAAACGGTCTTTGCCAACCCGATAAAGGAGGCTTAAATCACGGAATGGCCGTAAAAGACAATATTATTTACATCCCTTATGGCGGATTAAATGTTACAAATCCTCATATAAATCGATTCGATGCCAACACTGGCGAATCTCTCGATTCATTAACAATTGACTATGGGAAATATGACAAAATTAAAAATCCTCTAAGTGATTTAGGAATCGATGACAACAATAATATCTATGTCGTAAATGCAGGCGAAGTAACATCAACACCAATTAATATTTATATTGATATGTTAGATGTTTCATCTCAAGAAGACGTAGCCATCGTTAAGAAACGATTCATAGCCAACATCCCTTCCAGCACTGTTGTTGGAAACCAAAATGTAATTCACTCCACTGTAAAAGGAGATCTCTCTAGCGGTAATTTTTCTTTATATAGCGTATTAAAAAATCAGATAGCAGCAAATTTATACATATATCACATTTGCCGTTGGGACTTCAATTCTGAAACCAGTTCTATTGATCCTGCCGATATAACAACAATTGAATCGACTTCGACTTCTACTCCATTATATACTAGAATCACTCCTTTCGACAATGAAAGTAAATACTACATAATAGATAATAATATCAAATACCCCACAATTTATAATTCAACAACGCGTATAGGAGATTTAACGTCCGAGCAATCATTCTCTCCATCGGGCGACTTAACCGGCAATGGAGTTCACATATTCAAACATGGCAATACCAATATGATGCTTTATGCAAGTAATTATCAAACTGAAGGCTCTAAATTTGAACTATTAACTCTATCGCCCAACTTTCTTGATGGAACAGAAAATGAAGTAGCTTCATTTAAAGGAATTAAAAGCATTTGGAAATTTCCTAGCAACTGCTTAGGCAGTAAATTTTCTAGAAATATGAACACACTTGCGGCTTCAACTACTGAAATTACATCAGATGGCTATCCTCGCACTAAAATATATATCTATTCGGCGGGAAACGGGCTTGCGGCATATCAACTCACCCACTATATTACTTCTGACGTTAACAATGCTCTTATCAAAGAAGAACCAAGTTATAGCATAAATAATGGCACAATAACATTTAACTCTTCATTTAAAAACATTTCTATCTACAACACCTCAGGAAGCTTAGTTGCATCATCGTCTAATTCATCATATATTAACATCGACCATCTGCCATCTGCCATATACATTATGAATGTTGACGGCAATACTCTAAAACTTAAGTTATAAGTTTTAATAATCATATAGATATATCTATCATTATAACATATTTTATTCAACTATTAATTTGCAATTGCGACTACCATGTAGTATCTTTGCAAAAGAAATGGAGTGGTGCTCGAGTGGCTGAAGAGGCACGCCTGGAAAGCGTGTAATCGTCAAAAGCGATTCGCGAGTTCGAATCTCGCTCACTCCGCTAAAGCTATGTTGTTAGCACCTTTAAGAAAATGAACGATGAGAAGACAAAAACAGCTGCACGAGCCGCTCTCACTCAGTATATTCACACAAAAAAATTGAGGAGAACGCCTGAACGTTATGCAATATTAGATAAAATATTTGATATTGCTGAGCACTTCTCTATCGACATGTTGTATGCTGCATTAGAACAAGATGGCTTCCATGTGAGCCGTGCAACTCTTTATAATTCAATTCAGTTATTTGTTGACTGTGGATTATTAAGGAAGCATCAATTTGATGGCAAATCAGCTCAATATGAACGAGTGCCCGGCACCGGCAACCATCATCATCTAATATGCACTCAATGTGGGCGCATCAAAGAAGTTAAAGACGTGGCACTTGTCAACATGTTAAACTCGCGTCGATATCCAACATTCCACACAGCATATTTTGCATTATATGTATATGGATTGTGTTCAAGATGTCAACGTAGCAACAAAAGAAAGAAAAAATAACATTAATATAAAAGATTATCAAATTAACTATGAAAGTTGACGTATTGCTCGGGCTCCAATGGGGCGACGAAGGAAAAGGTAAAGTAGTTGATGTGCTCACTCCACGTTATGATGTAGTGGCACGTTTCCAAGGTGGACCCAACGCAGGACATACTCTTGAATTTGAAGGGAAAAAATATGTGCTTCGCTCTATTCCTTCAGGCATTTTTCAGCACGGACAAGTAAACATAATCGGTAACGGCGTGGTGCTTGATCCCGTTTTGTTCCGCGAAGAAGCAGAAGCTCTTGAAAAAAGTGGCATCGCATTGAAAGAGATATTGAAAATCTCTAAAAAAACACACCTTATTATGCCTACTCATCGTTTGCTTGATGCTGCCAACGAAAAGGCTAAAGGTGGAGCTAAAATCGGCACAACCGGAAAAGGTATCGGTCCTACATACACCGACAAAATCAGCCGTAATGGTTTGCGCCTTGGCGATGTGCTTCACAACTTTGAGGCAAAATACACTGCCGCACGTGATAAACATCTTGCTCAATTAAAATCAATGGGCGAAAATCCCGATATCACCGAACTTGAATCTAAATGGCTCGACGCCATCAACTATATCAAAGGTTACGATCTTATTGATAGCGAATATTTCATCAACAATCTCCTTGATGAAGGCAAAACTATTCTTTGCGAAGGCGCTCAAGGAACATTGCTTGATGTTGACTTTGGTTCATATCCTTTCGTTACCTCTTCTAACACAATTTGTGCCGGAGCATGCTCTGGATTAGGTGTTGCTCCTAACAAAATCGGTGAAGTGTTTGGTATTTTCAAAGCGTATTGCACTCGCGTAGGTAGTGGGCCATTCCCCACTGAGCTATTTGACGAAACCGGAGCTCGCATTCGTGACCTCGGCCATGAATATGGAGCTGTAACCGGTCGTGAACGTCGTTGCGGTTGGATTGACCTTGTAGCTCTTCGTTACTCAATCATGCTCAATGGTGTTACTCAACTCATTATGATGAAGAGTGACGTGCTTGACGACTTTGATGAAATCAAGGCATGTGTAGCCTACGAAATTGACGGCAAAGAAACCAATCAATTCCCCTTCTGCATTGATGATGAACAATCAATGACTCCGATTTACAAATCATTTAAAGGTTGGAAAACCGATATGACAAAATTCAAGAGCGAAGATGAATTCCCACAAGAATTCAAAGAATATATCGCGTTCTTGGAAGAAGCATTGAAAACACCTATTACCATTGTTTCTATTGGTCCTGACCGCGAACAAACTATTATTCGTAACAAATAAACGTTATAAACTATGGCAAAAGTAAAACCATTTAAAGGAATACGCCCACCACGCGAAATGGTGACAGAAGTTGCATCTCGTCCTTATGATGTATTAAACTCTGAAGAAGCTCGTCAAGAAGCTGAAGGCAATCCTAAATCATTATATCACATCATCAAACCTGAAATCAACTTCGAACCGGGTACAGATGAGCACGATCCTAAAGTGTATGATTCGGCCGTTGAGAATTTCAATGCATTCCAACAAAACGGATGGCTTGTTCAAGATGAAAATGAGCACTACTACATTTATGCTCAAACAATGGACGGCCGCACTCAATATGGTATCGTAGTAGCAGCTAATGTAGATGACTATATGAGCGAACGCATCAAAAAACACGAGCTCACTCGTCGCGACAAAGAAGAAGACCGCATGAAACACGTGCGCATAAACAATGCCAACGTTGAGCCAGTTTTCTTTGCATTCCCCGACAACGATGTGCTTGAAAACGTAATCAAAACCGTTACTGCCAAGGAGCCCGAATATGACTTTGTTGCACCCGACGGATTTGGACATCACTTCTGGGTAATCGATGATGCTGAAATGATTGAAGCAATCACAAAAGAATTTGCTAATATTCCATATTTATATATAGCAGATGGTCACCACCGCACAGCCGCTGCAGCATTGGTTGGCAACGAGAAAGCACAACAAAATCCCAATCACACCGGTTCTGAAGAATATAATTACTTCTTAGCAGTGTGCTTCCCCGCTTCTCACCTAAAAATCATAGACTATAATCGCGTAGTAAAAGATCTCAACGGACATAGTGCAGAAGAATTCATCGCTTTGCTTGAAAAAGACTTCGTTGTAGAGAAAAAAGGTGCTGATGAATATCGCCCTGTTGCATTACACAACTTCTCTCTATATCTCGGTGGGGAATGGTATTCATTGACGGCAAAAGAAGGTCGCTATAATGATGCCGACCCTATTGGCGTGCTTGACGTGACAATATCTTCTGACTTGATTCTTCGCGATATTCTTGGCATCACCGACCTTCGCAGCGATAAACGCATCGACTTTGTTGGTGGTATCCGTGGTCTTGGCGAATTGAAACGCCGTGTTGATAGTGGCGAAATGGCAATGGCACTTGCACTTTATCCCGTTTCAATGGATCAATTAATGAACATCGCCGATACTGGCAACATTATGCCTCCTAAAACAACATGGTTTGAGCCTAAACTACGTTCAGGGCTTGTAATCCACAAATTAGACTAAGCAATCAACAATAAAATATAATCACATGAAAAAAAACTCATTAATTATAGTTGCTTTTATTGGGTTGATATTTGGCGTAGTTGTTTCTTGTACAAATGACACCTCTAATAATGAGATAGACAAAGCAAAAAAAACATTGGAAATAGAGGCAGAAATAGCTGATAAACAGCTAGCAGGAAAAAAAATTGATGCTATCTCAAAGTGCATAAGTTGTAATTTTGATGGAAAAAACATGGTATATACTTATGAAATTGATGAAAATAGTATAAGTATAGATAAATTAAGCGAAATCAAAGAAACAATGGAGAAGAATTTGAAGAACCACCTATCTGAAAACACTCAATTTGCAATAACAAAAGAAAATCTCATAAAAGTAGGTGGTACGGTTATATATAACTATGTTGGTAGCAAATCAAAAAAAGTAATGACTATAACGATTGTTTTACAATAATAATGAAGAAGGTGTGTTATTTTATTTGGCGCACCTTTTTATATAACAATAAAGGTCGTGACATTCGTGCCACGACCTTTAAAACATATTCATTTATATTGATAAATGACAATAATTTATTATTCAATATAGGTGCCAATAATTTGAGATAAACACTATATCACCCCTTGCCCCATCATTGCATTTGCTACTTTCATGAAGCCAGCAATGTTAGCACCTTTCATATAATTAATGTAACCATCAGGTTCTGTACCATATGTTACACATTGAGTGTGAATATTTTTCATGATGCCTTTGAGCTTTTCATCAACCTCTTCGGCATTCCATTGCAAGTGCATAGCATTTTGGCTCATTTCTAGTCCTGAAGTCGCAACTCCACCGGCATTAACAGCCTTTCCGGGAGCATACATCGTACGCGATTCAATGAAAGCATCAATTGCTTCAGGGGTACAACCCATATTTGACACTTCTGCCACAAGCATCACCTTGTTGTCAATAAGCATTTTTGCATCATCACCATTAAGTTCATTTTGAGTAGCACAAGGCAATGCAATATCAACTTTTTGTTCCCATGGTTTACGTCCTTCATAGAATGTCGCACCGGGGAATTCTTCAGCATATGGAGCAACAACATCGTTACCTGATGCACGAAGTTCAAGCATATAATCAATTTTCTTGCCACTAATTCCTTCAGGATCATAAATATAACCATCGGGCCCTGAAATAGTAACTACTTTTGCGCCAAGTTCTGTAGCTTTGAGAGCAGCACCCCATGCCACATTTCCAAATCCTGATATTGCCACAGTTTTACCTGCAATACTATCATTGTGTTTAGCAAGAATATTTTCAACAAAATACAATGCACCAAATCCCGTAGCCTCAGGACGAATCAATGAACCACCAAAGTCAAGACCTTTTCCGGTAAATGTTCCATTATGCTCCTCAATAAGTTTCTTGTACATTCCATACATATAACCCACTTCACGACCACCAACGCCAATATCTCCGGCAGGAACATCTCTATCCGGACCAAGGTTTTTCCAAAGACCAATCATAAATGCTTGGCAGAAACGCATAATTTCACGATCGCTTTTTCCTCGTGGAGAGAAATCGCTACCGCCTTTTCCACCTCCCATAGGCAAAGTGGTCAATGCGTTTTTAAATGTTTGCTCAAAACCAAGGAATTTAAGTATAGAAAGATTTACCGACGCGTGAAAACGAATACCGCCTTTGTAAGGTCCAATAGCATTATTAAACTGCACGCGATAACCCAGATTTGTTTGCACATCACCTTTATCGTCTAGCCATGTTACACGGAAAGTTACAATGCGGTCAGGTTCGACCATTCGCTCTATAATTCGGTTGCGTTCAAATTCAGGGTGTTGATTATAAACATCAGCAACCGACAACAATACTTCTTTTACTGCTTGAAGGTATTCCTTCTCGCCCGGATGCTTTGCTTCAAGGGCAATTAAGATACTATTAATATCCATAATGTTATGTTTTAAATGGTAAGGTTAGTTTTACAAATATAAACAAAAATCCCCGAAAAAACAAGTCTTTTCGGGGATAAAATTCGTTAAATATTCATTTATTCATTATTTCATAAAAACAAGATATACTGCTGCAACAAGAAATACGAATGCAAGTATATGATTCCAACGTATTTCGGTGTTTTCAAATGCGACCAAACTAAATATCACAAATACCACAAGTGTTATTACCTCTTGCATTACTTTAAGTTGAATAAGAGAGAAAGGACCTCCGTTTCCTTCAAACCCAATGCGATTGGCAGGTACTTGAAAACAATATTCAAAAAAAGCGACTCCCCAAGAAAACAAAATTACTACATAGAGCGGCCAATTTGATGCAGTTCCGGTTGCTTGCAATTTCAAGTGTCCATACCATGCAAAGGTCATAAACACATTTGAAATTATTAAAAGTAATATAGTAGTTATTGCTACATTCATTTCTTAAGAGAGTTTGCTTTTTCTTCGCGCATTTGATAGCCTTTCTTGTAATTTTCAAGGCTTTTCTTTCTGCCCTCTGCCGAGAATTTACGCACCACATTCATATCAACATAATGCTTTCCACTACCCCGTTTTTTCGAGAATACTTGGCGTTTTTTTGCAATAATTTCCGTACAAAGAGGACTTCTCCAATATTTCCCTTGTGGGCGCAACTCTTCGGGCAAATAATCCATCATCACAGGCAATGTGTAAGAACATGGTGGATAACCTATCTCGGTCCACATTATATATAAGCTTGGATCTTCGCCGGGAACTATGCCTTCAATCACAACAGATGCGCTTGTTGTGCGACGAGGTATATAATCTTGGTCAACAATCCAACGATCTTTACCCTTCTCGGCATCTTTACCCTTCAATGAATGATAGAAAGAGCGAGATAAACCATCGGTAAATGTAGATGCTTCAATATTTCCATCTTTTAAATATGGCTGAAGAAGATACCATGCATTATCTTCGCGAATATAACCATATCCTTCATCTTTCTCACCGGTGTAAGAATAATTAGTGCGCACCAAAACTCCATTTTCGGCATCACTCAATGAGAATTTGGTATATGTAAAGTCATCAGTTTCATAATATGCACCATCGCCATTTGCATCAATAAGGCCAAAATTGGCTTGTACTCCCATCGGTTTACTTATTGTATCGAGAAGAGTTTCAAAATCGGCAAGTGTACGACACTTTTGAAGAGCAAGACTCATCACATATCCTTCTTGATCTTTAAGTTTGGCCGTGTCGGGAGCAAGATTGTAAGAAGCGGTATTCATAATTGCAAAACCCACTTCGTTCATTCCTAACCATGCATCTCTCAACTTTTTATCACCTCCGTTATATAATGCTACATATGCATAATTACCATCTTTTGCTTCAACTTTTTCTACAAAGTTATGCTCTGTTCCTGTATCGCGGTTTTTCCACAACAAAGGACGTCCGGTTTTTGAAGCTTTGGCACTAACAATAGCCGAAGTACATGCAAAAACTTGCAAACTTGCAAACAAAAACAAGCCTAATGTCACAAATAATTTACGTTTCATCATCTAAAAATCATATTTTACTACAAAGATATAAATAATTTATAAGATTGGTAAACAATTTATCTTATCTTTGCAAAAAATAATTTTCACAACATTTAATCTATTAAAAATGAAAAAGCTAATACATCACCTTTTTATCGTAGGAGGCATAACTCTACTTGGGGTCCCTGCGCAAGCAGAACAAATAAGCCAAAGTGATGCTACCGCTATCGCTAAGGACTTTTTGTCAAAAAACAACTCCTCAATTACAACACAATCAAACAATCGACTAACACTTGCATATACCGCAAAATCAGTATCAAATCCATACCAAAATTGTTTCTATGTATTCAATAAAGGTGTAAAAGATGGTTTTATTATCGTTGCGGCAGATGATTGTGTCCTTACAGAAGTGCTAGGATATTGCAACTACGGCGAATATGACAATAATAATCTACCTACTAATTTTAAATGGTGGCTTGATCAATATCAACGTGAAATTGATTATGCAATTAAAAATGGATTAAGCACCACTTCAACAATTAAACCATTTGCAACAAGTGTATCTCCTTTATTGGGAAATATTGCATGGAATCAAAGCGATCCATATAACTTACTTTGCCCCACTCTCATAAATTCTAGTGGAGTGTCAGAACGCACAGTTACCGGATGTGTTGCTACCGCTACCGCTCAAGTAATGCGTTATTACAAATGGCCTGCGCAAGGCACTGGTTCAAACTCATATACATGGGAAAAAGGTGGAAAAACTTTAACAGTAGACTTCGAACAATCAACATATGATTGGGACAACATGACAGAGACATATAATAGCAATAGTACTTCTGTAGAGAAAAATGCTGTTGCAAAATTGATGTATGACTGCGGTATTTCATGCAATATGGAGTACAATCTTTCTTCGGCAGGAGGGAGTGCCGCATCTGCTTACGACCAAGTAAAAGGTCTTTACAAGTATTTTAAATATGATGTAGGAATGGAACATCTCACTCGTGATTACTATAAATTAAACGATTGGAATAGTATAATTAAAAACGAGATAGACAATCGCCGACCAATTCTTTATCGTGGAACAGGAAGCGGAGGTGGACATGCATTTATCATCGATGGCTATAACAACTCAGGGTACTTCCACTTTAATTGGGGATGGGGTGGTTCTTCCGACGGATATTTTGTTACAACAGCCCTTAATCCCGGGGAACTCGGCATTGGTGGTGGTGCCGGAGGATATAATTATAATCAAGGTATGACTATTGGAGTACAACCAACCCAAACATCATCAACCGAAACCATAGAAATGACTAACGACGGACTTCAAATTAGTGGCAACGCCACTAATGGATACTATATAATAGCATCTAAGTTATCCAACCTAAACTGGGACACAGCAATATTTGATTTAGGTTTAATTGCCGAATCATCTACCGGAGTTACAAAGATAATAAATTATTCCCCTAAGAACCAGATTGGCGCCTTGTACTACTATAACCCAATAAGCATCCCAGCCCAAATATTAAGTGATGAATTGTCAGATGGAACATACAAAGTATGTTTAGGAACAAAACTATCTAGCACTTCAACCTGGGAAGAAACACCTACTCTTATTGGCTCTACTAAATATGTATATGCAACAATCTCGGGAGGAGTTGTAACAAATGTCACTTATGATCAAGCTTCACTTCCTAATTTAAGTGTCGTTGGCTACGTATTAAATGATAAAATATATGCAAATCGTGTGGCAACAATAAGTACTACTGTAAAAAATAATGGAGCCGAATATCTGGGAGATATGGCAATTGTATTTGCCGATGTTAACGGCAATATACTGGCTAATAGCGGATTGTTAATGACCGACATTCTTGAAGGAGAAACCAAAGAATTACAATTTGAATATTCGATGATTTCACTTGCCAATGGTGTAAGTATCACCTCTGCAACACCATGCGTAATGTATCTATTTGGCAACGCAAGTAGCGAATCAATATTTAATATTGGCAAAATCGGCAATGCAACAATATACCCTAGTGGAAGCGGGTCGCCGGCATTAGCATTCACTAAGCAACCAAAAGTAAACTCTTCAACAGAGGATAATGTTTCAATCACTCTCGGACTTATAAACAATGGTACTATATTCAAAGATGCAATCACATTCTATACATGGGATTATAATCTTGATTACACCTATTGTGGTGGCATTTCTCAATATGCCATGATTGAGAATAAGGAATCTAAAGACATCACATTCTCATTCCCCTACAATGGCATAGTAGGTCATACCTACTTGGTTAATATTTATGCGAACAATGCAATTATTAAAGGCAATACCGCATCAATCAACTACACTTGTTCTTTTGTACTTCAAGAAGGTGCTGAGACTGGAGTAGAAAATATCAAGACAAATGTTGAAATGATGGTTGTTAACACTAATAATATGCTTGAAATCACCACTGAACATGCTATTTCACAAATCAACATATACAATACAGCCGGTGTAAATGTAGCGCATCAAGATTATAACGAAGATTCTAACATAGAAACAATTTCATTAGAATCACAACCCAAAGGGGTATATATAATCAAAGTTGAGACAACCGACGGATTCAAAACATCTAAGATTATTCTTAAATAAATATTTTAGGCACTAATTATATAGGGAACTGCAATATAGTGGTTCCCTTTTCTTTTACCCAGTCATTGAAGATTCCAAACCGAAGTGCGACACCAGCGGTGAAAATAATATGAAAAACACCGCGGGTTTGCCCAGCGGTTGGGGCGCGTAGCCCCAAAGAGCGAATCTCAGAAAAAAAGGTTTAATTAGCAAAATAAAAAAAGG
>JAZNGZ010000081.1:0-5504 GCA_045576735.1 Muribaculaceae bacterium
ACTTTAGGACATAGCAAAGCCCTAGCTTGAGAAAGTCAGGGCTTTGTCGTTTTTTTTATGAAACAATGAGGGTGTGACTGTTTTTTGACACACCCCCTTGCCGAGGCGCCTCCTATCTAAGGCGCCAGCTAACGATAGCAGAGAATTGAAGATTGAGAATTTAATATCGATTAAAATTTAGGAGAATAAATCAACAAGTCTTATTGAAAGCTAATTGTTGATTTATTCCCCTAATTTTCGTGTGTGTTATAAAAGATTCAAAGTATTAGGCAGTATATTTTATTTATTTTTAGGGTTGTTAGTATGTTTAGGTATTTTATAAAAATCTTTAGTGAAGATTTGTTCTCAGGCAACTTATGTTAATTTGTGTAACTAATTGAAGTTGCCTTTATTATTGAGGAACTTCGGTGTTTTGTGTTACTGATTCATAAATAGCATCGTAAACCTCATCGGTAACATCTTCTCCACAAAATGCGTCATATATTGACATGGGGGTGTAGAGGAGTCCAAAAGGGAAGCCCCACCAGCCAAAAAATAGGCTTATTAAGAGATAAGGAAATCCGTATTTAATGGGCGACTCTCCACTTTTGATGAAATAGACGTCATCGGTGGGTTGTTTTATGGTAAAGAGTATGACTGAAATAGTATAAGTAAAGACTACAAATCGAGCTCCGTTTTCGATTTCATTGTTAAGGTCTTCTAAAGTCATGTAAGGGTTAAGATTTTTGATTTGCATAGTTTCAGGGTTTTATAGTTAGTAATGTGTCAAAATTGTTTATTTGAAAATTGATAAATAAATTTCCACTGCAAAGATAGTGTAAAAATGACAAAAACAAAAATAATTTGAAGAAAAATTCATGATTTTGAGTGAAAAAATGTAAAAATGACACTTTTATTGAAAAAATAAGGCAATTTCACATCAATTGATTAAGAGAAATTCAATAAATTCCACGAATTGATTAAACTTTAGTTATTGGCCTCATTCTTTTGCTTCCCCACAAATGGGTTCACCTTATTATGGGGTTTCCTGATGTGAAACAGCTTTGCTGTATTTTCAAAAACAGCTCAAATAAAATTCATAAAACAATTTATAGAAAATCCATTAAAAACAGTAAAAAATACTTTGCGAGGTGAAGTAGTTTTACTATTTTTGCCTAAGGGATTGATAAATATCAATATTGATAATGAGAGTTTCATTGCCATTATAATATAATTGTTAGATGAAAAAGGTAAAACAACTAATTTTAATTGTTGCTGTTATTGCACTTTGTGCTTCGTGTGGGAATAATGAGTCACAAAAAGAAACCAAAGAAACGCGAGATACTATTGTGAAAATAATAAAAGAGGAGACTCCTGATAAAGGTTCCTCTATGGAAGATTTCTCATGGTTAGCGACCTCGCGCGTGTCAAAAACCGACTTAGATGCGAGAGGCTATACAAAAGCTGATTATCGCATATTGCGAAATGCGATTTTTGCTCGTCACGGATATGTTTTCAAAAGTGCTGACTTGACGGAGTATTTTAACTCGTTTTCGTGGTATGAACCTCGATATAGCGATGTGACGTCAATGCTGAGTACTATTGAACAAGCTAATGTGCAAACATTGTAACGGCTTGAGAGTGGTAAAAGGGTTGCAAGAAAAACAGCACCCGATCCGGGATATGATTTGTCGGAAGATGACCTTGATAATACATATTATTGGTTGTCGGAATGTAAATATTCAGTATCAGAGTTTTTTGATCTTGCTCCCAATAAAGCTACATTGCGCATTTGGCGTAATGCAATCTATGCCCGACATGGCTATATTTTTCAGAGTGCTGATTTAAGGGCACACTTTAATCAATTTAGTTGGTATCATCCTTATTCAAAGAATGTAGAACACGATATGTCGGATATAGAACGACATAATGTGACGGCACTTAAACAAGCCTACGATTATTGGTAAGAATTATTTCACTTCAACCGAGGGGTTGATGAGGTAGAGACGATGGGTGGCGCGAGTGATTGCGGTGTAGAGCCATCGGTAAAATTCCATGCCTTGCGCTTCGGGGGCTATATATCCCATGTCGATAAACACATTTTTCCATTGTCCTCCTTGAGCCTTGTGGCAGGTTACGGTGTAGGCATATTTCACTTGCAAGGCATTGAAATAGGGGTCCGATTTCAGTTCCTTCAAGCGTGTTGACATAGGCACCTCGGGAGCGAAGTTGTTTGGGTCGTTGAGGCATTTGTTGTAGAGTGTTGTAGCTTGCTCAGCTGTCAGTCCGGGTGCTTCCGATGCGAGGGTTGAGAGCAATAGCTTTGCCTCTAATTCTATTTCGCGGTCGGGCAGCTGTATTTTGGCGTCGGCAAACAGAAATCCATATTTTGTTTCGGTGCCGTAGATTTTTGTCACCAAAGCTACATCACCGTTAGCGATGAAGTCGACACCTTTCACCTTTGCACTCCACAAATAATTATTTTTTGCCACGAGAATAAGCTCGTCCTTACATAGATATTCCTCTTTTTCGAGAATAGTGTTGCGAATGGCGATGTTGAATTTCACGGCACGCATGTTTGACCGTGTTATGAGAATTGTTTCCTCTATGCCGTCGCGGTTGTAAGCGTCGCTAAGCACCTCCGATAGGTCCTCGCTGAGCACCGGGATAACATCGGCAAAGTTTGATGCCACGAGTTGAGGTGTGGGCAACGGGTCGGTGAGCATGGCACGTCGTAGCCATGTAGCGTTAAATAGTATGCCACTATCATTCGCTTGTCGGGCAGTGGCGGTGAGTACCGCACGAGTAACGCGCAACCCAAATGTTTTCAACACATTCACCGTCATTGCAGGGGAGAATTGACATCCCACCGGGGGCAGCTGGGCAGTGTCGCCAAGCAGTATCAACCGGCAGTTGTCGCCACTATACACATATTGGATAAGGTCTTCGAGCAGGTCGCTGCCATTATCGCCACGCGACCCTATCATCGATGCCTCGTCGACGATGAAAATAGTGTTGTGATGACGGTTTTCGGCCACAGTAGCCACGTATGAAGTGGCATCGCCCGACGACGCTTGGCGGTAGATTTTGCGGTGAATAGTATAGGCAGGGTGCTTGGCAAACCGTCCGAATACTTTGGCGGCACGACCGGTTGGAGCAAGCAACACCGAGGTGATACCTACCTCATTGAGCGAACGCACCAATGCACCGGTGAGCGATGTTTTCCCCGTTCCGGCATAACCATTGAGCATAAACACCGATTCTTGCGGAGACCGAGGCGAACAAAAACGAGCCAACGCCGCAATGAGCTGAATTTGTTGCTCATTGGGGTCATAGGGCAAGTTTAACACAATCCGTTCGGCAAATTCCAATGCGTCCATAAAGTTCAAAGAGGTTGATAATCGCAATTATAACATAATTATAAAGACTTTAATGCAGGGTTAATCGGTTTGATAAAACGATTGAATATAGGTTGTCGTCATAGTCCCATGCCCCACGCACTTCTTTGTCGTTAAATAAGCGAATTAATATTTTATGTTGTTGATTGTATTGTTCCATAAATGAGAATTAATTATCTTGTTCATAATAATATGAATAATCAATACCTTTCATAAACATTTCACGGTCATTGATTTTGCCGGTTAAAGCGTGAGCTATTAATTTCCGTATTTTTGTCGGATTTACCACACTTAAACGCATTGCTTCCATATATTCGGTTTTGTCGATTTTACTCCAATCTACACAACTTTTTAATGATCGTTTAAGCATTAAATCCAACCAAATTCGAGCACTTCTGCCGTTCCCTTCCATAAATGGGTGTGCAATATTCATTTCCACGTATTTATCAACAATTTCGTCAATAGTTGTCTCTGGCATTTTATCAATCTGAGACAGAGTTTGTCCAAGAAATTGAGATACTGCAAATTGAAAACCACCTTTAGAAATATTCTTTTGGCGTATTTGTCCGGCAAAGTCATATAGCCCACCAAAAAGATATGCATGTATTTGTTGCAATCCTCGTGTAGTACCAATCTCAATAGTTTGTAACAAGGAGCTATCCCAAAGTTGGTATGCTTTATCTCGGCTCTTGCTTTCTATTTGGTCTTCACCGGTAATTATCCATTTTGCAAAAGCAATAGCATGTTGGCTTGGCACAGCTTCCACAAGACTAAGCATTTCATTTTGTGGCAAACAATCAGTTAAATATCGCTTGCCGTCAGACGCAACGAGTTTCAGTTGGTTACAGCGTGTAACCAACTCATTGCCACTTTTGGTCAAGCGATGTTTCATTACTTTCCAATAGTTTCGAGGATTTTTACTGTCGGTAAGGACCGCAATAACATCAACGACAGAGAACAACCAACGGTTGCCATCATAGTCCCATGCAGCACGCACTTCCTTGTCATTAAAGAAGCGAATGGATATTTTATGTTGTTGATTGTTTTGTTCCATAAATGAGAATTAAATTTGGAGTAAAAATTGCTAAAAGGGTATGTTTAATAATACACAATCCGTTCGGCAAATTCCAATGCGTCCATAATATTGCAAAGGTAGTGCAAGCCGAGCGCAATTGCAAATTAAGCTTGCTTAAATTTGTTTTGCCGAGGCGCGGCCTACCTAAGGCGCCAGCCAACGGTAGAAAAGAAAGAGCGCAATTGCAAATTAAGCTTGCTTAAATTTGCATTGCCGAGGCGCGGCATATCTTTGCTTGTCGCTTTTTTTATTTTGTGTATTATTTTCAATACCTTTGTATCGTGAAATAAAATTAAGAAATGATGAAGAAAATCTTTTTGATAGTTGTGATGTTGTTGGGCGTTGGAGTTGTGTTGAATGCGCAGGAAACGCAAGATACAACAAAAAACGAACCTAAAGGGAAAGCCATAATTCAAGTATTTGCCAATGCTCACACCGGTTTTGGTGCCGATAATGATGACCGCGGATTTGAACTCGACCGCAGTTATATGGGATATCAATATCAATTAACCAAAGATTTGTCGATTAAGGCTGTGCTTGATGTGGGGCAGTCGAGTGATGTAGATGATTATCACCATATCGCTTATGTGAAGCATGCACAAGTTACCTGGAAACCCGGTCGTTGGACACTCGACGGCGGTCTCATCTCCACCACTCAATTCAAGGTGCAGGAGAACCATTGGGGCTATCGCTATATAATGAAATCGTTTCAAGATGAGTATAAGTTTGGCAGCAGTGCTGACCTCGGACTCTCGGTAGCTTATAAGTTTGCCGATTGGGTAAGTGCCGATGCCATTATCGTTAATGGTGAAGGTTACAAGAAAGTGCAAGTGAAAGATGGTTTGCAATATGGATTGGGAGCCACTGTCACACCGGTTAAGGGGTTGACCTTGCGTGTGTATGGCTCGCTTAACGAGTCGACACAAAAGGGCGCGAAAGACGCCTATAACTGGGCTGCCTTTGCCGGTTATAAAAACGACCGATTCTCGCTCGGAGCCGAGTATAATATTTATCAAAACACAGGTTTTGTTGACGATGCCGACCAATATGGT
>JAZNGZ010000082.1:0-54082 GCA_045576735.1 Muribaculaceae bacterium
CCTTTTTTTATTTTGCTAATTAAACCTTTTTTTCTGAGATTCGCTCTTTGGGGCTACGCGCCCCAACCGCTGGGCAAACCCGCGGTGTTTTTCATATTATTTTCACCGCTGGTGTCGCACTTCGGTTTGGAATCTTCAATTAGCAAATAAGTTCAATTTTTCTTTTTACAATGATTATATAAATCACAATTAGAGCAGTTGTCGTCGCATTTATTAATATGTTTTTGTTTGCTACGACATATGAAAAATATTATAGCAACGATTATTAATATTAAAACTATAATAAATTGTAAATTCTCACTCATGGATTAAGTGTCTTATTCGTTCAAACTCCTGTTCAAAATTAGGTGTGAGAATTCCACACCCTATAGCGCTCTCTATTTCATCGATACTCCAAAAACGAGCGTCATCAATTTCTATCGGATCATATGTCGCAAAAAAATCATCGTCTACATAAAGACAGAATACATTGACTTGCTCTTGTTCAATATTGGATTGAAAAACGTAGCTAATTAATTTATGAGGTTTTATATTAGTTAATCCTAGTTCTTCTTTGGCTTCTCGCAAGAGTGCTATATCGATAGATTCTCCATAATCAACATGTCCACCAACAGCAGTATCCCATTTGCCGGGTTGGATATCCTTATTAAGCGACCTCTTTTGCAAATAAACAGAACCGCTTTTACTAAATATATGAAGATGGACAACAGGATGCAATAACATGCTACCCGAGTGACATTCCTTTCGAGTAGCCTTTCCTATAATTTCCCCGTTACGATTTATAATAGGAAAATATTCATCAATTACGTTCATTTATTAATCAGTTTATTGAGTTTAGATGGTGTTAAGGTCTCTGGATATTGTTCAAATGGTAATCTCAGGTCACAACCACTTTTATACTCACTGCACCCAAATGCCTTTTTACCTTTTAATATATGACCATTATTACATTTCGGACATGTTACTTGCTCGAATTTAGTAATTCTTTTATTAGATGTTGCAGTTTTTTTCTTTGATTTAACTTTATTTTCTTCCTCAATAATTTCTATCTTCTTTGTTGAATTATCGCTTAAGACATTTAGAACGATTTCTGTTACCATTAATTTTAACTCAGAAATAAAATCAGTTGCACTATATTCACCTCGTTCTATTCTACGCAATTTATTTTCCCAAATACCAGTAAGTTTTGCACTTTTAAGCAGATCTTGATTAATTGTAGAAATAAGATCAATTCCTGCTTGTGATGCCATGATATTTTTTCTCTCTCGATAAATATATTTACGTTTAAACAATGTCTCGATTATTGCCGCTCTAGTAGAAGGGCGCCCTATCCCATTTTCTTTCATTGCTTCACGTAGTTCTTCATCATCAACCGTTTTGCCGGCCGATTCCATCGCACGCAACAATGTACCTTCAGTATAGTATTTAGGTGGTTGAGTCATTTTATTTAGTAACGATGGCTCATGTTGCCCTTTTTCGCCAACATCAAACTTTGGCAAAATTTTATCTTCACCTTGTTGTTCGTCAGGTGCTGAGCTATCTGATGCATAAACGGCTCGCCAACCAGGCGACACTATAACCTTACCTGTAGCTTTAAATCCCACTCCGGCTACATCGCCAATTACTGTTGTAGTCATAAACTCACAGTCGGGATAAAATGCGGCAATAAAACGTAAAGCAATCAAATGATATAATTTTCGTTCATCACCAACTAGCGATGTTGGAGATTGGCCCGTAGGAATAATCGCATGGTGATCAGTCACCTTTGAATTATCAAAAACTTTCTTGCTTTTTGGCAATTTTGCCGATAACAATGTAGATGTTAAATTGGCATATGGAGTCATACGCTTAAGTATATCCGGAATTTTAGGGTATAAATCATCACTTAGGTAAGTAGTATCGACACGAGGATAAGTTGTAACCTTTTTTTCATATAATGATTGAATCAACCTAAGCGTATCATCAGCAGTCCAACCCCAATGCTTATTGCATTCTACTTGCAATGAGGTCAAGTCAAATAATCTCAAAGGAGATTCTTTCCCTTTTTTTTCCGAAACATCAACAACCTCAAATAAAGAGCCCTTAATTTTATCTAAGGCACTATTTGCTTCATCAAGTGACATAAACCGCCCTGATGTTGCATTAAAAATTACATCTCTGTATAATGTTTTTAGTTCCCAGAAATCCTTTGAAACAAAATTAGCAATTTCATGATGTCTTTGAACTATTAAGGCTAATGTTGGTGTTTGCACTCTACCAATTGATAATACTTTTCCTGGAGAAGAATATTTTAAAGAATATAACCGTGTTGCATTCATCCCTAATACCCAATCTCCGATAGCTCGTGACAGACCGGCATAATACAAATTATCAAACTTAGCTTGGGGTTCAAGAGTATTAAAACCCTCCTTTATTGATTCATCAGTTAGTGAAGAAATCCACAACCTCTTAACCGGACAAGTACATTTAGCTTTTTGCATTACCCAACGCTGTATCAACTCACCTTCTTGACCGGCATCACCGCAATTAATAACCTCAGAAGCTTCAGCTATTAAGCCTTCAATTACTTTAAACTGTCGCTTTATACTATCTTGTTCTATTAATTTTATGCTAAACTTTGGTGGTATCATAGGAAGAGCTCCCAATGACCATCTTTTCCACAATGATGTATAGTCAGCGGGTTCCTTTAACGTACATAGATGACCATATGTCCAAGTGATTTTATAATCACCTCCCTCATAAAAACCATCACGTCGCACATTAGCACCAAGTATTGATGCTATATCTTTTGCTACACTAGGCTTTTCGGTTATACAAAGTATCACGCTTGCAACAAGTTTTTCCTTTCTAACATTTTGGCCTCATTCCATAATTTATCCATTTCAGCCAATGTCATATCTTTAAGAGATTTACCCATCTCTTTAGATTTTTGCTCTAAATAATTAAATCGAGCAATAAACTTCTTATTTGTTTTTTCTAAAGCATTCTCTGGATCAATCCCATATAGACGTGAAGCATTGATGAGGCTAAAAAACATATCACCCATTTCTTCTTCCATCTTAATTTTATCCATAAGGTTAATCTCTTGTTCTAACTCTAGAAATTCTTCTTTAACCTTATCCCACACTTGTTGGGGGTCATCCCAATCAAATCCGACATTAGCTGCTTTTTCTTGAATACGATTGGCTTTAATCATTGCAGGCAATGCTGTTGGAACGCCCGAAAGAACAGTTTTATTTCCACCTTTTTCTTTCAATTTAATTTGTTCCCAATTTTGCTCTACTTCATCAGAATTTTTTACACTAATATCGCCAAAGACATGAGGATGACGGAATATTAATTTCTCATTTAAAGCATCTGCTACATCTGCAATATCAAATAGGCCTTGTTCTTCACCAATTTTTGCATAAAAAAGAACATGCAATAACACATCACCTAGTTCTTTTTTTATATTATAAGAATCATCATTGATTAAAGCATCACATAATTCATACACTTCTTCTATTGTATTAGGGCGCAGACTTTCATTAGTCTGTTTTCGATCCCAAGGGCATTTAACCCTTAACTCATCTAGTGTATCAATTATACGACCTAATGCTTCAATTTTTTCAGAACGACTATGTGGCATTATTTATTTTGTTTATATTTATCAGCACCATCCAACAACCATTTCTCAAATGCATCAACGCTTTCTTGTGGATCATATCCACGTGATGTGGTCAATGGATTGCCATCATTATCTAGTATAACATAATACGGTTGTGTACTTGTTTGAAATTTATATCGCTGCAAGTATGACCATTTGTCTCCAACGGTTTCTATTATAATTTTTTTACCATTTTCTTCCAATGTATATGGTTTCGCTAAATCTTTCTTATCATCAACTACCAACTTAATAAGTACATAATTATCATTAATTGCTTTATGAATACGTTCAGTATCAAATACAGCACTCTCCATTTTGCGACAATTAACACAACCATGACCGGTAAAATCTATCAGAACAGGCATGTTATGTTCTTTTGCATACTCCATGCCCTTATCAAAGTCATCAAATTCTTTGAATCCACCTCCATATAAATTAAAATCTTGAGTATTTAAAGGAGGAGCAAAGGCACTAATACTTTTTAAAGGAGCGCCCCACAAACCGGGAATCATATAGACCACAAATGAAAACGATACTATCGATAAAAATAACCTTGGGACTGAAATGTATTTTAAATCAGAATCATGCGAAAATTTAAGTTTCCCTAACAAATAAAAGCCAAGCATCGAAAATATTACAATCCACAACACCAAGAAAACCTCACGGTCTAAAATGCCCCAACCTTCACATAAATCAGCAACTGATAAAAACTTTAATGCCAAAGCTAATTCCAAGAATCCTAAAACTACTTTAACTGAATTAAGCCATCCTCCTGATTTGGGCATACTTTTTAACATTGAGGGGAATATAGCAAACAATGTAAATGGTATTGCTAAAGCTATTGCAAAACCTGCCATACCTATAGCCGGACCGGTAATATTACCAATTGTTGCTGCTTCTACCAACAATGTTCCAATCAATGGACCAGTACATGAAAACGAAACAAGAGCAAGAGTAAAAGCCATAAAGAAGATACTAATCAAGCCCGTTGTTTGTTCCGCTTTTCCGTCGATTGCATTAGACCATTTTGAAGGCAATTTTATATCAAATGCTCCTAAAAAAGAAACACCAAAAACTACTAATAATACAAAGAATATAACATTAAAAACCGCACTAGTAGCTAACTCATTAAGTTTTCCTGCTCCAAAAATTCCAGTAATAGCTAAGCCTAACAGCAAATATATGACAATAATACCAATTCCATATGTCATTGCATCTCTAATAGACTTCGCTCTCGATTTATTTTTTTTCAAAAAGAAACTCACTGTCATAGGTATCAATGGCCACACACACGGAGTAATTAAAGCAGCTAATCCACCTAAAAAGCCATATATAAATATTTTCCACCATGGGGCACTTGTTGATGGTTGAGATGTCACATCCGATGACTTAACTGTAACCGGATTCCACCATGTAGAAGGTTTGTTGTTATCAGTGTTGTTATCTGTGTTATTATCAACTTTTGATACCGCAACATCTGATGTTTCTTCAGTTTGAGAAGAGCCTAAATTAAATGAAAAAAGTTCTTTTTTGGGGGGTAAGCAACTTTTATTATTACACCCTTGATATTCATATCGCCCTTCTATTTTTGCAATTTTGGCATCGAGAATTTTAAACTCTTGCTCAATTTTTAAATTTGAGTCCCACCAAGTCAAGTCGAGATTAAACATTTCATCATGCTTGGTAATAGGCGCTATTGATGGCTTTAAATTGCCAACTAACTCAACTCCTTCATGTTTGTCAAATGTAATAAGTGTTGATATTGGTCCATTATGTGGCAAATCAAATCCATACATATGCCACCCTTTACTAATTTCAATATCAAATACAACCTTTCCATACGTATCAGATGTTTTATCAACTGACACCTTCCACAATATAGGCTCCTCTTGTGAAAAAGTGCATAATATTACAGCAAGAAGAAAGCTTATAACGAATGATAACCTTTTCATTAATATTATTTATTGTACTTTGGAACTACTAAATTAATTGATTGAGATGATGGTGGTAAACAAGTTTGATTATTACATCCCATATATGTAATTGAACCTATGACTTTTGCATTACCTTTTCCTGTCAATTTAAACTTCTGAGTGAAAGTCACTGTTTTATCCCACCAATTTAAGTTAATCCCAAAAGTATTATCATATACATTTTTAGGCTTAATTGATGGAACCACGCCTCCTACCAATTTAATTCCTTTTGACGCGGAAAAATCAAATTTTGTTGCCTTGGGACCTCCTGAAGGGATATTTGTTCCATAAAGATGCCACCCGGTCGATATAATTGCTTTAATTGTGATAACACCTTCTGTTTTACTTGTCATTTTTACAGAGCTACGCCATTTAATAGGCTTTTGTGCCGACATTGATATTGCCGCAAATAAAATTAGGGCAAATAATAATGAGATTTTTTTCATATTGATATTTATTTTTATTTTTCATTAAAAAACTATGCAAAGTTAGCATTTGGCAGCCGCAAAAAAAAGTATATCGGATATTTTTTAAATTTCATTACCTAATTTTACCATTATAACGTCAATAATTGATAAATAACACTTGATGAATTAGACAATAAGCAACATAATTGAAAAAAAATTGCTATCTTTGCAAAATAATTAATATTAAAGGTAAGTTGTAATGAGCAACAATAAAGTATTATACATTTCTCAAGAAATTACGCCCTATCTTCCTGCATCGGAAATGGCAGTATTAGGACAAAAGATTCCTCAAGGCATTCAAGAAAGCAAATTTGAAGTGCGCACATTCATGCCTAAATATGGATGCATAAACGAACGTCGAAATCAATTACATGAAGTAATAAGGCTATCAGGCATGAACTTAATCATAGATGACACTGACCATCCATTGATTATTAAAGTTGCCACATTGCAACCTGCTAGAATGCAAATCTACTTTATTGATAATGATGATTACTTCCAACATCATGTAGCAACTGACCTTGAAATAAGACAATACCCCGAAGACAATGACGAGCGTATTATGTTCTATGTCAGAGGTGTCGTTGAAACTGTAAAAAAATTACGTTGGGAACCAACAATCGTTCATTGCTCGGGTTGGATTTCAGCGTTAGCTCCTATATATTTAAAACGTATATATAATGAAGACCCTTCATTCCGCTCAGCAAAAGTTGCATATGCTTTATTTGATGAAACTTTTGAAGGCAACTTAGATGAACGTTTCTTCGAAAAAATGAAAATGGACGGTTTCTCTGAAGAAGACTTAGAAATCATAAACAATAAGAATGTTGACTATGTTACTTTAAATAAACTAGCCATAAAGTATGCCGATGGTGTCATTCAAGCATCTCCAATTGTCAATAATGAACTTGTAGAATACGCAAAATCACTTGGAAAGCCATTTATGGAATATCCCGGTGAAGAAAATTACATTGAGGCATACGCTCAATTCTATCAATCTTTATAAATCATATCAAAACATGAAATCTCTATCGAAAATCTTTGCTTTAATTCTTGCTACTTCACTATTTAGTTGCGATGATAGCTCTTCAATAGGTTCTTCGATAACACAAGAAGAGGTGGAAATCATTGTTGATTCCACATTTACTATTACTGGCAAAACTGTTGAAAGTGAACGCATACAATCCCGCACTCTAACGCAACTACTTGGCAAAATTAATGCTAATGGATATGGAGAACTTTCATCTGATGTTGTCACTCAATTCATGCCCGCAGGTGTTATTGACACTGTTGGAGTAACAGCTAATGATATCGATTCTATAAAACTGATATTGCAAATTCCTAATGGTGGATATATAGGAGACTCAATTGCACCAATGGGGCTTAAAGTGTATAGACTCAACAAACAGCTCCCCTCGCCTATTTTCAGCGATTTCAACCCTGAAGGCTATTATTCTAAAACTGATTTAATTGGTTCTTCTACTTATTCAGCTAATGCTTTAGGTTATAATGATTCAATAAAAAAACTCCCATATCGATCTATATACATAGACCTACCAATATCATTGGGAAAGGAGTTCTTTAACAAATACAAAGAATCACCTTCAATATATTCCAACCCTATTGAATTTGCAAACTTCTTCCCTGGTATATATATTACAAACTCATATGGCAGTGGTCGAGTTATGAAAATCACTAATTCTCAAGTGAAACTCTACTATCACAAAACTGTCACCATGGAAGAAACCGGTAAAGATTCAACATATTATAAAGTTGGCAACTATTTTGCAGTTACTCCCGAAATTATCACAAATAACAATATTCATTTTAATATTTCGGAACAACTTAGTAGTCAAATCAAAAGTGGTGACAATATTTTAGTGGCTCCAACTGGAACTAATGTAGAAATATCATTTCCTACACAAGATATTGTAAACAAATACAACAACAATAAAGGAAATCTATCCGTTATCAACTCATTAACATTGGAAATTCCAGTTTCTAAAATTAAAAATAGCTACAATATCACTCCCCCTCCTTATGTTCTAATGATAAAGAAAAGCCATGTGGATGATTTCTTTGCAAATAGTGAGGTAACAGATAATGAAAATTCATTCTATGCTGTTTATAATAGTGAAAAGAATTGTTACCAATTCTCCGATATGCGCTCATATATCATCAATATGGTTAATAAGGATGAAATAACCGAAGAAGACTCTCAATTTGTAATAATACCAGTAAGTGTAAATACTGAAAATACTTCTGCATATTCTTCAACAGTCTTCATTAGTGATATAGTGCCATATGTAGAAACCCCGGTTATGGCTAAATTATTACTCAATCAAGCTAAAATCAAATTCACATTTAGTAAACAAACTGTTATATTCTAATACAACAATTGCTCTAAAGCCGAAATAGCTCAGTTGGTTAGAGCATTTCATTCGTAACGAAAAGGTGGTGGGTTCGACTCCCACTCGCGGCTCATAAATATAGGACAGTTGGTTTTCCAATTGTCCTTTTTAAACTAAAATTAATATCATATGGCAAATTTCCTTCAAATCGAAAACTTAACAAAGAGTTATGGTGAACGTATTCTTTTCCATTCTATTTCATTTGGAATAAATGAAGGCGAAAAAATTGGCATTATTGCCAAAAACGGCACTGGAAAAAGCACGTTATTAAATATAATTTCAGGAAAAGAATCTGCTGATGAAGGGAAGATTTCATTTAGAAACAATCTAAGAGTTAGTATCCTAGATCAACTTCCACAATTAAATCCGGGTAGTACTATTCTAGATTGTTGCATGCACGACAATTCAAAAATAGCCCAAATAATTGCTCAATATGAAAAAGCTATTAGTGTTGGAAACAGCGAAGAAATTAGTCAAGCAATTTCTTTAATGGATAGTGCTAACGCATGGGATTATGAAGATAAACTAAAAAGAACTCTCACCCAACTAAAAATATCAGACTTAAATGCATCTATCGATACGCTTAGTGGAGGACAACGTAAAAAAGTAGCCATTGCTCGATTAATACTTGAAAATCCCGATTTAATAATCCTTGATGAACCAACTAACCACTTAGACATTGAAATAATAGAATGGTTGGAGAATTATTTAAATAAAAATAGGGTTGCTCTTCTAATGGTTACTCACGATAGATATTTTCTAGATCGCATTTGTAATAAAATAATCGAGATAGACAATCAACAAATATATATTTATGAAGGCAATTATGACTATTATTTGCGTCGTCGAAAGGAAAGAATTGAAGCAATGACCGCTGAATTAGCTAAAGTCAAGAATACCCTTCGTAAAGAACAAGAATGGATGAGCCGACAACCTCAAGCCCGTGCTGGCAAAGCTAAATATAGAATAGACTCTTATTATGAACTTAAACAACGTTCTAAAGTTGATTTAACTGAGCGGAATATAAACCTAAAAGTAAAATCATCTTATATTGGCTCTAAGATTTTTGAAGCAGAAAATATCTCTAAAAGATTTGATGACAAAATTATTTTAGACAACTTTTCATACACATTTACACGATATGAGAAACTAGGCATAATAGGAAATAATGGTGCTGGCAAATCTACATTTATAAAAATGCTTCAAGGGATAGTCCCTGCCGACTCGGGTGAATGGAATATTGGACAAACAGTTAAGTTTGGTTATTATAGTCAAGATGGTATAAAATTTGATGAAAATAAAAGAGTTATTGATGCAATCACAGAAATAGCTGAAGACGTAGTAATTAATGGCGACATACACTATTCACCAATGCAATTCTTAAATCATTTTCTATTTACACCAACTGACCAGCAGAAATATATACACACATTGAGCGGAGGTGAGAAATGTCGACTACATCTTGCAAGTGTCTTGATGAAATCTCCTAATTTTCTTATTCTTGATGAACCGACGAATGATCTTGACATCGTAACATTAGGTATTCTTGAAGAGTATTTAACCAATTTTAAAGGGTGTGCCATTATTATTTCTCACGACAGATATTTCCTTGATAATATTGTTGACCATATATTTGTTTTTGAAGGCAATGGAGTGATAAAAGATTTCCCGGGCAACTACCGCGACTACCGCAAATGGCACGATGAATTTGCCAAAGAGAATGAAGTGGCCAATAAACCAAACGAGAAAAACACAGAAAAGCCCAAAACCGAACGCCAACAAAAAATGACGTTTAAGGAACGCAAGGAATTTGAACAACTTTCAACTGAGATAGAGCGACTCACCGCCGAAAAAGCAGCCCTTGACACTCTATTTAACAGTGGAGAGGAAATACCCGACATAATCGAAAAATCGGCCAAATACAACGAGTTAAAAGAACTTCTTGATGAAAAGGAGATGCGATGGCTTGAACTCTCCGAAAAAGAATAACAAAAGGGAGCCGCAAAACGACGGCTCCCCACAATTATTAATAATTAACCACAACTAAGCTTACTTCAAGATGCGGAACTTTCCTATTATAGGCAATTCCTTTTCTTGTCCATTTGCCGCATTTATAATGCCAATTACACATAACACTAAGAAACCTATCGACAAGAATCCCAATATGCTCACCAAGAAATACAATCTCCATGATATTGCAAGGATTATGGTACTTAACACGCTATATGCCACTCCATAAATAATCGATGCGATACACAACACCAATCCTTGATTGGCATGGAAACGCGCGAATTTTGAATCTTTGGCAGCAAAGATAGGGATCAATACAAGAATTCCCAAATAAGACAAAATTGCCATGGCCTTGTTTTGCTCTGCATCTTGCTTGTCACTCGTTTGCGTCGCATCTAATGAACTGCCACATGACGAACAGAATTTCACCTCATCGGTCCATTGAGCGCCACATTTACTACAATACTTCATAATTTCTAATATTTAGGGTTAACACTATTTTTTTACATATTCCTTTATCTCTTTTTGCACCTCAGGGTCCTCAAGGGCTTTTTCGGCATCTTTCATTGTTTCATCAAAGCTTTTCTCCAAGCCCGGAGCAATTTGTACTCGCGCATAATACTTCTTATCGGCATCTTTTCCTAATTCATCAAGTTGCATATACACATGTAGCATTCGCCCATTTTTGAGGAATCCCCAATCATACATTCCTAAGTATATAATACCTTTATCTCCCGCCGCTATAAGCTCATCAATAGTGAGTTCTTTATTGGCCTCATCTTTGTTGCTTCTTTTTTCAAAGCCGTAAATGTTTATCCCATTATCGGAGACTTTTTTAGTGACATCATAAACTTTTTTAACGTATGCCTTGTACTCATCATGGCTAAGTTCCTCACCATTTTTCTTATAAAAAGCCGCAATTACATTTCTTTGCTCACCCGAGAACCACTTTTCCTCAGGAGTGCAGTCATAGGGGTAATCGGGCAACATGTCATTCAAATCAACCCCGGCCAATTCCTTCAAATAGTATTCGACGGCTGCTTTTGACTTTCGCTCTCCCGAGAAACCCTCTTTAGAGACTTTTTCGGCCATTTCAGACGCATCAACCTTATCGGTAGAGGCATTCTCTCCCCCACACGAGGCAATCAACATTGCCATTGAAGCCAAAAATAAAAATCTGCATTTCATAATTTCAATCTTTTTTACATTATTCATTTGCTGTATGCTCTTTTTGCTTCTGCTGTTCTTTTTCCATTTCCTCAACGACACCATCAACCAATGTCGGTGCCGATTCGGCCATGGCCGCAGTCCATCTCACAACAAGAGCCGTAAACTCTATCTTCTCAAATGTAGAGAATTCTTTCTCATCAATACTGTCAATGCCTAATTCCTCAAAACGTTTATTGAAATCCTGCTCCAGAACTTTCCACTCATCAACAGTGAGTTTACCTTTTTTAGACTCAACTTCCTCAACAAGATTCTCAAACTCATCAATAACTGTTTCAGACTTTGACTTAGCGCAAGATGTCATCAAAAACAATCCGGCGACTACTGTTAAAAACAAATACTTTCTCATAATCAACAAAGTTAAAGTTGATCCTACTCTATTAAAGCTTTTCGGTTACGCTTATTCATAATTATGTGGTAAAATTACATTTTCCGATACACCACGAACCAAAACTGCCCAAACAAATCGATTTCGGCATTCACGTAGCACTCATACTTTATACCCTGGTGGGTATAAGTCCACCAATGCGTGGTGCTGCCTGTGATTGTCGGCAAGTTGGGAGTGCTTCCCGGAATATCCCTTCCCTGCATCGGGTCGATGCTCGAAGCGTTTTCAGCACAAGCTTTGTATAGTTTCTCAGCCCAATCCCTTGCACAGGCAACGGTAGGTATATAACCTTCCACAAATTTAGCCCTAATCTCAGCGTACCAAGGCGAACCTTCTTCCCACTGAGGAATGAGCGACTTGGTGGAAAGTGCCAGTTGCACATTGATTTCCCGTGTATGCTTGGGGATGAATCCGCTTTCGTCGGTGATGCCTATCGGGTTTAAGACACCTTTCTTGTAGTCCAGTTCCATCTTGTCGTGGGAGAACGGTATGAGTTCGATGACCAACGTCGCACCTGGGACTTTAAGCCCTTTGCGGAACGTCAGATCCCGGTCGAACCGGAATTGCATCTTTACGAACTTGGACTGCCTGTCGCCGTCCGACCCCACAGGGAAATAATAATCGATGGTCGAAGGTCCCTTGAAAGCGGGTTTGCGATGAATTCTCTTCTTGGATTCGGTGTGGCGGTTCCTGTGCAAGAATCCAAGGCGCTCCATTTCCGCAACCCAATCCGACACCTGTTGCGGAGTGGCCTGATATACAACCAACGGATATGATGTTTTCGCACCCTTGTCGGCATACAGCAACTTGGCACCCACCACCTGCGGAATACCAAGGGGGTCAAATACCTTGTGCGGAAAACTCACGCTCTGTGCATGGACAGAAGCGAGCCCAAACCACACTATAAATATCAATAACAGCCTCTTCATAATGACCCTATGTATTGTTGGTTTCTTATATTCAGGAATTAATAATATTCAGTCATTTTAATAAAGCCGAAGTTGTAACCGACGTGGCGTTCCACTCGCACTGTGTTACCGGTGCGATATTCGGTTCTTCCTTTGGTGATATTGAAGCCTTCAATACCGCCTGTATAGCTTCGGTTATACACAATGGTAGAGTTGGTTGTATTGCCATTACAGTCTATAGTGCGGGCACGCTGACGTAAATTTTTAGATTCGCTTACCGGGATAAACTTTGAAGCACCACCCATAGTGGCTTTACCAACTACATCAACCATTTTGCCTACAACTTTTTTTTCAGCCCATTTGCCTATTGTATTTGTATATCCTTCAGGGTCTTGGCTGTGTGGATTATCGGCAAGGGTTTCGTATGTTGTATATTCGGCACGTTCACCGGTAGTGAGATTGCTTATCTTGGTTGTTCCTGTTGCATCATTATGCGAGATAAACGAATATTGGTCATTCTTCTTTTGCAATCCAAAAGAACCCCAAGGCAACGGAATATCCACTCTCCACCCCGGTTTGGGCTTTTCGCCATAGTTCTTGAGTTCACCACCACTCTTGTGGATAACCGGAATTTTAGGCATATCAAGCTGTGAAATAATGCTCATTGTTTCTTTGGCTTGTATTTCCAACGATTGCACATATTGAGCCCACATTTGCTCTACATTAAGACCGAAACCGGCTCCTCTGTTCAAACTATATGCCCATTTATGATAAATTTTTTGTGCAACCTCATTGAGGATATATTCCTGCATATAAGTGTTTTCGCAATATCCCACAAGCGATGTCATTGTAGCCCAATATTCCTCAAGTAGAGGTCGCTCGTAGGTTTCATAGTGCCATTTTTCCACATCAAGCACAGCTGTCCACATAGCGTCATAATAATTTCGCACTAATCGTTTACCTAACGGTATTTTGCATCTTATGCACTCAAGTTCACATTTCAGTCCTTCAACCTTAGTTTCAGCGTGTTTTTTGCATTCTATTTCAGCCAATTCACACTCCCAAACACCGCCGGCATATATTTCCCACTCATTTTGACCGGTTTTCATCGCCAAGTCATTACGCTTCTCTAATTCGGTGAGATGTTCGGGATATGTCCCAAATGTTTGCTCACCGCGATGACAAGCCCAACCTTTTGTTTCACGATCAAGCAAGTCCTCATAATAGAACTGCCACAAGTAGATACACCAATATTGACGGGCATCGAGCAGATAACTGCCGTCGCCACTGCCACGTGCCTGTTGCGACGCCATGGCATATAAATCCATTTCGGGTATCGTTGGCATTTGTAAAATATCTTCGGTTACACCATGAGCATTTACCAACTCTGAGGCATACTTATCAACATCTTCAAGCAAATCTTTCGTATTACGTGTACCCATAGCCAATATTGCTCCAATTGATGGGTGTTCCATCGCCAATTGGTCATTTCGAGCACTCAGGCTATCTACACGTGCGGTCATTTCCTTATCACGCTTATCAAGCGACTGGTATGTAGAATGAATCTTGCCATTTTCACACAACCATGGCAATGATTTCATATCGGCAGGAATGTTCTCTACCGGATTTAAGAACCCCGATTTCGTTGCTCTCATAAGCGATTCCTTATTTTCTTCTGAGAAAACATCATTGAACAACTGCTCATAATCAAAACCTTCACAGATTTTAAGTTTGGCAGTCTCCATCGCCATTCTCAATGAGAACATTTGTGATGCAGTAATATTACTGAAGTAATTTTCGGCACTCTTAAACAATGTTTTTGCCGCATCGACATATTTTCCCTCGGCAAGATTGATTGAGGTCAACACTTGATATGCAAGTCCAAAATCGGGAGCGTTTCTAATCGCCTTATCCACATATCGACGAGCAGTGACAAAATCTCCCTTTTCAAAATAATACTCACCCAAGTTAAGTGCCACAGTGGGATTGCCGGAGTCATATTTTTCGGCAGTTTCCCAATATATTTTAGCATTATCCATGTCATTTTTGTAGGCAAACAATATGCCTGCATTGTTATATGTCAATGCCGATGGGCAAAGCATACACGAAGCGACAGCACGCTCAATCATATCGCCTGTTACACAACCTATCTCAGCAACAGAAATCAAGTCGCCATTATAACTCATTACATAGCTCACCGCCTCATCTTGCGGCATATCCTTGGTTTCCTCCACAAAAGCATTAAAAGCTTCCCATATTCCATCATCAGTAACATCAAGAGCCATATCAACCTCAATTTGTTGTGGGGTGTCAAATTGATCGATATATACTATTTGTGCCACATCATGCTCATCGGTAACGGTAATCATTCCCATGTTACCTCCAGCAGCCAATTCACAACCTTGCGACGGGTCAACCCATGGCGATGAGCAACGAGGTGGCTCAGGGGCATTTTGCACTAATTGCTCACGGGCATTTTGCTCGTCCATCATATCCAATGCTTGCATCATGGCATCGGCATCGGGCAGCATTTGTTTCACTGCATGTTCGGCTTGCGACCTTGTCATGCCACCCATCATCTGAATTTGTATCATCTGCTCACGATATTCAGGGCTCGACATAAATTCCATTTGTTTTCTTGTCGCTTCATCTATTTGATTTGAGGAGCCACCCATGCCCATAGCTCCCTTAATATCGCTCATACTCATTCCTTCGGGTAATCCCTCTGCCCCAACAAGTTGCTCTATCATCTTATCGTCGAACTGACCACTCAACAACTTATTCAAGTCAAAACCGGCCGGCAATTCTTTTTCAAGGCTTTTCAAGGTCTCTTCATCGACGTATTTTGATATATCGGTACTCATTGAAGGCATTGCACCCATGCCTGCCGACGCATTTTTCCACTCATTACCGAGACAGAATATAACCGATTCAGGTATCTTCGTGTCAAACGACAATAGACTCAACTTCCCTATTCCCGAGCTTTCCATACCCAAATCTATAACAGCAACCTTTGTGGAATTATAATAGAACGTAACTTCATGACCTTTGCTGCTGCGATATAAATCGTAATAATACTTAACACCGTTAAGGTTACATTCGCCCTGCTTCATGAAAGTTAAACGTCCGATATCACCTAAATCGGGTTCATTTGGACTTATCGGATTAACCGTATATGTCTTGCTTCTTTCATCAAGCATATAATTGAAGCCATTGGCTGTCAACGTAGTAATACCCATATCGGGGAGATGGGTGAATGTTACACCACCCTTTACAGCTATTTCAAATGTGGGCATCATCGATTGTGTGGCTCCCTCATCTTCAATCTTCATCAACCCTGAGACTTTCATGTAGAATTTCCCTTTATTGATGGCATTGACAATGCGCTGTGACACAAGCTCCTTACTTGCATTCTGAGCAATAGCGACATTGCCAAAAGTATACGCCAACAACACATATATAAATAATCTTTTCATAATCATATGTTTTATGTTACCAAATTTCCACTTTTACCCCGCCATTTTCCTTGAAGATGCGGTTGGCGGCTTTTTGAAGGCTTTCGGATTTGGAACTGCCGTGAATAAACGGCTCTAACACATTACCTTGATAGTCAATGATTCCCCATTTCTTTTGGGCGTTCTGAGCTTTCAGTATTCGGCAATCATTGTAAAAGTATAGGTTTTTATAACCTTCCAACACTATCCGTCCCGTCTTGTCGAGTATAACGGCGCCATCTACTGAATGCCCAATGATGTAGCCGTCGTTGGTAAATCCTTTGGTTGTCCCGTTGTTAAAGATACTGTAACGGTCGGGCTCGATGACCACTCGTCCAATTGTCGCATCGATATATCCCATGCGACGTTTACCATCGGCTGTCCGGGTTTCCACCCTGACCATGCCATTCTCCTCTTTAGAAGCTGAATAAAAGAAACGATTATCAACACAATAACGACGAATATTCTCTTTTAATGCAACGGGGTCAGAGCTGGGATTTGACGCCATTTGCGCTAATTTGGCCTGGTTTTCGGCATCTTTCTCCAACAAAACACCCATTTCGGCTTTCATTCTTTGAACGTCGGCATCGGTGACAAGTCCTTTCTTTTTAAGTTCTTCCATCTTGGCATATGCCTCGTTAATCTTATCGGTATCTGATTTACCCTGCGAGCGATTACTTTGATTTTCAGTTATCATCACATAGTCGGAGTGATTTTTCAGCTCTACGGCAAGGTTATAGAACTCATCGGTATTGGCATCTTTTTCAAGCACTACCCCAACCTGTTCATAACTCCCTTTTCCCGTGAGAGCCGACACATTGACAATAACCGTTTGAGCCATTGCCGTTGCGGAAATCATCAGTAGCAGAGATAAGATTGTCGTTTTCATATTACTAAGTATTATTTTAAGTGTAATCAAAAAGAAGATAAGTGAGGGGCATGTAAATTTTCACACCCCTTACAATTATTTTACTGTTTTACAAATTCTACGCGGCGGTTTTTCGCACGGCCCTCATCGGTGTTGTTGTCGGCGATGGGTGAGTTTTGCCCTTTGCCCACGGCTGTGAGACGGCTTTCTTCTATTCCCATTTCAACCAACTTCGCCACGATAGCCTCAGAGCGTTGTTCGCTCAATTTTTGATTTGAGGCAGCACTTCCGGTATTATCGGTATGACCTTCAACCGAGAAGTTCAAATCGGGATTCTCATTCATCAAAGTAACGATACGATTGATTTCACCCATCGATTCGGGCTTGATTGTCGATTTACCCACATCAAATGTGATACCATAGGTAATAATCTTTCCGTCAGTCATCATACGGTCATACAATGGCACCGCACCTTTGGCGATTCGCACATTTTTAAGATAGGTGACATTTTCAGGCTTATTGCTGCCGTTAAAGAATGTTATCCAACCGGCACCGGCCTTGGCATTGGGAATATTTATCACACGCACACCATCGATATAAACCTTTAATGCACGTTTATTGAATGAGATGGCATAGTGATGCCATTGTCCGTCGTTCAACACCAATTGAGAGCCTGAGCTTGCCGAGCCATCTGTGCTATTTACACTTGTTGAGCCATTCTTCACATAGCTCATTATAACACTTTGTTTATCATATCCCAAATAATAAGTTAACGTATAAATCTCGTTATCACGTCTTTGCCCCGGAGCCATGAAATCAATCTCAATGTTTGGCGCACCATCTTTCTTGCTGTCATCATACAGCATATCAAATTCAACCGTAAACACATCGCCAAGATAATCAGTCGAATAATCAGCCATCAATGGCTTAATCCAAGAGTCGTTGCCAGCCATGGCGATTACTGTCTCTCCATTAACCTTTGCAATTTCGGCGACACCACGTTCAAGATCCCAGCGGCTCGGGAACTCACCGAGTTGTTCTCCATAAAGATTATCTTCAAAGATTATCTCATCGCCCGGCACAAAGTCGCTTTTGGCATAAGTGGCCTCAAGGGATTTAGGAGTTTGTTTTTTGTTACTTGACTTAGACGATGAGGAGTTTGAAGTTTTGTTGTTGTCATCGCCATCATCACTACTATTATCATCACCACCTAAATCAACATTGCCTTCAAGCACGTCGTCCATAACTTTTTCAGTCGTTCTCTCAACTTTTTGCTCAATTTTATTTTTCACAACCTTTTCAGCCTTTTTCCCCAATTTTTTGAGCCAGCTTTGGGCGTTTACCTCAGTTGTCGCACCTAAAACCAATAGCATCGACAACAAAAACATTAATCGTTTCATACCTTTTAAATTTTAATATTATTACTTTTTAAATTTTAATATTATTACTTTTCTACAAAAATCAAGAAAATGACTCATAATCACATAATTTTTGATGTCTTTTCAAGTCCAAAAGTCATCGATTCGGACTAAAAACACGCGTTTTCAACCATTTTTTGAGCACTTTCCCAAAATCCAATGTCGCCCGGCTCCTATGCGACAGTTAATAATATAAAGAAAGCGTGAAACCGTCAACTCGTTTTTGAAAGCAGGCCCTGGTAAAGCCCATGGACAAAACAAGCAACAGCCACACGCTTTGTATCTATACATCAATTCTCACGGATTGACAGTATAAAACAATTACGTGAAGAGCAGCAAGCTTATTCTCGTCCTAAAATTGAATTTACCAGATTCGCTTTCAGAGAATGAAACTGAACACTTCCTATATGTCTAAAAATGCCATCTTTTGCGACATTTACGCAAATATAATGATTTTTTTTAAACTATGAAAGTTTTTTGCCACACTTTTTTTGGGCTGTTGCTATATATTTTTGTTTTTTTGAATAAAATACTATATCCTACAATGCAAATTTATGTATATTTAAAAAAAATAAAAGCTAAAATATGCGCAAAATAAGTACAAAAATCCGAAATCAAGACTTGATACAAGTTTTTTGAGTGCGGGGCGTGGAGTGTTTTCACACAATTTCCCACTGAATTGAGCTTAATTATTCCGCGCTATCTACCCCTTTTGCTCACTAAGCCATACTGCCGGAGTTTTTCCTGTAACTTTTTTAAATACCATGAAGAATGTGGAGCGCGAACGGAAACCGCACTCGCTATATACACTATCAATATTATAACCCGAATGATCAAGATCCACTAATCGGCGTTTAGCTTCCTCCACTCGCATCTCATTGATAAACTCAAAGAAATTGCGATTGAGATATGTGTTAATGGCTCTTGACAAGTTACGTTGAGGAACATCTATTTGTTTAGCGAAAAGAGCAATTGTAACATCGGGCTGCAAAAAGGCTTTGGTTGAAAGAAGATAAGCTGACGCCTTTTCGCATATCTCCCTCATCTGCTCGTCAGTCAGGTTTTGCGACACATAATTATTATCATTTGTCTCCTCTACAACTTTTTGCTCCAATTGAGGAGGAATAACCGGGTGGGCAATAGTGTTATACACCAAAAAACTCATTGCTATAACATTCAATATCTGAATGAGCCAAGCATCGGTGCGAGGCCAAATTGCATAACACACCATTACGATAACAAACAAAATGGCAAAAAGCCACATGAATTGCCATATCCAACCTTTTTGAATCCATTCGGCGTTTGACGATGTCTCATATATCTCTTTTTTACGACGATATAAGAACCGGAATATTAAAGGATAATAAATTAGCATCTGAAGAGCCACTATCATTGAATTAACATCTCCAATCCAGGTATCGTCACCTTGCATCTCATGTAATATCGTCTGAACTATATCCTGATATGGCATTGACACACCCAAGGAGGCAAACACCATAGCCGGGAGGAAATGCAACAGTTGACGGTGACGGAAACGGAATCCCACTTTAAAGTTCTTCAGGGCAAAAAGCCACAATAACGGCATCAACATAGTATTTACCGAAAAACCTATTGGAAACATAAACACCGCAAACTCATACCAACCAAGCATGCGGCTCATATTGTAAAGATATATAGGAACATTTGGTATGACTATAATCGCCGCGGCGTATCCATTTTCACCCTTGAAGCGTGTTGCAGCCAATAATATACCCGCAAGCAACACTAAGATTGTGATACACGCAAAGTTTATCGCTATAATAAATTGGTCGTATTCCATCAAGTCCATAATCTCACATTTTTAGGCAAAGATAATGTTTTGAGTAATAAAAAACGGAATATTCGTCAAAAAAATATTCCGATCGAACCAAATCAATTTACAGAACCGACTATAGGAAAGATGTGTCAGACCCAAACGGTTTGACACATCTTTCCTATAGTTTTTTATTTTACTTAAGCAGAGAAATACTTCTACTTTTTAGCAGCTTTTACTTTAATAGGTTTACATGCCGGAGATTCGTTGTTGGCACGATCGAGAGCAGTGACAACATAGTAACAATCGCCCTCTACATCATCGGGCAATGCACATTCATTACCATTTACAACAGCAACAATATTCTCTGCATTTTCAATACCGGCAACATCATTTGAGTTCAATTGGTAAACAACCCATTTAACAACATCTGTAGTCTTGCCTTCTACTGCAGGAGCCTCCCATGACAACTTATCATTTTTACATTTTAATCCTGAAACAGCTTTTGGTGCAACATTGTTAATCCATGGATAGCTAGGAACTAGAGCAATTGTTGATTGCAAATCATTAGCAAGTGAATCTGCTACACCTTTGTAATTACTTGTCACTGAATATCCAGGCCACCAACAGTTACCTTGGATACCTCCGGGATAAGCACGCGACATCTCAATCTTTGAGCGTAATTGTGAAGTTTCGGTTGATGGTGCTAAATCAGTACGATCCATTGTGCGGTTAACTGATTGACCAATATACATATGGCGTCCATTATTATTGTTTGCCCACCATTCATTAAGAATGTCATGAGAAGCTAGTTTATGCTCACGTTCCCAATAAAGTTGAGGCATCATATAGTCAACCCAACCCTTTTCTGTCCACAATAATACATCAGCATAAAGGGCATCATAGTTCTGAAGTCCGTTTGTATCACTTCCTCTAGGGTCAGATTTTTTGTTACGCCAAATGCCGAATGGGCTTATGCCGAAACGCACCCAAGGTTTAGCCGCTACGATAGTATTATGAAGTGTCTCTATGAGCTTATCACAATTTTGGCGACGCCAATCACCACGATCCATTCCATTGCCATAAGCCGCATATGATTTGTCATCGGGGAAATCTACACCTGAAATGGGATAAGGGTAGAAATAATCGTCCATATGAATAGCATCTACATCATAGCGACTAACTATATCATTTACAACTTTAGCAATAAAATCGATATTTTCAGGCCAACCTGGATCAAAATAAAGTTGTTTTCCATATCTAACAAATCGTTCAGGATGTTGGTAGAAAATATGATTAAATGGAAGTTCTTCACGTTCTGACGTTGTTACACGATAAGGGTTCAACCATGCATGAAGTTCCATTCCACGAGCATGGCATTCATCAATCATAAATTGCAATGGATCCCACATTGGCATAGGTGCAACACCTGCTTTTCCTGAGAGGAAACGACTCCATGGCTCATAATTAGAGAAATACAATGCATCAGCCGATGGACGTACTTGCCATATCACTGCATTGCATCCGGCTTTTTGCAACAAATCAAGTTGATTACGCAAATATGCCTGATTTTCCTCAGTAGATTGATTTGCATACTGACTTTGATTAATAGTATGCATCCAAGCGCCGCGAAATTCGCGCTTAGGATTAGCTGCATTTAATGCTCCGGCAATAAATGCAACAGACAAAATTGCTGTTAAGAATTTCTTCATCTTAAGTATTTTTATATAGATTAATATTGAAAAAAATCAAATAATAATTTTCTTCGCGAAGTTAACAAATAATTCTATATAATTCTAATTTAATTGAACAAAGTAGTTAATATAAAATTATTGCGGTCGACCAAAAACAGAATTTTAGACCATTATTTACCACAAAAAGAACAAAAATAGCCCTATATAACAATTTTTTTTAGTATCTTTGCAGTAAATTAAAATTTGATAGTTATGAGCTATAATTTATTAAAAGGAAAACGTGGTATCATCTTCGGTGCTTTAGATGAAAAAAGTATTGCATGGAAAGTTGCAGTAAGAGCCGTTGAGGAAGGAGCAACTATAACACTAAGTAATACCCCTATGGCAATAAGAATGGGGGGAATAAATGAATTAGGCCAAAAACTAGGAGCCGAGGTTATACCTGCCGATGCTACAAGTGTAGAGGACCTTGAACTTGTTTTTAAAAAATCAATGGAAGTTCTTGGCGGTAAAGTTGACTTTGTGTTACACTCAATAGGCATGTCTCCTAATGTGCGCAAAAAACGCCCATATGACGATCTTGATTATGGTATGTTAAGTAAAACTCTTGACATTTCGGCTATATCATTTCACAAAATGATTCAAGCAGCAAAAAAATTAGAAGCTATTAATGATTATGGTAGCATATTAGCATTAAGTTATGTCGCGGCACAACGCACATTCTTTGGTTATAATGACATGGCTGATGCCAAATCATTGTTGGAATCAATTGCCCGCAGTTTTGGCTACATATATGGTCGTGAAAGTAATGTACGAGTAAACACAATTTCACAATCTCCAACTATGACTACTGCTGGTTCTGGCATCAAGGACATGGATAAATTATATGACTTTGCTAACCGTATGTCTCCTCTTGGAAATGCGTCGGCCGATGAATGTGCCGACTACTGTATTGTTATGTTCTCTGACCTTACACGAAAAGTCACAATGCAAAATCTTTTCCATGATGGTGGGTTCTCAAGCATGGGCATGAGTCTTCGTGCCATGACTGCATATGAACGTGGATTAGAAGACTATATGGATGAAAATGGTAAAATCCAATATGGAGGTTAATTGAATTATGATGAAATAGAAATATAAAGGCTGAACATGAGTTCAGCCTTTATATTTCTATTTATTAACTATATTAAATCCTGATGTTATCGGTTGAATAGGTTCATTAGGAATACTATCAGGAGCCTCTACTAGCTTAACAGGATATCTAAAATACGCCGTCAATATTGGAGAATCAACAACATATAAAGGGCAGTTAAATTCTAATATATGATTTTGTGTCACCATTTTATCTGTTGCGATATTAATTTTATAAGGAGGGAATGGATTTGTTAATAAGAAATGTCCATCCCAAAAATATGACACCTCACCCATTGCAGCTCCTTTAGTATTATGAGATGCAATTGAAACATTTTCGACAGTTAGAGTATCCCCTTTGACAACATAAATTACGCCATTTATATTTTTACCTCCTGATATATCTACTTTAAACTTCACATCGGGCAGCTCATTATCATCGTCACACGATACTAAAAAAAATGGCATTAAAAGTAATAAATAAAAAATCCGTTTCATAATCTAAAATTTAAATTCTTACATTAAAACACAAAACTATACAAATAGTTTGTACTTTTTAATTGATTAACAATCATAAAGCATAATAAACCTCATTTTTTCGAGGAGCAGAAAACGCCTTATAAAACATTTCTGCTCGATTGTCAAAAAAATCACCCCGAAAATCTCTAGCTTTAATCTTACATTCTACAATACAACGTCCACATGCTATGCACTTTTGAATATCAGTTTCATTAGGATTATCAAATGATATAGCCCCGGTAGGACATTTATTTGAGCAATTACCACATTCGACACAACTATCATCTGTCGACGGATAGATTGGAAGTTGATTAAATACTTTATAGGGATTATTTCCTTTTATTTCGATTTGCTTTAAACCTGAAAAATCATTCAAACCTAATATTATCCTTTTAGAACGATCTGCATATTCGGTTATTTGTATTATATCATCAGCATTGGGCCGGTCACTTGCAATTTGTGTAAAAATTGAATGACGAGCTATAAATGCACTAGCCGACACAACAATAAAGCCTCTTGATTCCACCTCATTACGTAATTCTAAGAGTGCATCATCATAATCTCGATTTCCATATACACACGATATAATTGCCGGCATTCCATTGCCGTTCAATTTGGCAATAGATTGCAAAGCCGATTTAGGGATACGTCCACCATATACTGGCATTCCTATCACCAACACATCCCCACTTTCAAATTCTATTTCATGAGGAACTTCAACCGATGTAATATCATTATTAACAATATTTCCACATAATCTATTTGCGATTATCTCAACTACCTTGCGAGTTGTGTATGTGGCACTAAAATAAACTGAATAAACTTTATTTATTTCCATTTCAAATATAATTTTCACAAAGTTAATGAAATATTATAAATACAAAAAGCGGTTTCATGTTTAATCAAAAAAACATGAAACCGCATAGTGGAAATAAATACTAATTTCTGAATACTAATTCATCATCTACTACATCAATAATTATCGGGTTATTCTTATCTATTTTTTGAGCAAGAATGTCTTTAGATAGTTGATTAAGGACTAACCTATGTATAACCCGTTTAACAGGACGAGCGCCAAACTCCGGATCAAACCCCTCATGAGCGAGATAATGTAGGGCTAATGGCGTAATTTCTAATGATATACCATTGGCATGAAGCATATGTTTAAGACTTTCTACCTGCAATGAAACAATTTGCTCAATTTCTTGTTCATTTAGAGGCGTAAACATAATTATCTCATCAATTCGATTTATAAACTCAGGTCGAATTGTTTGCTTTAGCATTTCAAGTACAGAATTTTTAGTTTTATCAATTACATCAAATTTATTGTCATCAGTTATTTTGGCGAAATTTTCACGAATAAGCGATGAGCCCATATTTGAAGTCATAATGATTATTGTATTTTTAAAATTCACTAATCGACCTTTATTGTCAGTTAATCTTCCATCATCTAATACCTGTAAAAGGACATTAAACACATCGGGATGAGCTTTTTCTATCTCATCAAAAAGCACTACTGAATATGGTTTACGGCGTACTGACTCAGTCAATTGTCCACCTTCATCATATCCTACATATCCCGGAGGCGCACCCACCAAACGTGATACGGTGTGTTTTTCTTGATACTCACTCATATCTATACGAGTCATCATATTCTCATCATCAAATAGATATTCAGCTAGAGCCTTAGCTAATTCTGTTTTACCTACTCCTGTAGTACCCAAGAAAATAAATGAACCAATTGGGCGACGTGGGTCGCTTAATCCGGCACGACTACGTCTAACAGCATCAGCAACTGCTGATATAGCTTCATCTTGTCCCACTATCCTACGATGTAATTCCTCTTCTAAATGCAGTAATTTATCCTTTTCACTTTGAACCATTTTGCGCACAGGAATACCGGTCCAACGTGATACCACATCTGCAATATCTTCAGCATCAACTTCTTCTTTAATTAATGCATCATCTCCTTGCATTGTTCTCAATTGTTTCTCAATAGATGAATTTTCATCAACTTTTTGTTGAATCTTAGAATAACGAATTTCTGCTACTTTTGCATAATCACCATCTCGTTCAGCCCTCTCTGCATCAAAATTTAATTGTTCAATATCAATTTTATTTTGCTGCATTTTATTAATCAAATCTTTCTCAGCTTTCCAACGAGCCATATATTGACGTTCCTCTTCACGAAGTTGTGCAATTTCTTTTTCTAGCTCTTTAACTATTGACGAGTCTCCTTCTCGCTTAATGGCTTCTCGTTCTATCTCTTTTTGAGCTATCATACGAGTTATTTCATCAAGTTCTTGTGGGACAGAATCAATCTCAAGACGTAATTTAGATGCAGCTTCATCAATTAAATCAATAGCTTTATCTGGCAAGAAGCGATCTGTAATATACCTTTCTGATAACTGTACGGCAGCAATTATTGCTTCATCTAAGATTCGTACTTTATGGTGATTTTCATATCGTTCTTTTAAGCCTCGTAGTATTGATATTGCACTCATTTCATCAGGTTCATCAATCATAACCTTTTGGAAACGACGTTCAAGGGCTTTATCTTTTTCAAAATATTTTTGAAACTCATCGAGAGTTGTTGCTCCAATGCTACGCAATTCACCTCTAGCTAAAGCAGGTTTTAGAATATTCGCAGCATCCATAGCTCCCTCGCCTTTACCGGCACCAACAAGGGTGTGAATCTCATCTATAAAAAGAATTATATCACCATCACTTTGAATAACTTCATTTACTATCGCTTTAAGTCGTTCTTCAAACTCACCCTTATATTTTGCTCCTGCTACAAGAGCTCCCATATCTAAAGAGAAAATTTGTTTCGATTTAAGATTTTCAGGCACATCTCCCCTAACTATTCTTTGAGCTAAACCTTCTGCTATAGCAGTTTTACCTGTCCCGGGTTCTCCTATAAGCATAGGATTGTTTTTGGTACGACGACTTAGTATCTGAAGCACACGACGAATTTCATCATCTCGACCTATTACCGGGTCAAGTTTTCCCTCGCGAGCGCGTTCATTCAAATTAATAGCATACTTAGTCAGTGCATTATATGTATCTTCTGCACTTTGGTCAAGTGCACTTTTCCCCTTTCTTAACTCTATAATAGCTGCATCTAAATCCCGTTCGGTCAACCCCATATCTTTAAGCACCATAGATGCATTACTATTTACAACAAAAATGGCCATCAATAGTGCTTCAAGAGTAACAAACTTGTCGCCACGTTTCTTTGCAACTTCAAGAGACTTATTAATCACATCATTCGAATCACGACTTAGATAAGGTTCTCCACCCGACACTCTTGGCAATGATGCAATAGCTCTATCAATTAGTGGTAATAGTTGATGTGTGCTAGCTCCATTTTTTTGAAAAATGAAGTTTACTAAAGAGTCGCCTACATTAACAACTCCTTTAAGCAGATGAATAGGCTCTATAGCCTGATTTGATGCCTCACGAGTATATTCAACCGCTTTTTGAACAGCCTCTTGAGACTTAATAGTAAAATTGTTGAAATTCATAAGACTAACTATTTATATTAATTACTAAAACAAATTTATTAATTAAAAGGTTCCTATTTTACTTTAAACTTTGTTTATTTTATCAATAAAGGATATAAATTATCTATTTTCAATCTTAAATTGTCAATTCTTTATACTATCTTTGTACTGCAAACTATATGCCAAAATAATTATGAAAAAATTATTATTAATATTATTTATTTTAACAACAATATCTTCGTCAGCATTAGCCAACGACACGTATTTTCAATATCCACAAGCGCCCGAAAATCTTACATCATTATCTGAACGCGCTAACTACGTTGTAGAACACTTTTGGGACAAGTGTAATCTTAAATCAGCGTTTTCTTCTCGTGACAAAATGGCTAAAGCATTTCGCGACTATGTCACATATATGCAATTTGCATCTAAGGACACAACTATTATGTCAATTAACAAACTAATTAAAGAGGTTCAAAAAAAGCCTAAAAACATGCTGACACTTACCCAAATAGCTGAGGAAACACTTTATGGTGATAGCGCATTGTTTTGGAGTGATGAATTATATCTACATTTCACTAAGGCTGTTATCAACACAAAGAAACTTTCAAAAGCAGATAAAGCACGGTATGAACATCATACCAAAATACTAACAAACTCGATGAAAGGATCAAAATTACCCAATTTTGAATTTGAAACCCCCGAAGGAGAGAAACTACAATTTGATTCAATAAACGCACCGGCTATAATATTGTTTTTTAACGACATAGATTGCACCGACTGCAGTTTAGCCAAAGTAAGAATGGCTGCAGATATCAACCTCAATAAACTTATTGATAAAGGTGTAATTAAAATCGTTAGCATATATCCCGGTAAGTCAAACGAAGAATGGATAAACGAGGCTAAAAATTATCCTAAGAATTGGGTAGTTGGTGCATGTGATGACATATACGACTTATTTGATTTACGAGTAACTCCAACAATATATCAACTTGATGATAAACACTTGATTATGGCCAAAAATTTAAGTGTTGATGGCATTCTCGATGTTGTAGGTAGTATAAATTTTTAAAGTAAGCACTCATGAAAATTGCAGCATTAATTTCTGGAGGTGTAGATAGTGCAGTAAGCGTTCATCGTCTGCTTGAACTAGGACACGATTTACATCTATTTTATATTCGTATTGGGCTTGATACCGACGAAGGTGATTGCGCAGCAGAAGAAGATATCGAAATGTGCAGCTATATTGCACGTAAATATAATTTACCCTTTGATGTTGTTTCTCTTCACGAGGAATATTGGGAAAACGTAATGGAATATGCACTACGCACGGTTAGACAAGGTCTCACACCAAACCCCGACATCATGTGTAATAAAATGATTAAATTTGGCTATTTTGAGCAACGTTGGGGGCATGAATTTGACAAAACCGCTACCGGACATTATGCTACTACAACTATAATTGGAGATAAAACATACTTGTCTACAGCTGTTGACCCTGTAAAGGATCAAACTGACTTTTTGGCACGAATTGACTACAATCAATTATGTCATCTAATGTTTCCCATTGGAGATATGCCAAAATCTGAAGTGCGTGAAATCGCAATAAAAACCCAAATGCCAAATGCATATCGCAAAGATAGTCAAGGCATCTGTTTCCTCGGGAAGATTAATTACAACGACTTTATCAGACGCCATTTAGGGGAAAAGAAAGGTCCTATTATTGAACTCGAAACCGGCAAGAAACTTGGCGAACATAAAGGCTTTTGGTTTCACACAATAGGGCAACGTAAAGGCTTAGGCTTGAGCGGTGGTCCGTGGTATGTTGTTAAAAAGAATATCCACGACAATGTTATATATGTCAGCAATGGATATGATACTGAAAAACAATACGGGAAAACTCTCCACCTCGACGAAATGCATTTTATTTCAGGCAATCCGTGGGAAAACAACTGCAATAGCGTTGAAATAACATTTAAGAACCGCCATATGCCAAACTTTTTAAATGGTCGATTAACTCACTTAGGTGATATGGAATATTTAATCGAGTCTGAAGAAAAAGTACAAGGCATTGCTCCAGGACAATTTGCTGTCATTTATGATAAAGATAGTAAATTATGCTATGGCAGTGGTATTATTACCGGGCAAAAACACAATTAAGAAAAATATGACAAACAAAGTCAAACTCAAAGTTATAGGAATATCGTATAGCCAAATTAGGTCAGGAGCATATGCACTAATTCTTGCCGAAGAGGACGGATTATATCATATTCCCATTGTCATTGGAGCTTCTGAAGCGCAATCAATAGCCATAAAAATGGAGCAAATAAACATGCCTCGCCCCATGACTCATGACTTAATTGTAAGTATTTCCAATGCATTCGGAATTGAACTGAAAGAAGTATTTATATACAAATTTGAAGATGGAATTTTTTCATCTGAACTGACATTTGACGATGGTGAAAGGCAAATTATTATCGACTCTCGCACTTCTGATGCAATTGCAATAGCGATGAGAACTAATACTCCTATATATACCACTCGTGAAATTGTTGATGAAACTGGCTTCTTACTTGAAGTATCAGGCGACAATACATATTCATTAGAAAAAGTAGAAAATAACAATAATAAAGATAATAAACTTGAAGACCTTGAAATTGACAAACTTGAACAATTACTCGAAAAACATATTCAGTTAGAAGAATATGAGGAAGCAGCTAAAATAAGTGAATTAATTAAAAATAAACGAAACTCAAAATAGAAATGATACAATTCTATGCTCCCGACATAGAAAGAACTAAAATGTTACCCGAGTGCGATTCTCAACACTGCGTGAGAGTATTGCGCATGAAAACAGGCGATAATATAGATGTTATTGATGGTAAAGGTTATCGCTACGAATGTAAAATTGTTGAAGCTCATCAAAAACGAACAAGCATTGAAATTATCAACAAGGTTAGCATTCCTTTATCATGGGATAACAATATTACCATTGCTGTAGCACCAACAAAACATCTTGATCGCATGGAGTGGTTTGTCGAAAAATCAACTGAGATAGGTGTTAATCGCATTATCCCCCTACTCTGCCACCATTCCGAGCGTAAAGAGATTAAAGTTGAGCGTTTAGAAAAGATTGCAATATCAGCAATGAAACAATCACTAAAAGCGGTTTTACCAATAATTGACCCTATGACAACCGTAAAAAAAATAATTACGGAAAGTAATACTGCACAAAAGTTCATTGCTTACTGTGATGAATCAATACCACGAAAGTTGTTTTGCAATGAATATAAACCCAACGAAGACTGCATTATTTTAATAGGTCCTGAAGGTGATTTCTCTAAAGAAGAAATCACATTAGCACTTGATAATGGGTTTATTCCAATTAGTTTAGGAGACAATCGACTTCGAACTGAAACCGCGGCAATTGCAGCATGTCACACATGTCATATTATAAATCAGTTAAATCAACAATAAATTATGAATACTATTCTAGATTATTTAAAATCATCTAAAACAAATAATTTCTTTCTCTTAGCTGGTCCTTGCGTTATTGAAGGGGAGGAAATGGCGTTAGATATTGCCGAAAAGATTGTAAAGGTTACAACAGAACTAAATATACCATATGTATTTAAAGGTAGCTATCGAAAAGCAAATCGTTCTCGAATTGACTCTTTTACCGGTATTGGGGATGAAAATGCTCTTAAAATACTACGTAAAGTAAAAGATACATTTGACATTCCGGTTGTAACTGATATACACAATGCTGAAGAAGCTCAAATGGCGGCTGAGTATGTTGACATACTACAAATTCCAGCATTCCTATGTCGGCAAACTGATTTATTAGTTGCTGCAGCTCAAACCGGAAAATTTGTAAACATTAAAAAGGGGCAATTTTTATCTCCTGAAGCAATGAAATATGCTGTGCAAAAAATAAGAGATGCCGGAAATAATCAAGTTGCAATTACTGAAAGAGGCACAACATTTGGATACCAAGATCTTATTGTTGATTATAGAGGCATACCTGAAATGCAACAATGTGATTGCCCGGTGATATTAGACGTTACCCATTCACTTCAACAGCCCAATCAGTCAGCGGGTGTTACAGGTGGTCGTCCCGACCTCATTGAGACTGTTGCACGAGCTGGCATCGCGGTTGGCGTAGATGGTCTTTTCATTGAAACTCACCAAAATCCACAAATTGCAAAAAGCGACGGAGCAAACATGTTGAAACTTGACTATTTGCCCGACCTACTTAATAAACTTACAAAAATTAGAGAAATAATTAATTTACTATAATTTTAGCAACAATGAAACTCATCAGAATAATTATCTCGATATTAATCTTTTCATCATATTCTCAATCTTTCGCCCAAGAGGGATTAAATAATCCTATAACAAAGGCAATGATGAAAGTATACGACCAACAACTCGAAGAAGACCCACAAGATTACGATACATACTATAAAAGGGCTATTGAATATTACAACCATAGTCATTATGCAAAAGCATTAGACGATATTAATAATGCATTAAAATATGTCCCAACCGAAGAGACTGACATGAAGTTTCAAGCATTGTGCATAAGAGCAAGCATTTATGAAATGACTAAAGAATACGACAAAGTATTAGCTGATTTAACTGAAGCAAATGACATTGACCCAAGTTCTTATGAAGTTATTTATCGCAAAGCAAATGCTGAATACATGCTTGAAGACTACGAGAATGCCAAACGTGATTATCAACGTCTTTTAGGTATGAATAATCGAAGCGTCGAAGCATTAATAGGCCTATCTCGTATTGCTGTAATAGAAAAGAATCTAGGGCAAGCAAACGAATATGCCGATAATGCAGTTGCAATTGCTCCATCTGAAGCTGAAGTATACATTAGACGTGCATCTATTCGCAAAATGATGGGAAATAACACGGGTGCAGTAGATGACTTAATACTCGCTCTTAGTACTGGCAAAAGTAACACAAAAGCCCTACAAGAGCTTGTTGACATGAGTAATAATGATTATAATGCTGTTATTACAGGTCTAAGCAATGCAATTCGTCAAGCCCCCAAAGTAGGAATGTATTATTATATAAGGGGAATCATCGCAAGTGCCCACTTTAATTATGTTACTGCATTAGCCGATTTCAAGAAAATCATTCATGAAAATTTATATAATTATGCTGGTCTATATAATGAGGTCGCTAAGTGTCAATATGCATTAGGTCAATACGATGAGGCTATTTACAATGTAAATTTTGCCATAAATTCCTCAACAGAAAATAGTGAATATTACATTACAAAAGCTAACATCCTTAGGGCCCTTGGACGCTCTGCCGAAGCTCTTGAATGTTGTGACGAAGCAATAAATAAAGCTCCAAATATGACTACCGCTATTGCTGTAAAAGGTCTTTGTTCTACCGACTTGTGCGATTTTGATCAAGCAGTTGCTCTATTTGGAGAAGCCTCACTCAATGATGCAAATAACCCATATTATTATATGCTTAGAGCAGTAACGCTTAAAAATAAACTGGAGCAATCAGAAAATGCCATTGCCATCTATGAGCGCATAATAGACCTAGAATACAAAAATGATGATATTAAATCTTTCAAAGGTTTTGCACTTCTTGAACTTGACCGATATGACGAAGCTGTTGCATGGATTGAAAACATTTTAAAAACATCGACCGATAATGATGGCCTAATAAACTATTATGGAGCATGCTTCTATGCACTAGCAGGTGATTCTGACAAAGCTTTTGAATGTATGAAGACATCTTTACAAAAAGGTTACGCTAACTACTATCAATGGACTGCCGATTGCGATGCCGTTATAAATATTGCACCTATAAGAGATGATTCTAGATTTAAAGAATTACTTGAAAAATATAGCTCAATATTTAAGTAGTTTCAAATTGGACGAAATGGATATGAAAATATCTCAGTCAATAAATTAACTTTGTGTTGTAAATAACATTTTATAATAGACATCACATGAAGTTATCTTTCAGCATACGCGAAATGATTAAAACTCAATCAGGATGCGAATTAAGAGTATCATCTGATTGTGAGAAAGTTGCGCTAGATATAATTCAAAAAACAGGACAACACCTAGGTGTTAATACACTTAAACGCTTATTAGGTTTTTTATCTGACGAAAGGACTCCACGCGCATCTACCTTAGACATTTTGGCTCGTTATTTAGAGTATCCCGATTGGGAAACCCTAAATCGTATTGACGATAGTTCTAACTCATCATTTAACGCTATTGAGGGAGAATTAAGAGTAGAAGAATTGTTGATAGGGACACATATCGAATTATCATATTTTCCTGATAGAATAGTCTTTCTTAAATATATTGGGCAGCATACTTTTGTTGTTACAAATAGCAAAAATAGCAAACTTATCGAAGGTGACATCGTTGAGATACACCATATTATTCAGCATTTCCCACTTCTTGCCGTGAATGTAACTCGAAACGGGAATAAACTAGGGGCCTTAACTGCGGGTAAAGTTTCGGGCATCACATCAATTAAAATACTTCAATAAGAACCTTGGCATGAATACATCGCAATTTGGCAACAATAATACAGTGTCACAATTGTTAAATAATGCAACTATTGTGAGCCACAATGGTGCCACATGCGACACATTTATGGCAAAAATGCATGGCAAACGTATATTAATTAAACGTTTAAAAGAGAAACACCGATATAATCCCAAATACAGATTAGCACTCCAAAAAGAATTTGAAGCCGGCTTTATGTTAGAGCACCGAGCTCTTCCTCGGTATCTAATGTTTAACGAAGATTCTATAGTGATGGACTTCATTGACGGTATCACACTTAAACAATTTATAAGTGAAAAGCCCACATATTTCAATAAAAAAAATAATGTAAACAAATTCATTCAACAGTTATTTGATTGTCTTTCATACCTTCATTCTAACTCAATTATACATCTTGATCTAAAGCCTGAAAATATTATAATAACTCGTATAGGATATGATGTTAAAGTAATTGACTTAGGATTTTGTTATACCGATACATATCACAATACAATAGGTCATAATAATGCATTCTCAGCTCCTGAGCAATTAACAGAAAACCCCGACATTGATATACGCGCCGACATCTATTCAGCTGGAAAAATTTTAGAATACATATTAAGCAGCAGTCACTTAACATCAAAATACGATTCTATTATAAAGAAAGCGACTCATGAGGATCGATGTCTGAGATTTCAAACAATAGACGAGTTCAAGAATACTGCTCTATTTACAAATAAAAGCAAATATAGAAAAATACTTTTACTCACATTAGTTTCGACACTTTTGGGAGGTATTTTATCTTACATTGTTTTTAATAATAAATCTAATAGTATTACTAGTAACCCAAATACTAATAACTTAATAGTAAATAATAGTTATACACCATATTCTGCTCCAATAAAATACGACACATTAGATTCAACAAATTTTCAAAACAATAATAATCACTCCAACTCATTGGAGCTAAAAAATGATAATTCAGACAAACATATAATAAGTAACAATGACACTCAAATAAACACTGTTTCACCAAGTTTATCAAATACGTCATCTCAACTTATAGATATATCCGATTTTGAAAAATTCATTAAAAAACAAGCTCCACATGCATATCAACCATTATATGATAGTTTTCATGACTCAATAAATAAAAGTTCCCAATTAGGTGAAGTAATGGTAAAATGCTCCAATATAATGGATAGAATGGCTTACAATTTTCTAAAAAACAAACCCGAACAGTACAAGCGTTGCGCATTTGACAGCCTTAAAAATTATGAGTATAGATATGGCTATAAACCAATGGTTATAAAATTACAAAATGAGGGTTTCCTAAAAGACCATCCTAGCCTCATCGAGAATTAATCAAAGAATCAGCAATAATATGGTCTTTTAATTCATTGAAATTATGCATAATAGCTTTTAGAATTATATTTCGTAAAATAGTATAACAAAGAAAATCAAACATTCATAAATAATAATACTCTACTTAATTAATCAAGATAAATAATAAAATTTTGTTTCTTTGTATCTTTTATCTAAATTTGTAAAATAAGATATATAAATATAATTAATTATGGAACTAAAAATAGGCACAATATTACATAATGGGCTTAGACCATATACGATAGAGAAAATACTCGGTTCGGGAGGATTTGGCATAACATATAAAGCATCAGCAATAGTTGATTCAAAAAGTGGTCCAATAAAGACTTTTTATGCTATAAAAGAATTATTTATTAAAGATTGGAATGAACGTAAAAGTAATGACTGCTTCGTGTCAACATCCACTCCTATCCAACAACGCATGATTGACGCCAAGAAAGATTTCATCGCTGAAGCTCGACGTTTATCAATGATTAATCACCCAAACATTGTTAGAGTATACGAACAATTTGAAGAAAACGGCACAGCATACTATGTTATGGAATATCTCCATGGCGATAATCTTAACACCCTCATTTCTAAAAATGGTCCATTATCAATAAATTCATTAAAAACAATATTCGCACCCATTTGCAATGCTGTTGAATCGCTACATGTTAACCACATAACTCATTTAGACATAAAACCAGCCAACATAATGCTAAAGACAATTGGTAATCACATTACTCCTGTACTAATTGATTTTGGGCTTGCGAAGCACTATGACAACAATGGTAATGCCACTTCAAAAATAAGAATTCAAGGTTGTAGCGATGGATATTCTCCAATCGAGCAATATGCCGGGATTAACAATTTCTGTCCACAATCTGACATATACGCTCTTGCAGCAACTATGATTTTTTGCTTAACAGGGCAAAATCCGCCAAAAGCAATAGAAATCAACGAACAAATTATACTACAAATTCTCCCTAATGACATTCCTATTAATATCAAAAATGCCATTATTCATGCCACAAGAAACAACCTCAATGAACGCACTTCATCTATAAACCACTTTGTATATGAAATAAACAATGACTCTCAAACAATAAATACCCCTACTACAAAACGGATGCAGATATCCACTGCATCAATAGCAATTGTGATTATTGTCGTAGCTCTTATAGGTATTATAGCATGGTTGTTAGTTGATAGATTTAACTCATCTCCCAATACAGAACCTATTTCTAATAAAAACTCATCAAATACAACCGACACTATTTATATTACTGAAAAAGATACTGCAAGTACAAATCAAAACGAAGCAGAACCTAATGTGAGTAGTGAGTCCTCACCACGTCAAGCGATGGTTATTAACGATGCTGACGGGTGGACAAATGTACGCAGTGCTCAAAGTTCAAAAGCCTCTATTGTTGACAAAGTATACGATGGGACTGTGTTTTATGTTACATACATTAATGGGTCAAAATGGTGTAAATTTTATTGGGATGAAAATAGCCCTTCAGTAGGATATATATATAAGAAGTATATCAAACCAGTTGGATCAAATAAAACACCACCCAATCAAGCAAAAATAAAAACTCATTATGGGAAATATCACATTATAGTAGGGTCATACCGAAACAGAGCCGAGGCCGAAAATTTATACATTGCAGCATTAAATGCTAATTTTGACCCTCAAATTATATACAATAGTTCAGTAAACTCTTATAGAGTTTCAGCATATTCATCAAATAGCAAATCTGATGCCAAAGACATGTTAAATACTGTAAGATACCATTTCCCAAACGCCTGGATCTCAAATGACTAATAATAATTAACAACAATAATTCAAAGAAAATTAATATGAAAACTAAATTATTTTAATCAATTTTAAGCATATTAATGATATGCTTCGCCTTAACAACAACTGCACAAGACTACCGGTATAAATCTTTTTACAACGCTAAACTCTGTAAATTAGTATACAACAAAAAAGCTGCATGTAATCAAGGAACAGAACCATTTTTAAGTTCTTAAAGAAGATCAAAAGCAGCCCATCATTTCGTGAACAACGAGTAAAAGGCGAATTTGTCAACTTAGAGTTTATGGAGAATGAAACTTTTGAGGTTTAGTACAATAAGACGTTTGGTGATGGCTACAAAAGTAGTGCGTCGTGGACAAAAGTAAGTCGTAACAAAGTGGTATTTGAATGCGCATTATCATCAGCTGGCGGTTATAGCAATTCAGGTAGCACATCAATTGTTTTTGAACGAATCAATGGAAAATGGTACATTACAGAATGTGATGCTGATTGCTAATTTAACTTTTAAAAGCAAATTAATTTTCACCCTAGTCTAAAATGGCTAGGGTTATTTTTTTGGGGAATAAGATGTTAATTTTTCTCAAAACATCAGCAAATATACTTAATATTAGAGAAATAATTCATAATTTTATAAATGACTATATTTACTTATATAATGTTCTAGCCTATTCTATAGATTATAATAAGAACTAATGATAAATTAACTTAGTATTAACCATAAATCACAAAATTACCTTATGAAACGCAATTTTGTATTAGCAGTTACACTCTGCCTATGCGGAGCATGCCTATGGGCACAACCACGCTCCGCTAGTGAACCACAAAAATTGATTGAGCATTCTGTTGGGTTGATGGCTCCTGTATGGTCTCCTGATGGTAGCCAAATTGCAGTTACTACCGACAATTACACTGGCATCCTAGTAGCGAATGCTGATGGTACAGACCTTAAAACCATCACTAATGAATCAGGCGCTGGCTACAAAATGAAATGGAGTTCAGATGGCAAACAAATTCTCGGGAAAACAAACATTATTGAAAACAACAGAGTCCTCCACGAAGTAAAAGCATGGAATGTTGAAACTTGTGAATCAGAAGTATTCATTAAAAAAAGTAGAGACATTGAAGGGACTCCTACTTGGAAATCAATTAGAATGACTCCTACCCTCACAAACTCTAATGTATACGAAATCATGGTTAACAATCCTGCTAAAGCCACATCTCAAATTGAATCACTAAAAGATTATGCTGGCAGAATGATAATAAATCCATCAATCTCTCCCGATGGCAATAAAGTGGCATTCCAAATCCCAGGTCATGGCATGTGGATATGCAATAGCGATGGTTCTAATTTAAGATCATTAGGCAAAGGCTCTAACCCACAATGGCTTGCCGACAACGAATCATTAATTTATACCGTTGTAACTGATGATGGAACAAACTTCACTGCTTCTGATATATATTCTATCAATATCAATAGCGAAACTAAATATCTTCTAACAGGCAACACAACCCTAATACCATTAACGCCATCAGTATCTCCCGATGGGAAAAAAGTAGTGTTCGAAAATGCTATTGATGCATCAATTTATATTATTAACCTAAAATACTAATTACTGCCATGAAAACTATAAATATATTTAAGAAAAGTGCAGTAATAGCTGCAATGTGCTTGATTTCAATACCAAGTTTCGCTCAAGAAAACACTGATAGTACCGCAACCGACTCAACTAATTCAGGTAGTAAAGAAATAACTGGTTGGGGAGATTTTAAACTATTCTTAGACCCTGGGCACTCTATGACTGAAAACCGTGGTCTATGGGGATACTCTGAAGCTCAAAAAGTATTTGCCATATCACAAACAATAAAAGAATACTTGACAACATATACTGATATGCCTGCTGAAAATCTCATGCTTTGTCGTGAAGATGAAGTTACTGAAGTGGGTCTTGAAGAACGTTCTGATATGGCAAATGCATGGGGAGCCGACTTCTATTACTCAATCCACTCTGATGCTTCGGGCGATAACAACACGACTGTTACTCTATTTGGTGGTTGGATGAAAAATGGTGTTGAGGTAGAAAAAACACCTAATGGAGGAAAAGCATTTGGCGAAATCCTATGTCCTAATCTTACAAATATGATGATGGACTTTGCTTGTACCGGAACTCGCGGCAATTGGTATGACCGTTGTTTCTATATGCGTGGAGAAACAACTCATGCTAATCAGTACCCATATTTGTCGGTAAACCGTCGTTCTAATATGGCATCTCTTCTTAGCGAAGGCGCATACCATACTATCGCTGCTCAACAACAACTTAACATCAATACAGAATACAAGCGACTTGAAGCTCTTGCTGCATTTCAATCTATTTTGAAATATCGTGGACTTAATGTTCCTAAACAAACATTCCTTGCCGGTATTGTTAGCAACTCAGAAAACAACACACCTATTAATGGCGTAAAGATTACTGTTGATGGCAAAACATACACTACTGACACTTGGGAATCAGCATTTAGCAAATACACAAAGAATGAAAACCTCATTCACAATGGCTTCTATTTCTTTGAAGGATTAACTGCTGGCAAAACATACGATGTTACTTTTGAACTTGATGGATTTGAATCAAAAACCATCCAAGTAACAATAAAAGATGGCGGTCAAGGCGAAACAAAAGATTTCGTAACAGTTCAACACGTAGAATTAACAAATACTGCGCCTGCCAAAGTTGATGCAATCTCTGTAGAAGATGCTACTAATGTATCTCCTATTTATCCTCTTATTGTTACTTTCTCTCGCAATATGGATAAAACATCTGTTGAAAACGCAATTACAATCGACAACAACGGAGAACTAAGCTATAGCTGGATAAACGACTATACTTTGAGCATTGATATCTCAAAACTTGATCCAATGTGGACTTATAAAATTACTATTGATGGTTCTATTGCAAAAAACTCACAAACTCAACAATTGTTTGATGGTGATGGTGATGGAATCGAAGGCGGAAACTATGAACTCAGCATCACTATGGCAGAGCCCGATGTTACTGCTCCTGTCGTAGCTACTACATATCCTACTATTGATGAAACTGCCGTTTATACACAACGTCCTCCAATTCGCATCGAATTTAGCGAAATCCTTGACTGGAACGATGACAAATACACCGACTTTGTTACTGTAACAGATAAAGACGGCAACAGCTATTCAGGAACTCTCAAGCACACAATTGTGCGTGACGCATCGGTTCTTCATTTCTACCTTGATGAAGATCTTCCGGTTGACAAGTGTTTCCTTGTATCTCTCAAAGGTGGAATTCCCGACCTTTCTGGTAATCGCAGCAATGATTTCTATTTCCGTTTCTTGAGTGAATATCGCTCAAAAATTGAAGCCAATGTTCTTTTTGCGCTCGACAGCAGCACTGGTTTCTGGACTCCCGATGCTTCAGGATCAACTTCAGGCCTTATTGCTGAAGGTAGCTCTTTCACTACAACTACAACAACGCCAAACAAAGACGTTGCAGGCGCAGCACTTTTGACTTATGCATTTGATGAAAATGCTGCTACTGAAGAATGGCAAATACGAGAATACACTCCAACTCAAACAGGAGTAAACGCCAATCGTTCAGATTGTAACTATATACTCACATTCTGGTTCCACGGCGATGGTTCAAACAATTCAGTATCGGCCATGCTTCGAATCAATAACTCTGAACTCAAAATGACTAATCCAATGACAGCAGTCGATTTCCGTGGTTGGACTCTTATTGCTTGGGATCTCAAAAACGATGCATTCCAACACTTCACCGGCAATTCAACTACAATGTCACAATGGCGCTTCGATAGCTTCTTATTCCGCCATGAATATACCGATCCTGATGATGATTCTGTACCATTCCAAGCTTGGGATGGAGAAGTTATTTTCAACAGCCTTGAGTATAACAAGTGGAATAATACAGTGTCTCAAACAGCGTCAATAAATGACATTGAACTTCCTATAGTTGGAGTGGAAAAAGTTGAAGAAGGCTCTGAAATCAAAACATCATGCAATGGTGAGGTTTTGAATATTAGCGCAGCAAATTCAATTGAATCGGTTGAGATATATAATGCATCTGGTGTACTAACTAACATTGTTAACCCAACATCTTCTCAAGCAATCATTTCAGTATCACATCTAACGAATGGTGTATACATTGCAAAAATCACAACAGGTGGCAATGTTAAGACTATTAAATTTGTCAAATAAGTTTAATTAACTAAACAATAAATGGGTGAGTCATAAAAACAGACTCACCCATTTTTATATCAATAATAAAAACTAAACACGAGATTATTACAATTATTCTTCCTTGTAAAATCTTATTTGTGTTTTTAAAGTTGGAAACTCAAGAGAAAGTATCGAATTAGAAACAGATGCATGTGCATCTATATTAATTATTTCAAACATTGAATCAAACCATTCTAAATCATAATGATTTTGAAAGATTGTAGCTTTCAAGCGTCCTTTTATCATTCCTTGATGCCAATTCTTTGCATTTGTTTCAGCTCCATCAATATAAATTATCAAATAATCATTACCTTCACGAACTAATGCCAAAGAATATCTACCTCCCAACCGCGTCCATTCCGGGTCATTATTTCGGTCTAAATATCGCCAAAAACCCTCAATAGAATCAGTAGTTGATGAGAATTTTTCATCTAAAATGTGTTTAGAATATGACGTCATTAGAAGCTTAGTCATATCATATTCAGTTGAGATAACACAATTAGACACATATGAATCAACTGAAGAAATTAAACCACAATCACCTTTTAATGAATCAGTCGTAATAAAATTACCAATATGAATAAGATTATCCTCTCCAACAAAAACATTATAAGAGGTATTATTCGCTTCAATCAATATCGTGTTAAAACCGGTTGACAAATTCACATTTCTATTGAGAACTTTTTTATTTATAACCTTGTGATTGCCATTATTTACTTCAACAACATTAATGATACATTGACGTTCATCCAATAAATCTCCATAATTGGTGTTGTTCCACGACAAGGAAACGTAATTATAATCGACTTGAGACTGATAGTTCCATATTAATCTCCAATTAGACTTTGATAGTCCATCACGCTCCTTATTTTTACTCACTTTTACCCGAGCCTCAAACGACAATGACGATATTGGAATATCTATTGACTTTAAAAATAAACTATCTGCAATAAGATTTATTTTCTTGTAATATTGAGTTTCAGCAGATAATGAGCTAAAACATGACAACAATAGAACAAAAACAAAAAAACTCTTAAAATTTTGTTTACTCATTACTCTATTAACTTCAATACATTATCCACAAATTCGTTTCGTCCCATATCCCATGGTAGCCAATGAATTTTAAAACCTCTACGCTTTTCCATTCCTCTAAACCATGTCAATTGACGTTTTGCAAATTGATGAATTGCAATTTCAAGCTCAGTAACCATTTGCTCATAAGAAATGTCACCTATAACATATTTAGTCAAAAACTTATATTCAAGCCCATAATACATCAAATCTTCAGGGGCAACGCCTTGATTAATCAAATTTTTGACTTCATCAATCATTCCTTCCTCTAATCGCGAATGTAAACGTTTTGTTATTCGATTACGTCTATTATCTCTATCAATTTCCACTCCAACGATTACTACATTATCAATCGGATTAGGAGTGACGTGAGTAGACAAATCGGGGTGTAATTTATAATATTCTTGAATTTCAATTGCACGAATAGCCCTTTTACAATTATCTACATCTGTTACATTGTGCAATGTTTTCATGGATGAAAGAATTTCAGTCAACTCTTCTAAAGTTTTCCCTTCTAGAGATGCTCTTAACTCTGTATTTTCAGGGACTTGAGGCAATTGAATTCCCTTCAACACAGATTCAACATACAAACCGGTTCCTCCACACATTATTGGGAATTTTCCTCGCTGAGATATATCATCAAATGCGACTTTAAAATCTCTTAAATATTCATATAAGTTATACTTATAACCGGCATTACATATATCAATAAGATGATATGGCACATTATCATATTCGAATAAATCTTTACCTGTACCAATATCCATACCTTTATATATTTGGCGAGAATCGGCACTGATTATTTCTCCATTAATTCGTTTTGCCACATCAACTGCACGTGATGTTTTTCCTGAGGCTGTAGGGCCTGTTATAACAAGTAAACTAGTTTTACTTTTTTTCATATTCTAATTCCACAAACGTATTTATTCCAAAGATTTTGCAATAGATAAAATCTATTATCAGAATTAATTTTTGAGACATAGAGCCACCTAGAATCATTATAATCAACGTCCCAATTTTTCATATCACGAAGTCTGAATGTTGGTCTATAATGTTTCATATCATATAATCTATTACCTTTTATATCATAAGTTTTCCATGTCAAGGCAATTTTATAAATGCGTTCAAGTTCCGATATAAATATTAAAGACATTTTATGCTCTTTGATTAATGACTCAATTTGTGACAATGTATACCAATCACCTTCTAATCTTGAATTATCTACGATTGACTTGTCATTAACAAAGAATGCATAATGAAACAAATTGCATTCACTGTTAAAATTAATATTTTTATACAAAAACTTTACTTCAGCATCTGTTATCCCCGACATACTAACGAAATAAAACATTGCATCGGTTGGAGTTATTTCTTTTTTATATTTTACGTACAAACGCGCCGGGGTATCGATTTTGTCGGCATCAACAGTTAAGTCATCATTGATTCCAGGGATTTTAAGAAATATATAATCATCGCATATAACTAAAAATCTCACTAAAGAAGAGCTATTAAAACGCAACGACTGCCCTTCAATATCTTGACAGTAGTATAGCCATAAACTTGAATACCTTATTGATAAATATATTACAGTTAATAGAAAAATAATAACCGGGCCCCACACAAATACAAATCTATCAATATTATTTATATTTGTATTAATATAAAAAACAAAATAGTAACTCCAACATATAACTGTCAGAATAAACGCAAACATCAATAACATCCGTGACAAATACTCGCCCTCTTGACTATATAATTTGCCTAAGAAACCTCTTTCGGGAATAGAGCCGTTTCGCGCTTGACAATCTCTACACTCTATTGAGTTAAAACCATTTACTACATTTAACAATACAACAATAAATGTCACTGGAGCCATGATGAGAATAGGCACATATGGAATCTCTTTATTAAGTGTGTCAGAAAAAATTGCTACCTTAACTATGTTTTGATAATGATAAAGATTAACCAAAGACATAACTACTGCCGACCAGAACAACGAAATCATAGTTATATGTGGGATTTTCATACATGTCGGGAATTTGGCTTTAGAATTATGTCGCACATAATAATACAACAAAATTTCAATTCCAAAGACAATAATCGGCAGCCATAACTTTGAAATATATAAAGACAACACAATAACAATTACAAGGGAACCTATAGAAATAGACCAATTGTATAATAAACTATAGATTCCTTTTGTATTTGCTATGCGTCGTTCGTAATACATTATCTGCTATTTGAGATGCTTATTAAAATAGTCTAACATCTTAGCATATACAACCGAACGCGAATTACAATGATAAATAGAATGATTCATGTTAGGGAAAAGCATCATATCACAATATTTACCAACTGAAATAAGTTTAGATACATATTCCATCGTATTAGACAGATGGACATTATCATCGGCTGTACCTGACATTATTAACAACGGACACTTCACATTGTTCACTTTATTTAAAAGAGAACTATTCTCATATCCGTCTTCATTCTCTTGGGGAGTCAACATAAATCGCTCGGTATAAGCTGTGTCATAAAAACGCCAATCGGTTACAGGAGCAACTGCTACTGCCGCTTTAAATTGAGATTCACTGTGAGATATAGTCATAATTGTTTCATATCCTCCATAGCTCCATCCATATATACCCATTCTATTGCCATCTACAAACGACAATGAAGCAATATAACGAGCAGCCGCCAATTGGTCTAACGTTTCATAATAACCTAAGTTTTTATATACTGCATTCCTAAAATCTTGACCTCTTCCTGCTGTCCCTCGACCATCTACACATGCTATAACATACCCTTGTGTAGCAAAATAATTTTCCCAATCTGTAGACCACTTATCAAGTACCATTTGAGATGATGGACCATTATACAACGTCATAATAACAGGATACTTTTTATTAGAGTCAAAATTTGAAGGCTTAATGATATATCCATTAAGCTTTAGTCCATCTGACTCCATCTCGAAAAATTCTCGTTTAGGTATAGATGAAAACTTGTCAGTTGTACTTTTATTATCTTCGAGAACTCTCAACTCTTTATTTGTTTCATTATATAGAGTATAAACCGGAGGCGTAGATACATTATTATAGTTTACAACATAATAATTCATTGAAGGAGAAAAAACTATACTTGAGTTCCCATTATTAGGAGTTAAGTCTGTTTCAATTCCCTTTTTATTGATTTTTGTCACTACTCTATTAATTGCACCTGACTTTGTTGATTGATAGTAATGATTACCGTTTTCGTCATTCCCATAATAGTCTGTAACATCATATTCACCTTTTGTTAATTGTTCTAACTCTACTCCAGTATAAGCATATTTATATAAATGATTATACCCCGAACGAGCTGAACTTACAACAAAATAATCTGGGTAAAACTTTATATTGTTATAACTTATTTCATCAATCCAAGCATTAGATTCATCAATATAAAGAGATTTCACAATCGTTGACTTCGGATTTGCGTTGAGAAGCTCAAATCTATTTTGGGCTCTATTTAACGTTGCTATAATCAGCGATGAGGTGCTTACAAAAGTAATTTTGGGAATATATTCTACATTTTTATTATCAATGGGGATATTTTTTATTTTTCTATTTAAAACATCATAACTATGAACGGTCACTGTAGAATTATTAGTTCCTGCTTTAGGATATTTATATGTATATTCACCTGGATAAGTTGAATACTCTTCATTTGGCTCGCATGCTCCCCCATAAAGAGGAAATGAATATGACTCAACATCACTTTCATTATATTTAATATAACATAAAATCAAGTTATCAGGAGACCATGACATTGATGACTCAACCATAAACTCCTCTTCATAAGTCCAATCTGGAGCACCATTGATTATCGAATTAATTTTTCCATCTTTCGTTACAGCAACTTCTGTATCATAGTCATATTTCCTAATATAAATATTATTATTAGCAACAAAAGCCACCATACGACTATCGGGTGAAAATAATGGAGCACGTTGTGTTTTAAATGATTTTGATAACGGACGCAAAATATTTCTTTTTATTTCAAATATATAATACGACGCCTCATACGACCTTCTATATATAGGAATAATATTATTGTATACAAGCAATTTTTCACCATTTGGGCTAACTATAAAGCCTGAAATATGAGTCATAGATGATTCACGAGTATTTTCTACATCAATGATAGTATCTAATACAGTACCCGTTTCTGTGTCAAACTGATAAATACATTTTCCATTATCACTCAACGATAAATATGTTTTACCATCGGGCATATAAGACATTTTTGATGGGGTTTTAGATGTATTATTAGGGTATACATAAGGAGCGATGTCTGAACTTTTCACATATTGGGCGTAGATATTGACAATACCTATGCATGAAATAAAACTAAATACTAAACAAATTAACTTATTCATTTTTATAAAATTTAATTACCATAATAACATTTGCGCCTCATTATCAGGAGCAGTTTTCTTTGTTGGTTCTTGATAGCCAAAATCATCATCAGTAGAATTGGAGACTGACCGCATTTGCGTACCATCAGGAGGGGTTGAGATTAGCCAATCTGCATCATCAAGAGTATCATCTATGGCTGAAATAACAACTTCTTGGTTTGAAGTTTCTGCATCAACGCTGGTTTGATCTTTTAGCTTTTCAATCTCTTTTTTTAATCTATCCTCAGAGATTGCTTGATTATATAAATTATTTTCTATAGTACTTTTTAAAGACTCTATATCTTGTTCTAATTGCGAAATTTGTGATTTATACAATTTAATTTCCTTTTGCAGCTCAACAATTTTAGAATCTTTTTTCTTTTTAATTTTCTCAAACTTATCCATTTCTGATTGAATACTTTCAATCATTTTAAGACCATTTTGAGCCTCTTCTAATTCTTCATCTTTATTTGATATTAGCACTTTGGCTTCCGATAATTGAGTTGTAAGTGTCGAAACCTGTTCCTCTAACTCAGTTATTTTCTGTTCAGCCACTTCTTGTGCTTTCTGACTCGCTTCTTGTTGCCTCATTGCCGTAGATGCCTTTTCATTCAAATCATTTATCATCGCATCTGCAATTTCGCCTTTTACCTTAATTTGCTCAAGAGACTTCTTCAACAACGAATTCTCTTCAGTCAATTGTTTTATTTTTTCATCATCTAATCCGTTAGATTGTGTTAACTCAATCTGTTCCTGAAGTTTCTTTATTTGTTCATCTTTCTCTGCTAATTGCGAATCATAATCAAAATCAAATGCACTTGAGCCTTGACGAGCTTCCTTCAATGCTTGTTGCAATCTTTCAATCTCTTCTTGTAATGCTTCAACATTTCCTTCCTTGAGATTTGAGACTTTTAACTTGTTTACTAAACTTTTATTTTCAAGAGAAAACTGCTCCTTTTCCGCTTCGAGTGAAGCCACTTGAACTTCAAGATCGTGTAATCGTGCCGATAAGGCTCTCTTTTGACGCTCAGCGCTTAATTGCTGACGCTTCCAATCATCACGAGTTGATTCTATTTCACGATATTTAGACTTCAACTCAATCATTTCCGACATTATCTTAGAACGTTCTTTATCCCATTGAGCTTCACACACTCTGCGAGCTTCTGAACTTATATTTACAATATAATCACGCAATGATTTATTTAAAGAGTCAAATACATATTGTGCTTGTGCATCTCTATCTAAATTTGAAGATATAAATTCAGGCAATGATTTATTAAATAAATCTACTACACCTTCAAAAATTAGCAACTGCATTTTTTTCATACGTTGTTCAGGTGTTTCATTTTCAACATTTGAATTTTGCGAATATGAAGAACTTATCCCAACTGATGATGAATAATGTGACTTTGGTTCGACTTGCGACTCTCGTTTTTTTACAGTAGCGTCTTTCCCTTCAACATAATCATAGTCATAATCTTCTTCGGGATCAGAGAAACCAAATGATTTTTTTATTTTATCAAATAATGCCATATAATAATTTATATATAGTTTACAATTTAGGTTTAGCTACTACACCAACTCCTTTCATTCCATTAATACCTATTGTTAAGGGTTCATTAAACTTAACAATACGAATAAAGTCACTCTCATAAACAGATGGTAAAGAATTAAGATAATCTAAATCATATATTCCATCTGACGAAGAAGGGTTAATAGTAAAGTAGCCAACTCCAAATGAGGTGAGATTTTGAAAAAAATGAGTACCTTGACTAGGCTCAATTCTATAATTGCTCAAAGATGATTCAACGATAAGACGAGCCGCCGATATATTTGGCCATTTAACCGGTATACCTAGAGCTGTATCACTAGACCCCCAGCGTCCGGGTCCAATCAAAACGTAGAATTCATTATTACGCACAAACTCTTTATTTAGCTTTTCTATTTCACGAGCAATTAATGAATTATTCGAGGAAGAAAAATTTTCGGGTCTAACATACATAATAGTCGAAACATTTTCCACATTGCCATGACCCAACGCTGTGTTACTTTTCAAAATTACTTCATCGTCTTGTAGCTGTAAAACGCTATCATCGGTCAAATCTTTTTTATCTATAATCGGTCGTATTTGTAACCAATAAATACGACCTTTGAAATCTCCATTTTCATCTATTACTCCGGCAAACTCAATCTCTATTGGTCTACACATTTCGCGCTGACCTGTCGATAGCATAAAGTCGACACAAGGAGCCAACGGATAAACTTTATGTTGTAATATATTAGCAAATGTTACAACTCTTCGTCCATCTCCATATTCATAATCTCGTAACATCTGATCTACATAATCAAATGTTGAAACCATATATTTCAATGCTCCTGTCGATGAAAAATCTTGTATTTTATTTTTAGTAATATTAAAGCCGTCGTCAACATTAAAAACTTGTTCTATTTTATTCATTTCGAGTGCATAGAATCGTGTTTGTGTGTCACGCAATGCCAAATCAAGAGTTGATGTCTGCAACACTTTATCAGCATGCCTAGGTGAAAATCTTAAACTCAAACCACCATCTACAATGTATTTTCCAAGCCCTACTGCAATTTCTGCAACTCCATCTTCGGGTTGCTCATCATTTATAGGATAATAATTTAACGACCGCCCTACTCCCGAAAAAGATGGAAAATAATATCCTTGATGGTAGCCTCCGACAACCTCTTGGATAATTACAGCCATTTTTTCTTGATCAATGACATTACTTGTGGCCGTCATATATGCCTTGCTATCGGCATAAAATACTGAAGCATATACTCCTTTAATCGCGTCACTCAACATTCTTAACATGTCGTACTTATCATCAATATGTGGAATCATATATGTTGAATAAATACCGGCAAAAGGCTGATAATGTGAATCCTCAAGCAAACTAGAGCTCCTAATAGCCAAAGGCTTATCAACAACTTCAAACAAAGCAAAGAAATCTTCTATTAACCGTTCGGGTAACCTCGCTTTCAAAAATGTTTGAAGAATCTTATCGTCAGGCATATCGCTCAATGCTATGGGATACAAATCATTTGACGACATAAACTCATCAAAGATATCAGTACACAACACAACCGTGCGAGGTATTGATATTGTAACACCATCAAAATTATCGCATATAGGATTTTTCTTTATTATAGAATCTATAAATGCCAATCCTCTACCCTTTCCTCCTAACGAACCTTGACCAATACGAGCAAAATTTGAATAGTAATCAAACCTATCTTTTTTAAATACTGCTACAACGCCACGATTTTTCATTTTTCGATATTTCACAATTAAATCGAAAAATAATTGTCTCACTGCAGGAGCCTCTTCTAAAGAATCAAATCTATGGTGTTTTACAACTTCGGCAATCGGAAACATTGCCCTTGAATAAAGCCAGCGAGATATATCATTAGATGATGCATGGTAATATAAAGCTTCGGTGGGAATATCAAAAATATTGTCTTGCAAGTCTTTCAATGACTTAATACGCATTATTTCCTCTCCACTATTAGGGTCGTTAAGCACAAAGTCACCAAAACCAAAATTTTTCATAATAGCCTTACCTAAGTCGACTGGCAATTTTTTAGAATTCTTATCTAGAAAGATTCCGTCAAAATCAGCGACTAATTGAGAATTCTCACTCTCTGACGATTCAACTATTATGGGTAAGAATGGATCTTGCGACCTTAAAAATTTGGCGAATTTAATACCGGCCTGCGTATCCTTTTCTCCGTTTCGCTTAAATGATACATCACTAATAACACCGAGCATATTCTTCCCAAACTTTTCATAAAGCGACATTGCTTCTTCATAATCACGTGCCAACATCACTTTAGGACGACCTCGCATACGCAACATTTGTTCATGCTCATTTAAGGCCTCTGTTGAAAATTCTTTCGATTGTTTAAGCAAAAATTTATAGAGATGTGGTAAAATGGACGAATAAAATCTAACAGAGTCTTCTACTAGTAATATCATTTGAACACCTACATCTAGCACATCGTTATCGGCGTTCATTTTATCTTCAAGCAACTTAATTATTGCCAATAACAAATCAACATTACCCAACCAACTGAACACATAATCAATCCCCGAAAAATCCTCATGAGACAATCTTCTTGAAACTTCCTTTGAAAACGGGGTAAGTGCTATAATAGGAATATTGGGATATTTACTTTTTATCTGCTTCGCGCCTGAAAATGTTTCACTAATATCTACTCCGGGCATAGCTATAATCAAATCGAAGTTCTTAACTTCCAACATTAAAAATGCTTCCTCAATTGTAGATACTTGAACTACTCGAGGTGGCGAACTCAAATTTAGTGAAACGTATTCAAAATACAACTGTTCCTCTACTCGACCATCCTCTTCCATCATAAAAGCGTCATATGGAGATGCAATTAGAAGAACATTAAAGATACGCCTTTGCATAAGATTCTGAAATGCAGTATCTTTTAAATATAATTGACTTAAGCTATCCTCATTCATTTTTAATAGAATATATAATCACAAAGTTACAAAAAACATACGACTAAATACTTTAAAAATAGAGCTATTTTATCAACAATTTAATAAATAAACATCATTTATATAAAATTAAAATTTGCCCCGCTAATAACGATGAGTTATAGCGAGGCAAATAGAACTAATTATATCCTTAAAATTTTAAAAGAGGGTAAACGAAACAGTCAATCCAGCCATTACAATCGCAACCATTGACATTAATTTTATCAAGATATTAAGACTTGGCCCAGAAGTGTCTTTGAATGGATCTCCAACTGTATCACCAACAACTGTAGCTTTATGTACTTCACTTCCTTTTCCGCCAAAATTACCTTCTTCTACGTATTTTTTTGCATTATCCCATGCTCCACCGGAATTCGCCATAAATACGGCTAAAACAAATCCTGACGATAGGCCTCCTACCAATAAGCCCAACACTCCTGGAACACCAAATATTAGACCAACGATTATTGGCACCAAAATTGCTAAAACAGAAGGAAGTACCATCTCGCGTTGAGCTCCTTTTGTAGAAATTTGAACACATCGAGCGTAATCAGGCTCCGATTGACATATTAATATACCCTTAATCTCTCTAAACTGTCGACGAACCTCTTCAACCATACTTTGAGCAGCTCTACCTACAGCATTCATTGTTAATCCACAGAAAAGAAATGCCATCATACTACCTATAAACATCCCCGACAAAACTTTGGGATTCATTAAGGAAACATCAAAATACACCATAAAATCTGTAAATGATGCATCATGCAAACTTTTAGACGTTCCATCTTGGAAGCATAGAACATTAGTCCCCATTCGCTCTAATCCTATACGAATTTCTTCAATATATGAAGCAAGTAAAGCTAATCCGGTTAAAGCGGCTGAACCTATCGCAAAGCCTTTGCCTGTTGCTGCGGTTGTATTCCCTAGGGAATCCAACGCATCGGTTCGCCTTCTAACTTCAGCACCCAAACCACTCATTTCAGCATTACCACCGGCATTATCCGCTATCGGTCCATATGCATCTGTTGCTAAAGTAATCCCTAAGGTAGACAACATTCCTACCGCAGCTATACCAATGCCATAAAGCCCCATTCCAACATTTGCAAAATCAAAATCAGCAGCAAACCAAAATGACAAAATGATACCAACAACTACCGCAATTACAGGAATTGCTGTTGAAATCATCCCCAATCCAATTCCTGAAATTATCACTGTTGCCGGTCCGGTTTTACCACTTTCTGACAATTTTTTTGTTGGCCTATATGATTGTGACGTGTAATATTCGGTCGACTGCCCTATTATAATACCAACCAACAATCCTATTACTACAGAACATGATATTTGCCACCAATTATCAATCTTCAATAACCACATAATTGCAAATGTTGCAATAACTATTAATAAAGAACTTAGATTTGTACCAAAAGCCAATGAACCTAACAAGTCCTTCATTCTTGCATTTTCTTTCGTTTTTACTGCAAAGATTCCTATTATTGATAAAAAAATACCAACAGCAGCAATCAACATTGGAGCAATTACGGCCTTATATTGCATATTAACATCTCCACTTGCCATAAATGCGGCTGCACCTAGCGCAGATGTGGCTAAAATCGAGCCACAATATGACTCATACAAATCAGCGCCCATGCCTGCTACATCTCCTACATTATCACCCACATTATCTGCAATCGTCGCTGGATTTCTAGGATCGTCTTCTGGTATACCTGCTTCAACTTTACCAACCAAATCGGCACCAACATCTGCAGCTTTTGTATAAATACCTCCACCGACACGAGCAAACAATGCTTGAGTACTAGCACCCATACCGAATGTAAGCATAGTTGTTGTAATTATACACAACTTTGCCGTGGAAGTTGCTCCATCAGGAATGAGATAATCAAGCAAAAGATACCAGAACGAGATGTCTAACAACCCTAATCCAACTACAACTAGCCCCATAACAGCGCCACTTCTAAAGGCGACTTTTAAACCACCATTTAATGATTTTCTAGCAGCATTTGCAGTTCTAGCTGATGCATATGTTGCCGTTTTCATCCCTAAAAAGCCTGAAAGTCCAGAAAAAAATCCACCTGTTAAGAACGCAATTGGCACCCATTTATTTTGCACTTCAAAAACATATGCCATAATTGAAAACAATACAACTAAAACGAAAAACACAATCCCAACAACTTTGTATTGTTGTTTTAAATATGACATTGCTCCCTCTCTAACATGTTGTGCAATTTTTGCCATTGTAGGCGTACCTTCACTACTTTTCATCATTTGATGATAAAAATACCATGCAAAACCTAATGCAAAAATGGATGCAATAGGCGCTAATAAAAACAATTTGGAGTCCATAACTAATATTAGTTTTAAGGTTGATACTATTTACAAAAATATAAAATATTTTTCAATAATACCCTTCTTTATAATCAATATTTATAATAAAAAATTGAAGATTCCAAACCGAAGTGCGACACCAGCGGTGAAAATAATATGAAAAACACCGCGGGTTTGCCCAGCGGTTGGGGCGCGTAGCCCCAAAGAGCGAATCTCAGAAAAAAAGGTTTAATTAGCAAAATAAAAAAAGG
>JAZNGZ010000083.1:0-115396 GCA_045576735.1 Muribaculaceae bacterium
TCTCCTTTTTTTATTTTGCTAATTAAATCTTTTTTTCTGAGATTCGCTCTTTGGGGCTACGCGCCCCAACCGCTGGGCAAACCCGCGGTGTTTTTCATATTATTTTCACCGCTGGGGTCGCACTTCGGTTTGGAATCTTCACAATCTATGACGAAACATCCGTTTTATATTACGGAATCATCCGATTTTCATTTGAGAGAATTTATATTAAATCAGCTATTTAGTTAAACAACCCTTCACAAACCAATTAGTAGAATGTCTCTTAATGAATTATATAGAATAAGGTTTATTGGTCTAAATGGGTCTTTAATAACCCACTAAAACAAGTGGGAGATACCCTCCATGGCTATCTCCCACTTGTTTTAAAGTATAATTAACATCTTATTTTACGACCACTTTAGCGACGTTTCCATCAACTCGCACTAGATACACTCCCGGTTGACAATTTACAAATGTCTCATCTTGGCTTATGAGAATGCCTTGCATATCAAATATCTCAATTGATTTTGCGTCACCTATAATCTCAATATAACCTTTTCCTGCTGTAACCAATGCCTTTTGATTATCCACATTGTTAACACCGGTAAGGGCCTTAACTTCAAATGTGTACATGGTAGCAAGTTGTCCCGGCACATATTGATATATATTTACTGTCTTATCTGAGTTAACCTCTGCAATAATACAATTGGCATTAGGAGATACTGCTGTTGAGGTAAGTTCTTCGGTATGTGTAGCGACTACTATATTATTTGTCAAATCTACAATTTGGAATCCATCACGATATGCTGTTCCTATAGGCTCTACGCCGTAATACACATCAGCTAATTTGAAAACAGTGCCCCCTTGTGTTGTAGTTATACCATTATCGGGATATGCAACAAACGAAGTCCCGTCGTTATGAAAGAAATGTTTTTGACCACGCACTCGCACTGCCACATCATTTGAAGTGTAATCATTGCCCAATGGCAATGCAAATGATTGCCCATCGGCAGTAACTGCGCTAACTGCTATCACTTCAGCCGATTCTTGCACACCATTTTTAAATGTAATTTTAGCCACCGATGTTGCACCACTTGGGAATAAGTATAATGCACCTCCGTTGCCCATAATATCGCCTGATGCCTTGCCTAGATATTGCATTTGCGCTGCTGTTACACCCGAAGGCATTGTAATTGACAAGTCTTGCATTGCCGAACCATTTGCAGGGAGTATCTTCATTGCTGTATTACCTCCTGCATACATTGAGGTAGATACTATTATATTACCAGCATCATCGCTTGTGATAGCTGTGCCTCCAGCCGATGAAATACCGGTATCAGTCAGTCCTCCTTCGGTCCAATAATATAATTTAGAAGCAGAATGGTCATTTACATATATCTTTCCATCAAACGCAGTAGCCCAACGGCTTGCTGAATTTGCAGCAAGATGGCCATCGGTTTGTGCCCATTCCTGGGTCAACTCATATCCCTCTATAGCACTTTCGTTATTACTTAAATCACCGGCCTCAATGGTAAATCCATATTGAGAAGCCGCATCGGTTGTAAACACATTATATGTGCGAGGAATACTGAATGCTTTGAAATATTCGCCACTATTGCTCACTGCATATATATTGTTGGCTCTATCCCATGCAATATCATTGATATTAGTACCCATTCCGTGAGTAATACGTATTTTCTCGGTCAATGTAGGTGTATTATCACTTGAATAAGCAATATCATAAATTGAGAATGTTGAAGCCGAACTTGCAATCGCTATTTGTGTAAAGTCGTGATTGAAACGAATGCCACCTCCTCCTCGAGGAGTAGTAATATCAATATATTTCTCAACTCCGGCTGAATTGATATACACAAGCGATGGTTGGGTTGCTGATGGAGATTGACGATATTGACAATACCACAAACCACCGCGATTATCATAACAAATATTTGTTCCCGAATAGTTAACTGTATATTTGCCCGAAAGTGCCGACAGTGCTGCAGGTGCTGCACTCCAATATGCATTTGAGCCAAGTGCATATTGGTCAACTCGCGTTGCCGATGTAGCAGTGCTTGAGAATAATGTTGCTTGTCCCGAAAGCATTGCAATAGTTAAATTATCGCCACTTCCCTTGACATCAAAGCCTATATTTGGAGCTGAAATAAATGTAGAGCCATTCTCATATGCATAAGTAGTGGCATTTAATACTCCTCCGGCAAATACTGTTGAAAACGCTGCATTATTTTGTTGCACGGCAGTAATATCAGGCACTTCCACAAGATAGTTTCCACTATCATTTTGACGAGTTAAGAAAATGCGACCATCGGCTGCTACACGCACTTTACGGAAGTCAGCACCTGATTTCGAACCAACAGTTTGGTCAAATGTTACACCTCCGGCATAAGCATACTTACCGGTAATCCAGTTTTGAATACCAACAAATCGAGGGGTAAACATATATAGACCTTGCCCACCATTGGCATAGCTATAATGTTTTGACGATGTTGTTGCACGTCCTTCAGTCACATAAATACGGCCAAAATAAGGTGATTCAAAATCCCTGTCAGTATCGACCCCTTGAGGATGATTAAATTGGATTGCCTTAAATTCTTGAACAGCATCTTTTACTGCTCCTGTCACTTGAATTCCCCAAGTGTAATCACCTGCACTTAATCCCGAAATATCAATCTCGGCAGTGTGAGCCGCTTCGGTGCAATAGCTATTATCAAGAGTAATAGTTTTCACCTCTGCTCCATTCTTTTTAATTATAACATTTACACCGGTTGCGGCAGTGTTAAGCACATAATTTACCTTTAATTTATTGTCGGTTACCGAGCCTGTAACCTCAAAAGCATAGGCATTAGGCGTGCCACTTGCAGGAGTGACTTCGACATACGAATCCGATGGCGTGCCGGGAATAGGATCTACCGTCGAGCCTCCAGATATAGAATAAACTGCAATACCTGAAGCCACTTTGCGCTCTGACCCATCGGCCGGTTTTGTCACCAAACTACCATTTATTGCCATTTGGGCTGAGCCTCCACCATCTACTTGGAGTACGGTTTGTGCGCCAAATTGTTTCATTATATAACTTATTCGTGTACATGTAGCACCATAAGAAACCCCTTCGGTTGCATTCTGCCCCTTATCAACAACACACATATATAATTTTGTTCCGTCAGCATTTATTCCATATAGAGAACGAGCATATGCCGTTGTATTATAATTTTCATCGGTTGCACGAGTTGTTATCGCTCCATTTTGCATAACTATTGCATTTCCTGCAATAACATTCTCAAAACTTGGAACTGTAGCATCGCTACCTGTCGATTCCCAATAATATTTGATTTTCATTTTATCACCAACAGCAAGTCCCGACATAACGTTTTGACTCACTCCCGGAGCTGCGACAAGCACAAAATCATAATCTCCACGAGTACCGCCCGATGTATTTTTCTTAACTTCTCCAACTGTACAGTTAATCCAACTATTATGTGCTAATTTTTGACCTGGATCAAGCTTTAGATAGACCTCAATTGCAGTCCCTGTAACCTCACTGCCAGGTTGGCCCGAAGAGGTATTAATTACCTTCATAGCTCGTCCCTTGGGATATTCGGGAGTAAACATAGCCATATAGTCGCTGGCAATACAATATTTGTTCACTTCAGTGATAAGCAATGAATTTGAAGTTTCACTTGTACCCCATTTTGCAGGACACATCACCTTTGCGATCGTCTTATAATTTCCTATTACAGCTTTCCCTGCAGTAGTAATTCCCAAGACACCTGTTCGAGCCGGACCACCATTCCATTGATCCATCACATAATTAGTCTCAGTTTGAATTGAGCCATTTACCATACAACCACCTAAAAGAGTTTGAGTCGCATGAACGCCAGCCGAAGTGCCGGTTTGTGATGACATCGACCAGAAATGTCCATTTTGAGTCACTACTGCTGTTCTACCAGCCGATTTTTTGCGTGTGTAAAAATTAGTCATTGCTTCCAACTGCAATAATGAATCATTTGCAGTAAAAGCTTCTACTTGCACATCAGGATTTGTCAAATCAACCTCTACAATACTCACATTGCATGCACTCGGTGCAGTAAAACGCATTCGTGTATGCTTTATTCCCGCTGAAGGAGTTGAGCTGCCGGTAACAGTATAAGTATATGTTTCATTCCCGGCTGTGAAAGACTCTGCTGTTGCCATTAATGCCATGACAAGAGCAGACATGGTTATGAGAGTTTTTTTCATACTATAAATATGTTAGTTTGTTCCTTTTACAAAAGTAAACTATTTATCTGAAATATCAAACAACCTCATATAATTATCTCATAATAAAAAAAGGCTCCGCCATCTTGACGGAGCCTTCCAAAATATATCATTTTAGCAAATTTCTATGATATTATTTTTCTTCGATTGTTACTGCACGACCAAGAGCTTGATATTTTTCACCAAGGTCAACAAGGTTTGCATTGTTGATTGTTGATTCAAGTTGATGAGCAGGAACACCTTGTTTGATAAGTTGTTTTTCAACACCAGCTACACGATTTTGACGAAGACGAACGTTGATTTCATCATTACCGGTGTAATTGTCAGCCCAACCAGTGAGAACATATGTTTGATTTGGATTTTCAATCATTACATCTGCCACAGCGCTCAACAAGTTAACATCCTTTTTAGTGAGTTTAAACACATTTTTAGGATAATAAATTGTTGCGAGAGGAGCTTTCTTAACTTCAGCAACCGGTTCTGGTTTTTCAAGACAATCTTTTAATTGTTGTTCAAGGTCTGCAATACGAGCGTCAGCAGCTTGAAGACGAGCACGAAGAGCGTCACAATTTTCTGGCTCTGGGCAAACAGGAACGATAGGAGCATTCCATTCGCGTTTTTTGAACAAGTAAGTTACACCAAGATATGCTTGAATGTCGTGAGATGTTTTGTTCCATCCTTCACCCGGTTCATCTTTGTGGTTGTCAATACCGCTATAACGGATATCAAGAGCTAATTGAACTTGTTTTGAAATATTGAAAGAGTTGATGATACCGCCACGGAAAGTAATCACGCGATCTTGATTAAATTCCCAACCATCTTTATCAAATAGACCTTGAGAATTTTCATTATTCATATCATATGTCTTTGACATTGACCAATAACCACCACCACCGACATACATAGAAAGGTTGTACCAACGATTAGGTTTATAACCACAAACAATGTTTGTCAAGTTGAACATAACGTCAAATACAGGACCGATTTCTGAGAATTTTTGACGATAATATTCTTGATTATCATCTGAAATAATAGGCTTTTCCCACTCAATACCGCCTGCGGCCTCAGTAGAAGATAAACCTTTACATTGCAACCAGTTCACACCAAGACGAACTCCAATCTCAGGAGAGAACCATTTACCCACATAGATTGATGCAGCTGGAGAAAGACGATTATACCAATCACGAGTTGCATCACCTGGAGACATGTAGAAACCTACACCACCTTCACCGGTAACAAACCAGTTGTCTTTAAACTTATTAAATAGATAACCTTGAGAAGGGTCTTCTACATAAGTTATCTCTTGTGCTTGTTGAGCCATAGCAACTTGTCCTAAGAACAAAGCACAAATGAAAGATAAGAATGTAATTTTTTTCATAGAAATATTACTAAATTATTGTTATTATTTTCCTATTTGTATATAATATTTTGCTAAATTACACTATTTCTGCTAAATAGTCATTAAATAATCAAAAAAAACTTTTGGTTTTAAAGATTATTTAACATTATACGCACGTTTTTGTCACAAAACATGCTTTAAAGCATCGCTTTTACTTCATTATAAATGTTTTCGGTTGTAAATCCGAATTTTTCATCAAGCACCTTAAATGGAGCTGAAGCGCCAAAACGAGCAAGACCATAAACTTTACCTTTACACCCTACTACACCTTGTAAAACTGAAGGCAATCCGGCAGTTAACCCTAACACAGGAACACCGGTAGGGATTACTGAAGCTTTATATTCATCTGATTGGCTATTATACAATCCAATTGAAGGAACCGATACTACGCGAGCTGCAACGCCTTCTTCTTCAAGTTTCTCAGCCACATTCCAGAGCAATGACACTTCCGAGCCGTTACCGACAAGAACGATTGCTGGATTTTGTGCATCTTTCAACACATATCCACCACGGCGCACTCCTTGAGCTTCGGCATAACGGTCACCCGATATAGAAGGAATATCATTCACATCTTGACGAGTGAGAATCAAACCGGTAGGTGTATTTTTATTTTCCATTGCCATTTCCCATGCCACAGTAGTTTCAGCGCTATCGGCAGGACGAAGGACAAGCATTGCGGGACATCCGCTAAGGTTGTTCATTTGTTCGAGAAGGCGAATTTGAGCTTCTTGTTCGATTGGTTCGTGTGTTGGACCATCTTCGCCTACACGGAACGCATCGTGTGACCATACATACTTCACAGGAAGTTCCATCAATGCAGCCATACGCACTGCAGGTTTCATATAATCTGAGAACACGAAGAATGTGCCACAAGCAGCCCACATACCACCATGAAGTGCAATACCATTCATGATTGAAGCCATTGTCAACTCAGCTACACCGGCATGGAAGAAACCTCCAGAGAAATCGCCCTTAATAAGCGCACCTGTTTTCTTCAAGAATGCTTCTGTTTTATCCGAGTTAGCAAGGTCGGCCGATGAAACAATCATATTTTTCACTTTTTCACCAAGAACGCTTAACACGTCGGCCGAAGCTGTACGAGTTGCCACGTTTGGTTTATGAGCGATTTGAGAATAATCAATTTCAGGAAGGTTGCCTGCGATATAATCAGCAAGTTGTTTAGCTTGTTCGGGGTTAGCCTCTGCCCAAGCTTTTTCTTGAGCACGATGTTCTTTAACGATTTCGCGCAATTGAGCTTCGCGTTGAGCATATAGCTCTTTCACATCGTCCCACACTACCCACAAATTTTCAGGGTCACCACCGAGATTTTCCACTGTTTTAGGGAAATCGGCCCCTGATTTACTCAATGGTTGTCCGTGTGTGCTACATTGTCCCTCAAAATTAGAGCCATCAGCAGTCACACAACCTTTACCCATTGTAGTGTTTCCAATAATGAGTGTTGGTTTTTCTGTTTCAGCAATAGCTTTATCAAGGGCTGCTGCAATTTCAACAGGATTGCAACCATCGATTTCAATCACATTCCAATGCCATGCGCGATATTTTGCAGCATAATCTTCGGTAGTAACAGCGTCAACATCGGTAGAAAGTTGCACCTTGTTGCTATCAAAGAACATGATAAGATTACTCAACCCAAGATAACCTGCCACACGACCGGCTCCTTGTGAAATTTCTTCTTGTATACCACCGTCAGAGATAAACGCATATGTTTTGTGGCTCAAAAAGTCGCCAAAACGAGCAACGAGACAACGCTCTGCAATTGCAGCTCCCACCGCCATTGTATGACCTTGACCAAGAGGGCCTGATGTATTTTCCACACCACGTTCAGGACACAATTCAGGGTGACCTGGAGTGACACTACCCCATTGGCGGAATTGTTGCAATTCTTCGATTGTATACTTTCCGGTAAGAGCCAACACACTATAAAGCATTGGCGACATGTGACCGGGATCTAAAAAGAAACGATCGCGAGCAATCCATGTAGGATCGTCGGGATCGGTTACGAGATATTTTGAATAAAGAACATTGACAAAGTCAGCGCCACCCATAGCTCCACCAGGGTGACCCGATTTGGCTTTTTCTACCATCGATGCGGCTAAAATGCGAATATTATCGGCCGCTTTGTTCAATATCTTTGTATCCATATTATTTATTTATATGTTGAATTACTGATTTTATTTATTAATTTACGAAAGTACAACAAAACTATCATTTAGACAAATTTCACACTATAAAAAACAGCCAAATGTAGATAAAAAAATTATCTTAAAACACAAATGCGAGCCACTTCAAGCCCGCATTTGAATATCTATGATTTCATTTATTTATCATTTTCTAATCGGCTTCACTTTCGAACCGATTAATGCATAGAACAATAGATAACCCAATCCGGCCACTACAATCCAATAGCTGGCTTGATAACCTACGCCACCTTGCATATCTACGACTAAATTTTGCAATAATGGCAATACACCACCACCACAAACCAACGCCATAAAGATTCCTGAAGCACGTTCGGTATATTTTCCGAGTCCTTCTACGGCAAGGTTAAAGATGCCACCCCACATTACTGAGGTACATAATCCTACTAGCACGAGCAACATTGCATTAATTGGCACATTTACAAATCCGAACAATCCATCGGGACTGTTTTTAAATACCGGCATTGATACAAACGTTTCGGTCGACATAAAGATTGCACCCAAAACCAATGCAATACCCACCGCCGACACGGTTGTCAACATTGATTTTGCCGACACTTTTGCACCTATTGCTGCCCCTATCAAGCGGCCTACCAACATCAAGAACCAATATGTAGCCGCGACTGATGCGGCAATTGCTTCAGCGCCTTGTTGAACTTGCAACACATTCAACGACTCGTTTTGCAACCATTTTTGCAACACATTAGGAATACCAACTTCTACACCAACATAAACAAAGATTCCTATAGCGCCAAGCACAAAATGGCGGAACGACATAGGACCAATCTTTGAATCATCTTTTACCTGTGCCGCAACACTATTATTTGTTTCAGGAATTCTCGACATCAAAATCACCAAGAACGCAAATGCAAAGATACCCAAAGCGGCATACATCAATGGGAACACATCACTAATTTGAGCTTTTGCGATTGAAGGAATCAAAATACCGGTCATCACGATAACCGCAGTACCGGCCAACGAGTTGCAAGATCCTCCCAATTGAATCAGCTGGTTGCCTTTTTTGCCGCCACCACCAAGAGTGTTGAGCATGGGATTAACAACGGTATTAAGCATACACATTGAGAACCCGGCGATAAATGCACCGAGCAAATACACTGCGAAACTTTCAGCAACACCCGAAAGTGTTTGTATACCTACTCCAATAAAACCTACCGCAATAGCTAAAAGAGCGGTCTTCTTATACCCCATTTTCGCGAGCAAAGCTCCTGATGGAATACCCATCACCGCATATGCGATAAAGTTGGCAAACACACCAAGTGTTCCTTGCCAGTTGGGTATTGAAAATTGATTTTTCAAAATGTCACCCATAGGCGAAGCCAAGTTGGTAACAAACGAAATCATTGCAAACAAAAAGAACATGGCTATAATCGCCACTAAATTCCCTTTAGTCTTTTTTTGGTCCATATTCATTAATTTTTCATGTTATTATATTCAATATTGCCTATATCCGAAGATTGTGGAGCCTATTCTCACCATGGTGCTACCATTCTCTATCGCTAATTGATAGTCATCGCTCATACCCATGCTGATGTGGGCAAAATCTTTATTTTCTTTTAACAACGCACGTGCATTATGAAAAGTTTGGTTAATTGCCTTAAAATCTTCAGTAATTCTATTAATATCGTCGGTATTTGTAGCCATTCCCATCACACCAACTACTCTCACATTGACCAATTCATTGACCACGCCACTCTCTACAAACTGCAACAATTCATCGGGGGCAAAACCAAACTTAGTTTCCTCCTGTGCTACATGCACTTGCAACAACACATCAACAACCTTGTTGATGCGAGCGGCTTCAGCATCAATCAATCGCAACAATCGCTCCGAATCTACGCTATGAATAAGCGATACATATGGCATTATCATGCGCACTTTATTAGTTTGCAAATGCCCGATAAAGTGCCATTTTATATCATCGGGCAATGAAGTAGCCTTTGCCTTTAGCTCTGTAGCACGACTTTCGCCAAACACACGTTGCCCCACCCCATACGCGTCCATTATCGCTTCATTAGGGTGAAATTTCGACACAGCAACCAACTCCACCCCATAAGGAATAGTTTCGCGCACCTTTAATATATTATCGCCTACATTCATTTAAATAGTTGCTATTTCAAACTGTGACTATAGTTATTATAAATTATAAATTATAAATTATAAATAACACATTAGATCCCCGAAGGGCTCAACAAGGCTTGACCAAGTTAATTATGCATTATGAATTATGCATTAGCTTCATCTGCAGGTTTGGGAGCAGATAATTTTGCTTTATAAACATCCATGATAGGAGTTTCATTAATTGACACGATTTCAAAGTCGGCCATTGTTCCTTTCATGCCTTCCATAAAATTGTCATAAGCACCTTTGAAGTCACTACCGGCAACAAGGATTTGTGACACTGATTTTTTTTCAGCGGCAGTTTTCTCATCGATAGTAATGAAAGCCACTTTCACAAGATACCATTTATCGGCGCTATCGTCCCAGAATATTTCAGATATTTTTGTTTTTTTTACTGCCGACACCGAAAATTCGCCCGACACAAAAGGGGTTAATTCCTCAATAATGCGAGCTTCTGCCTCAGTAAAAGAGAGAGCGTCAACCATATATGGTTCGGTAACTTTCTTAAGCGCACCATTTTCCATCATTTTATCAAAACGAGCTTTACACTCAAACCAATTTGCCATAATTTTCTTTTTATTTTTATAGATTAAACATTGTTACAAAGGTAGAAAAAAATTAAGAATATTGAAAACAAAAAATAAAAAAGCAAAAATGAAGAAGCGAGCCTTTGCAGGCTCGTGGTGGGTGGGGATTCCATTTCCGTAGGTTTCGGGCTGTGCCCTCAACCTACGGCTATCGAAAATTTGTCCTTCGGACAACTAACTTCGCCTAATAACACATTTCTTTCAATACATCCAATAGGGTCATGGTAAAAAATGCACAATGGGAATTCCGAAGGAATGGTTCTCGATAGCCGGGGATTGAGCCGACAGGCGAAATCTCCGGGAACAGGTCACAACACAAAAAAACGAACCTGATAAGGTTCGATTCAATCATTTAATCCAATTTCGGGAAATAAGGCTCATCAGGAGACACACCCATTTCTATCAACCATGCCCTATATTCTTCAATAAACGAAATTCGTCTATGATGTTCCTTTTGATTTTTTATATAAGCCTTAACTGCTTGTAGTTCCGCAACTGAATATGTAAATGCTCCATAACCTTCCTCCCACCCATTCCAATTGGGGAAATTGGGATTTTGAGCCATTAAAAAACTTGATTCTTGTTTTATCTTCTTCACAAAATTTGCAACCGAGATATTTGTGGGAATATCAACCAACATATGGATATGGTCAGGCATTCCCCCTATCCTATGCAAATGCCCACTTTGTTTATTCACTATATGCAAGATTAATGCATATAAATCCCGCTCAAAATCTACAGGAATAGTATTTTGACGATATTTTGTACTAAATACAATGTGATATATCAATTTTGTAAAACTCATATAGACAAAGGTAATGTTTTTATTCTAATAAATCTCAATTTCTATTTTATTTTTCGTGTTTGTAAAGAAGCGAGCCTTTGCAGGCTCGTGGTGGGAGGGGATTCCGTTTCCGTAGGTTTCGGGCTATGCCCTCAACCTACGGCTATCAAGAATTTGTCCTTCGGACAACCTTTTTATGACGCTTCTCCATCAAATGACATTTCTAATTTGTCATTCGGCAACCCTTTTATGATATTTCTCTATCAAATGACATTTCGAATTTGCCATTCGGACAAACCTTTTATGACACTTCTCCATCAAATGACTTTTCGAATTTGTCATTCGACAACCTTTTTATGATATTTCCCTATCAAATGACATTCTAACTTCGCCTGATAACACATTTCTTTCAAAACATCCAATAGGGTCACGGTAAAAAATGCGCATTGAGAATTCCGAAGGAATGATTCTCGATAGCCGGGGACAATTGTGCAAATGAGTGCAATATATCAATCTTGATTGATTATTGCCGAATGCAGCCTATTGAAAGCCAATGCTAATTGAGCCAACAGGCGAAATCTCCGGGAACAGGTCACAACACAAAAAAAACGAACCTGATAAGGTTCGATGCTTGCAAACAAAAAAGCACGATTCAATGAACCGTGCTTTTATATCAGAGATTAATCAATTCTTATTTCTTTTGAAATTTTTGAGGAAGTGATTTTTCGAATTTTTTAAGTCTTTGACCAGAAACTTTCTTTTTGTTAATGTTTTGTGTATTAACAATAGCTTTTACTGATTTGCTTGATTTAGCAGCAGAAGGGAGAACTAACTTGAATGAACCGCTACCTGGGATAGGTTGGTCATTTTCGTCGTATGCAACATTTGCATAATACCATCCATCTTCAGATTCCATTGTAACCAACAAGCCTTGAGTTGGGAATGTGATTACGCCATCTTGTAATTTACCACAGTAACCAGCTGCCTTGATTGTTTCAAAATCGTTGTTAGCCATCAACATGTAAGCATAGCTACTTGCTGAGAACATACCATAACCCCAGTCAAAGCCAAGTTTTTGAGTTTCGATGTAAACACCTTCAGGGTCTTGAGCGTTAATTTCGAGATAATAATCTTTGCTTGCATCCCAGTCACCTGCTTCGTTATAAGGATAAGCTTCACCATAAGGATTAACCAAACGATATAGACCTGGAGTGTCTTCGCTTTCTTGTACTTCAACTGCATAAGAAACTGGTTGAACATTGAACAAGCTGCAAACGAATCCTTCAGTATATTGACCCATACCGAGAGAGTTCCAAACAGGACCACCAGCTCCAACGTATTCAAATTCAGCCATAGCAGCTTCTTTTGCGTTGCCTTCAGCATCGAAAGAGATTGCAACAGCAATATACTCACCGGGAGTTTCCATTGCCAAACGAGCTGAACCAGCTTCTGTCAATTCTACAGATTCAATTGAACCGTTCAAGATACCTGCCACAACTGCATTAGGATCGGCAGAAATTGCCATACCTACTTTTACAGAAGCTACATCTTTACCCATTGATACGTTAAAGTCAGCATATGTTTCGTCGCTTACATTTGTGAAACGGCCTGCATACTCAATACCTACAGAATAGTCTTTTACTACTACACCTGGGAACACGATAGAAACATAACCATCTTCTTGAGTATGGTTCCAACCACCAACACCATCCATATAATACATAGGTGCGAGTTGTACGATAGCTGGAAGACCATTTTCTTGGTAACTTTGTACAGCGTTATAAGTGAAAGATGCTTCGTTAGCCAATGATGAGAAGTGAGCAGGGTGATACAACATCACTTCAGCATCATAACTTGGATTGTTCCAACCAGTGTTGAATGGTTCGAAGTAAACGAGGTCATTCTTTGTAATGGTCACACCACCCAATGATTCACCTGGTTGCAAGATTTGGAAATACAAGTATTCGTCGGTATTTTCCCATGGGCCACCCCAATAACCATCATCGTCAACTTCAAGTGCTTCGTGATATGGATAAACCAAACGGAAATAAGTTGGATCAAGTTCATTTTGTTGAACTTCTACTTTGTAAGTATCATAGAAGAAGAACGCATCAGTGAATGTTGCCATACCAAGAGATTTCCAAGGTTCAGGAACAGAAACTGTAAATGCATAGCTTGAAAGACCTACAGTTGAAGCAACAGCAGGGTCGATAGAAACTTGAACAGCAAATTCGTTACCATAACCCATTTTTGCGAAGTCATAGTTGATAGTAAGATTTGCTGAAGATTGACCTGCAGCGAAAGTTACTGTATTAGGAATTTGCAAAGCACCAACAGTGTCATTAGTTTCAACTGTCAACTGAACAGTTTGTTCAGCAGCAGTGTCAGTACGGCAAATTTGCACATCATATGTATTAGCATCTGACTTAAGAGTAACAGATGCTTGTGAAGTGCTGGGGAAGTAAACTCCATTTGCACTTTCAGGCGAAGCCGGAGTGTAATCTACTTCATCGGTACAAGCTGAGAATGCAAACAAGCAAACCAACGCGCCTAATATAAGATTAATTTTTTTCATAATTTTTCTCTTTTTTCAATTTAAGCAATTTACTCAAATATTATTGACCTACCCATGGAGTGTATTTACTACTTGGGTCAGGATTTTCCCAACCTTTAAGGGCTTTGTTGTTATTTTCTTCAGTGATAACAATGCTAAAGCTCATCCAAGCAGGACGTCCGTTAGTATTGAAACGAGTTGCGTCTTGGTGGTTTGTACCAGCGTAACCGCGAGTAACCGACATGTTAAGACGTTTGAAATCGAAGAATGAATGACCTTCACCCCAAAGTTCTACGCGTTTTTGGAATACGATTTCATCAACGATGTCATCATTATCAGTAGCACGGCAAACATATTCAGGGTCACGATATTGAGTCATGAAGTCAACAAGAAGAGCAGTACCTTCACCAAGGCGAGCAGCAGCTTCAGCTTCGATGAAATACATTTCTTCAACACGCATCAAAGGATAAGCCGATACGGCACCTTCGTTAGGAGTTTGGTAAGCACCATTAGCAGGACGGAATTTCAATGAACCATATACAGGAGTACTTTCAGCATAAGAAGGTTTCAACCATTGAGATTTGCCATCAAGAGCAGTTCCGGCAGGAGCTTTCCACATAAGTTTACGGAAGTCAGTATCGCTCATACGGTTATACATGCTTGCGTCGATCATATTGTATGCACCGGCCGAAGCATAACCGAAGTCAGTTTCATTTGACATCCAAGAAGTCCAGTTGATGATACCGGTTTTCACACAATCATCTTCAGCCACCATTTGAGAACCCCACATCCAAGCAGAGAGAGTGTTGAAGCCAGCTGTAGTGCTAAGACATGCGTCTTTTGACATAGGAGCACCTGCAAGGTTGATTGCCAAACGAGCGTTTTCTTTAGCTTTTTGCAAGTAAGGAACAGGACTTGTTTCGCCTGTGCCATCACCGGCAAGCCACATATAGTAACGAGCTTTAAGACCATATACACAAGCAAGGTCAGGAAGAGCTTTGTTACCATTGAAAGGAGAATTAGCGATATATTTTTCAGCTTTGTTCAAGTCTTCAAGAATAAACATAGCCATTGAATCGCGAGTTACACGAGGGTTGTTACGAGCGTCAGCTTCAGTCATACCTTCGCGAACGATGGGCACAGTGTAGTTTGTCACATCGATACCCGAGCCATTCACACCTGAAGGATAGATGTCGCTTGGCAAGAATTCAAACATTTGAGCCATATCAAGGTAATACATTGCACGGAACGCAAGACCATTACCGAGCATACCTAATTGAGCATTAGTTGCATTATCCTCGTCGATAGCAGCAATAAGGTTGTTTGTTGTTTGGATACTTTTCCAATAGAAGTTCCAAATGTATTGAGGATAGATATTGTTATTGCTTTGGCCTTCATTCATAGCCCAAGAAGAGAACCAGTCGTAACCTGAAGCAACTACAGCAAAGTCAGTAGTCATCACGTCACGGATGTGCATCATCGCACCATAACCCCACTCATAGTGGTTTTCAGCATGCGAAAGTGGAGTGTTAAGATAAGCAGGCATAGCCCACACCAAAGCTTCAGTAGCTTTAGCCGAAGAACCAAGCTGATCTTCAGTAGCTCCGCTGGTAGGGAATGTTTCTTCGATACAACCGGTAGTCAACAATGACGAAGCGGCAAGACCGAACCCTACAAATAATGTTGATATTTTAGTTTTCATATTATGCATTTTTATTTTCAACTGTTAAGTTTAGAAAGTCAATGTCAAACCACCAGAGATTGTGCGGATAGGAGCATAGTAAGCGCTTGTTGCACCACCGGTGATAGATTGGCGTGGGTCAAGACCTTGACGTTTTGACCATACCCAAATGTTATCGGCAGATACATAGAAACGGACTTTGTCCATACCGGCTTTACGAGTCAATGCCAAAGGCAAAGTGTAACCAAAGTTGATGTTGTTCAAGCTGAGGTAAGAAGCATCAGTCAAGAAACGATCAGATGAAGAAGCTGTGTATTCATCACCAAATTGGAAACGAGGAATGTTTGAGCCTTTGTTATCAGTGCTCCATGCGTTCAACAAGTCAGCGTGGAAGTTGTTACCTTTGCTACGTGCGGTTGGAGATGACATGAAGCTTGCATAGTCGCCATCATAAACTTGACCACCGATTTGGAAACCGAAGTCAACAGAAAGGTCGAAGCCTTTGTAAGCAAGTGAAGTTCCGAAACCACCATATACATCAGGAAGTGCAGTACCACATAGATAGTAGTCAGCTTCTGAATATTGATCAGTTGTTTCTTTACCTACAACTTTAGTTACAACATTACCGTTTTCGTCAAGAACTTTGTTGCCACTAGCGTCAACAACTGGTTCTTCGATGTTTTTCCACCATAAAGAATTACCATTTTCGTCAACACCTGCATATTTGTGCATACGGAAAGTGTAGAGTGAAATACCTTCACCATAGTAGTAGCTACCGCTTGAGTAACCTTCTACACCGTCACATTCCATTGTGCGACGTTCTTCAGGAAGAGAAGTGATTTTGTTTTTGTAGTGAGTCAAGTTCAAACGAACATCCCAAGAGAAATCGCGAGTTACGATAGGAGTTGCTTGAAGTTCGATTTCAACACCTTGGTTACGCATGTCACCGATGTTAGCATAGTATGAGCTATAACCAAATGAAGGTGGCAATGGGAATGAGAACAACATGTCAGTTGTCTTACGATAGAAGTATTCAACAGTACCGCTGAATCGACCGTTCCACATACCGAAGTCAACACCGGCGTTGAAGTTTCCTTGAGTTTCCCAAGTGATTTCTTTGTTACCCATCATTGAAGGAACAGCAGCAGGGTTACCATTAGAGTTTACAATGTCGAATGTATTTACATAAAGGTAGTTACCGATGTTATCGTTACCTTGTGAACCATAAGATGCTTTAACTTTCAAAAGGTCGAACATTTCAGCTGTGAAGAAATCTTCTTTTGCGATGTTCCAAGCAAGACCAGCTGACCAGAAGTTACCCCAACGGTTATCTGGGTGGAAACGAGAAGAAGCATCACGACGATAAGAAGCAGAAGCGAAGTACTTGCCATCGTAGTCATATTGAGCACGACCGAAGTAACCTTCAGTGTTGTATTTAGTAGTGTATGAGTTAGAACCGTTTTCAGAGATACCACCAGCCAATTCTTGGTTGTTAGGATCTAAGAAGTTAGTTTTAGAAGCATACAAGTAGTAGTAATCACGGAGATAGTATTCGTGACCGAGCATTACGTCAACATTGTGTTTGCCAAATTGACGGCCCCAAGTCAACAATTGTTGATGGTTTTGAGCAACTGAACGAGTATGATATTTATATGACATACCGTTTGAAGAAGCATATTGACCATAGTAAGGGTTAGTAAACGCGTTAGTACGAGTTTCGTCAACAGTCACACCACTGTTCCAAGTGAATTTGAAATCTTTGAGGAATTTGATTTCAGCGAAACCTTGAGCAGTGAAAGCGTTACCTTCGTAGTTATCAGTGTTAAGTTGATTTTCTGCATAAGGGTTAGCACCTGAAAGCATCATACGTTGGCTACCACCATTGTCACCTTCACCAAAGTCATACATTGAGAATCCCATATCATCTTTGCGAATGTTACCTTGAGCATCGCGGATATAAAGAGGATAAATAGGAGCTACACGAGTAGCATATGCGAAGATGTTACCTGAAGAGTTTGAAGCACCGTCTTCACCAAGTGAGTTAGCGTCGAAGTGAGTGTAAGACATGTTAGCACCAACTTTCAACCAATTTTTAACTTGGTAGTCAGCTTTCAAACGACCGGTGAAACGTTCGTAGTCAGAGTTAGCTGTGATACCTTCGTTGTCAAGGTAGCTCAAAGAAGCGTAGAATGAAGAACGATCAGTACCACCGTTGATAGCCAAGTTGTATTCTTGACGGAGGCTTGATTTATAAGCTTCGTCCAACCAGTTATCAGGAGTCAAATAATAGTCAGTACCTTTATAGTTTACTAAGTTACCAAGAGTAGCATTAGGGTTAAGTTTACCGTTTGTACCGATAAGGAATTGACCATCGGGCACATTGTAAACATTATAACCAAGACCATAAGAACCGTTACCAGTCATTACAGCATTAGCTTGAGCGTGAGCAGCAGCTTCGCCATAGCCAAGGGTGTTCATCATATAACCCTTCAATGCGCCATAATACATTTCGTAGTATTGAGCTGGATCTTTGATAGTGTTGTAATCTTGAGTAGCGCGAGTGTTAGCACCCCATTTAGCGTCAAGAGTTACTTTAGCATCACCTTGTTTACCTTTTTTAGTAGTGATTACGATAACACCGTTAGCACCACGAGCACCATAAAGAGCATTTGAAGCAGCGTCTTTCAACACTGTCATTGACTCGATATCTTGAGTAGAGATATTGTTGATATCTCCATCATAAGGTGCGCCATCGACGATATACAATGGTTGTGAACCGGCGTTGATTGAAGAAATACCACGAATAAGGATTGTGGGATTGTTAGAACCTGGTTGACCTGTAGCGTTGTTCAATTGAACACCCGATACTTTACCATTCAATGCGTTAACGGCATTTGAAGTTTGTACCTTGTTGATGTCGTCAGCTTTAACCACTGCAGCCGAACCTGTATAGGTTGACTTCTTAGCAGTACCATAAGCTACAACCATCACTTCGTCAAGGTTGTTTTCTGCGTTTGTCAATTCAATACGCATTTCACCTGAAGTGATTGTAACTTGCTTGGTAACCATACCAACGTAAGATACATTCAATTTTGTTACTTTAGCGGGCACTTCGAGGCTAAATTTACCATCGATGTCGGTTGCTACACCATTACCGCCGCCAACCGGAATAATAGTAGCGCCAGGAAGTGGCTCTTGGTCTCCGGCATACACGACAACCCCTTTTACCGTACGAGTCTGAGCCGACGCGCAAAGGCTTATTGAAAGGACTGCCAAAAGTAATAGAAACAGCTTTTTCATAAATTAATAATTAATTAAACATAGAATAATTGTTATTTATTTTTATCTTTTCTCTTTTCTCTTATTACTATTGCGGTACATTACGTCATAATACACCTAACAATTTGCAAAGATAATATAAAATATCTAATAGTAAACAAATATTGGCACTTTTTCTTCGGTTTTAACATTTAACACTTTGATATTTTAATTCGACAAAAAACTCTTTTTTATTAGTTTTAGCCAAATTATCTCACCAAATAACTCAAAAAAAGCAAAATCAACAAACACTTTGAATTTTATCGACAATCTCCTTATATTAACAAACCTCAAAATCACCAAATTCGCTCCTCATATTTTCCATTTTTGACATATAAATTGTTTTTATTGTCGTTTTATTTGCATTTTGTTGTTAAAAAGCATAATTTTGCAAGCAATTCAATTTAATGTTAGATGAATCGTCAATATTTACAACAAATCATTAATCATTCTCCCTTGCTAAATGTGGTGGTGGTCGTCGGTCGACTATAACCAAGGGAGGGTTACGAAATGATTGTAGATATTTACACATTAATTATATATAATATATAACACGATGCCTCCCCACCATGCACAAAACGCACATTGGGAGGCATTGCAGTTAAAAACGGAGGAAAAAGTTATGAGTAAACCACTCAGAAGTGCAGCAAGCACACAAGGAAGAAGAATGGCAGGCGCTCGTGCGCTTTGGCGTGCCAATGGTATGAAAGAAGAGCAAATAGGCAAGCCTATTATTGCCGTCGTCAATTCATTCACACAATTTGTGCCGGGACACACTCATCTCCATGAAATTGGACAAATCGTAAAAGCTGAAATAGAGAAACTAGGTTACTTCGCTGCTGAATTCAACACTATCGCCATCGACGATGGTATCGCAATGGGACATGACGGTATGCTTTATTCGCTCCCCTCTCGCGATCTTATCGCTGACTCGGTTGAATATATGGTCAACGCCCACAAGGCCGATGCCATGGTGTGTATATCAAACTGCGACAAAGTAACTCCGGGTATGCTCATGGCTGCCATGCGATTAAATATCCCTGCAATCTTCGTATCGGGAGGTCCAATGGAAGCCGGTCGTCTTGGCGATCGTCCTCTCGACCTTATCGACATCATGATTGATGCCGCCGACGATAGCGTTGATGACGAAACTGTCACAAAACTCGAACAATGCGGTTGTCCTACTTGTGGTTCTTGCTCAGGAATGTTTACTGCTAACTCTATGAACTCGCTCAACGAGGCTATCGGCTTGGCTCTCCCCGGCAATGGCACAATCGTGGCTACTCACGCCAATCGCACCGAGCTATTCAAAAAAGCCGCTCAACAAATCGTAAAAAACACTTTTGCATATTACTATGACGATGATGAAAGCGTATTGCCTCGTAATATCGCCACTCGTCAAGCTATGCTCAATGCAATGACCCTCGATATTGCTATGGGCGGATCGACCAACACAGTACTCCACCTTCTTGCCGTAGCTCATGAAGCCGAAGCCAACTTCACAATGGCCGACATCGACGCCCTTTCTCGCAAAACTCCGGTATTGTGCAAAGTGGCTCCTAACTCAAAATATCACATTCAAGATGTGAACCGCGCAGGTGGTATCATCTCAATCATGAAAGTTCTTGCCGACCAAGGCATCGTCGACACATCGGTAAAACGTGTTGATGGTTTGACTCTTGGCAACGCTATAGAAAAATATGCTATCGGAGGTAAAAACTTCGATGCCGAAGCCGAAGCGATGTGGAAAAGCGCTCCGGGCGAAAAGAAAAACATCATACTTGGCTCTCAAAGCTGCACATACGAAACCCTCGACACCGACCGTGAAAAAGGTTGCATTCGTGACTTTGAACATGCTTATGTGAAAGATGGCGGATTGGCAGTATTACGTGGCAACATCGCCCTCGATGGTTGTGTGGTAAAAACCGCCGGTGTAGATGAAAGCATTTTTCACTTCCGTGGCCCCGCTAAAGTATTCGAATCACAAGAAGACGCTGTTGAAGGTATCCTTCGCGACAAAGTAGTAGCCGGTGATGTGGTAGTAATCACTCACGAAGGACCTAAAGGAGGCCCCGGCATGCAAGAAATGCTCTACCCCACAAGCTATATTAAAAGTAAACACTTGGGTAAAGAGTGTGCATTGATTACCGATGGTCGTTTCTCAGGTGGCACATCAGGCTTGTCAATCGGCCACATCTCTCCCGAAGCTGCAGCAGGTGGTAACATTGGACTCGTTCGCGATGGCGACATCATTGACATCAACATTCCTCAACGCACTATCAGTGTGGAAATCAGCGATGAAGAAATGGAAAATCGTCACAAAGAGGAGGAAGCTCGCGGCAAAGAGGCATTTACCCCTCGCAGTCGCAACCGCGTGATTTCAAAAGCATTGCGTGCTTACGCCTCAATGGTTACATCAGCCGACAAAGGAGGAGTGAGAGAGTAATTTATAATGCATAATTCATAATTTAAAATTAAAAATTCACAATTATATGAATGAGAGAATAACAGGTGCCGAGGCTTTAATAAAGTCATTGATAGCAGAAGGAGTCGACCTCGTATTCGGCTATCCCGGTGGCGCTATAATTCCGGTATACGATAAACTATATGATTATACCGACCAATTAAAACATATTCTCGTTCGCCACGAACAAGGCGCAACTCATGCTGCACAAGGTTATGCCCGTGTAACAGGTCGTCCCGGCGTTGTCATTGTAACATCAGGACCTGCTGCTACGAATGTAATCACCGGCTTGAGCGACGCTCTAATGGACAGTACTCCATTGGTAGTCATCACCGGACAGGTTGCCTCTTCATTCCTTGGTAGCGATGCTTTTCAAGAAACCGACGTGGTAGGTATCACCCAACCAATCACCAAATGGGCTTACCAAATTCGTCGTGCCGAAGATATACCTTGGGCAGTGGCTCGTGCATTCTATATTGCTAATACCGGCCGTCCCGGTCCGGTAGTGCTTGACATCGCAAAAGATGCTCAAAACGGACTTCTCGAATGGAGTCACCAAAAATGCACATATATACGTAGTTATATCCCCTACCCCAAAATCAACGATGAGGATTTAAAGGCTGCTGCCGATATTATCAATTCGGCAAAACGCCCGATGATTCTTTCGGGACATGGTGTGATGATTTCAGGGGCTGAAAAAGAGCTTGCCGCTTTTGCTGAAAAAGCCGACATTCCGGTAGCTGCAACGCTTCTCGGGCTTTCAACCATGCCAAGCGACCACCGTCTATACAAAGGTATGCTCGGTATGCATGGCAATATCGGGCCTAATATCAACACAAATCGTAGTGACGTGATTATTGCGATAGGTATGAGATTTGACGACCGTGTAACCGGCGACACTTCTAAATATGCTCCTCAAGCCAAAATCGTACATATCGACATCGACTCATCGGAATTTGACAAAAATATCAAAACCGATGCTACAATCCATGGCGATGCTCGCGAAGTGCTTGAAAAACTTCTGCCACTCATCAACCCTGCCGACCACAGCGAATGGCTCAAGACATTTGACGAATGTGCCAAAGTGGAACGCGAAAAGGTTATCGAACGCGAGGTATTCCGCACCGAAGGCACTATGACAATGGGCGAAGTGGCGCATAAAGTATCAAAAGCCACCGGCGACAAAGCGGTTTTGGTTACCGATGTGGGACAAAACCAAATGTTCTCGTCACGCTATTTCCGTTACACCGACCCCAAGAGTATTCTCACATCAGGAGGTCTCGGAACAATGGGATTTGGTCTACCTGCATCTATCGGTGCTAAAATGGGAGCTCCCGAACGCACTGTGTGCTTCTTCACCGGCGATGGCGGATTGCAAATGACTATTCAAGAACTCGGAACCATTATGGAATATGGCACCGATGTGAAAATAATACTTCTCAACAATAATTTCCTTGGCAATGTGCGTCAATGGCAAGAACTTTTCTTCAACAGCCGTTTCTCACAAACTCCAATGGTAAATCCCGATTTCGTAGCGATAGCCAATGCTTATGGCATCACCGCTGAAAACGTTGAGACTCGCGAACAACTCGATGATGCGATTGCACGTATGCTCAACCACAAAGGCGCATATATGCTCAACGTGAACATCGACCCCACCGACATGATTTTCCCAATGACACCTGCCGGAGCTGCCGTTGACGACATCATGCTCAACGCTAATGAGAAGTATCAAATCAACTAATCCACTGTAACCGATATGGAAAAACAATTATTTACAGTAACAGTTTTCTCTGAAAACCAAGTTGGGTTGCTCAACCAAATTTCAATTATATACACTCGCCGTTGCCTCAACATCGAGAGTCTTTCGGTGAGCCCCTCATCAATCGAAGGGATACACAAATTCACCATTACCACATGGAGCGACCGTGTAACAATGGAAAAAGTGGTAAAACAAATCGAGAAACGCATCGATGTGTTGAAATCATTCCTTTACACTGATGACGAGATTGTGTATCAAGAAATTGCCCTCTACAAAGTGCCTACCGAGCAACTCCTCAACGAGAAAAACCTCGAAGGAATCATTCGTCGCCATAATGCACGAATTCTCGAAATCACCAAAGAATATACTGTGATTGAGAAATCGGGACACAACGACGAAACAGAAGCATTGTTTGAAGAGTTGAAAAACTATGACATTCGCCAATTTGTGCGTAGCGGTCGTGTGGCAATCACTAAATCAACTCAAGAATATGTAACAATGTTCCTTGAAGAACAAGCCCGCCGCCGTGCCGAAGGGTTAATTTAATCACACATATTATATAATGAGGCCAAAGGAACATACTCATAAATATTTTCTCACTGCCGGCGAATGTAATGCTCAGCGCCAAATGCCTATCACTCTCATCGCTCAACGAGTGATTGAGATTGCTACCGAACATGCCAACATTCTCGGTGTTGGATATAGCGACATGATTAAGTTCAACTCGGGTTGGGTATTGAGCCGCATGTCAATCGAAATGACTCGCTACCCCGGCGTGAATGAAGAATATAGCCTCACCACTTGGATTGAAGGTTTTAATCGCCTTTATTCAGAACGTAATATGGAAATCCAAGACGGCAATGGCGAAACGATAGGATATGTGCGCACAATATGGGTTGCTATCGATATGGACACCCGTCGCCCATCGGACCTTACCGGTATTTCGTGGCTTACCGAAACTATCAACGATCGTCCTTGCCCCATTGCAAAGCAAAGCCGTTTAATGCCGGTGAAAGAGGACGAAGCCACACTATCGGCTCAACACCGATTTAAAGTGAGCGACATCGACTTTAACCGCCATGTGAATAGTGTGAGATACATGGACGCATTCCTCGACCAATGGGATATTGAGTTTTTTGACAACAATGATATTTCTCGATTTGAAATTCAATATATATATGAAACTCATTTTGGCGACAAAGCTCACATTCGCACAAAATGCAACGAAAACATTGCCGAAACTGAAATTTTAGTCAATGAAACGGCAAATTGTAGAGCAAAAATTACATTTAAAAGCAAAAATTGACACAAAAATTAAATATTTAATTGCATTTTGTTGCTAATTTGCGATAAAAGCCGTAAATTTGCAACAAAATCATACAAAACTAATATAACATTCAATTATGGCAAAAATGAATTTTGGCGGAGTTGAAGAAAATGTAATCCTCCGCGAAGAATTTCCCTTAGAAAAAGCTCGTGAAATTTTAAAAGACGAAACTATAGCTGTGATCGGTTATGGCGTTCAAGGCCCCGGTCAAAGTATGAACCTTCGTGACAATGGTTTCAATGTAATCGTTGGTCAACGTCAAGGTAAAACATTTGAAAAAGCAATCAACGACGGTTGGGTTCCTGGCGAAACACTTTTCAGCATCGAAGAAGCTTGCGAAAAAGGTACTATCATCATGTGTCTTCTTTCTGACGCTGCTGTAATGTCGGTATGGCCTACCCTCAAACAATATCTTACTCCAGGTAAGGCTCTTTACTTCTCTCATGGTTTCGCACTCACTTGGAGCGACCGCACAGGCGTAGTTCCTCCTGCTGATGTTGACGTTATCCTCGTTGCTCCTAAAGGTTCAGGTACATCATTGCGTACAATGTTCCTCGAAGGTCGCGGTTTGAACTCATCATACGCAGTATCTCAAGACGTTACAGGTCGTGCTACTGACCGCGCTCTTGCTCTCGGTATCGGTATCGGTTCAGGTTACCTCTTCGAAACTACTATCGAACGTGAAGCAACTTCTGACCTCACAGGTGAACGTGGTTCATTGATGGGTGCTATCCAAGGTTTGTTGCTCGCTCAATACGAAGTGCTCCGTGAAAACGGCCACACTCCTTCTGAAGCGTTCAACGAAACAGTTGAAGAATTGACTCAATCATTGATGCCTCTCTTCGCTAAAAACGGTATGGACTGGATGTATGCTAACTGCTCTACAACAGCTCAACGTGGTGCTCTCGACTGGATGGGTCCATTCCACGATGCAATCAAACCGGTTGTTCAACAACTTTATGATAGCGTAAAATCAGGTAACGAAGCTCAAATCTCAATCGACAGCAACTCTCAACCCGATTATCGCGAAAAACTCGAAGAAGAACTCAAAGCTCTTCGCGAAAGCGAAATGTGGCAAACAGCTGTTACTGTTCGCAAACTTCGTCCCGAAAACAACTAATCTACAATCTCTCAGAGATATAAATAACGCAAAGTGCGATACTCAACGTTGAGTGTCGCACTTTTTCTTTAAGAAAACACACTAATTATTTGGTTAATTAATTTATAACATCTACCTTTGTCAATGTAATGGTGTGGATACCCAACCGGGTCACTCCACTTAATAGGGAATCAGGTGTAAATCCTGGACAGTCCCCGCTGCTGTGAGTTTCATTATCACTCACCGACATTCAAAACCTGCCACTGAGGCGAAAGTCCTTGGGAAGGCGTCGGGATGAGGAAACGAGTCAGAAGACCTGCCACTACATTTATTTCAATAGCTTACGAGGTATGAGCTTTGAAAAGTTAAGACATGTAGTTAGCACTCGTCTTCTTTTTTCTTTGTTTCTGCCACCCTATACAAGATAGGAGTGCGCTCACATTTTCAGGCTTGACAAAGTGTCTCCTCAAAGCTATTTTGATTAATTACATAAATTATTAATTAACAAAATGGTAAGACGCATTTTTACAGGCTCATTCATTTTTCTTTTGCTAGCACATTCAGTTTCAGCCACATCACCTACAGATGATGAATATTCACCCCTCGACAGCACACTTCTCAATGAGGTCATAGTCACTGCACAATCCTACAAGGAGGTCATTCCAGCACAAAGATTAGGTGGACAAGAATTAGAAGCATTGCGTTCTCATAGTGTAGCCGATGCTTTAAGGTATTTTTCGGGAGTACAACTCAAGGACTATGGAGGCGTTGGTGGCATTAAAACAGTCAATATACGTTCAATGGGTACAAACCATATGGGTGTATATTACAATGGCATCGAGTTAGGTAATGCACAAAATGGTCAAGTAGACCTTGGAAAATATTCACTTGAAAATATCGAATCAGTATCGCTATATAATGGTCAAAAGAGCGAAATTTTCCAATCAGCACGCGAATTTGGTTCAGCTGGGTCAATATACCTCAACACTCGATTACCCAAATTTAAAGAGAGTGAAACGAGCCACTTACGAGTGGGATTGCGAGCTGGCTCATTCGACCTTTTCAACCCATCACTTACTTTTGACCACAAACTCAATGAAACCATAAGCATGAGTTTTAACACCGAGTGGGTTAGTTCGTCGGGCAAATACAAATTTCGTTATCGTCGTGTAACTCCATCGGGCGAACTCGCCTACGACACTACAGCCGTTCGTGAGAATGGAGATATTGATGCTGTACGTCTTGAGGGTGGATTATATGGTTTTCTACCCAAAGGTCGATGGAAAGTATATCTATATCACTACAATTCTGAACGAGGAGTGCCTGGTGCTATCGTAAACAATGTATGGCGACGCGGTGAAAGGCTTTGGGACCGCAACTCCTTTGCTCAAGGAATGTTTGAATATAATTTTACTCATAAATTCAGTTCAAAAATAAACGCCAAATATGCTTTTGACTACACAAGATATGTAAATAACGATGACAAACTTATTCATGTCGACAACATCTATAAGCAAAGAGAGGTATATCTATCTTGGGCAAACAGATATAGGATTTTACCAAATTGGGATTTATCGTTAGCATATGATTTTCAATGGAATGGATTGTCGGAATATATGGATGTCGACCGCACTACCCATTGGGCATCATTGGCTACAGCACTATCATTGTGGGACTGTTTCAAATTGCAAGCATCGGGATTGATGACATATGTAAATGAAGAACAACGAGATCGCGATGAGGCTCCTGATAAATTCAAAATCACTCCAGGCATATTTGCTTCATACAAACCTTTTAAACGCCCTAACTTTGTCATAAGAGCATTTTACAAACACAGTTATCGCATGCCTACTTTTAACGACCTATATTATACCGATATGGGCAATGCTTATCTTAAGCCCGAAACTGCTATACAATATAATGTGGGAGTATTATATGATATAGTTAGAGAAAAAAGTTGGTTCAAATACTTCAAAGTTGGAACCGACATATACTATAACGACGTAAAAGACAAGATTGTAGCATATCCCAAAGGGCAACAATTCCGTTGGACAATGCTCAATCTCGGCAAAGTTGAGATTAAAGGTATTGACGCTCAAATAGGTGGCACTTTTGGGTTGCCTTGCGACATTGATTTCACTGCAAAATTCCAATATACTTATCAAGAAGCTATTGATGTGACAAACCCTGCCGATAACTATTATCGACACCAAATACCCTATATCCCTTGGCATAGTGGTTCGGCTATTCTCATGCTCGATTGGAAAGGTTGGCACTTGAATTATAGTTTCATTTACACTGGTGAACGCTATAACCAACAAGAAAACATTCGTTACAATCACACCCAACCTTGGTACACAAGCGACATTTCTCTAATGAAATCATTTAAAATAGGCAAAGTAGATTTCAAAGCAACTGCAGAGGTAAACAACCTATTTTCACAAGATTATGATGTGATTTTGAACTACCCTATGCCAAAACGCAATTACCGATTCGGCCTTGTTGTTGAACTTTAACATTTGAATTAATGAAAAATCATTCTCTATTCATACTCTTTTCATTATTACTCTGTTGTGCCACCGGTTGTCGAGAAGATGAGTTGGTGGTACCTACAGAGTATGACATTCTCCCATTTGAACCCACCACCGAGGTCAATCCCATTGGCATGTACCTACTTAACGAGGGCAATATGGGTAGCAACAAAGCCTCAATCGACTTTGTAGATTTCAAAAATGCCTACTATGTGCGAAACATGTATGCTGAGCGCAACCCTACCATCATCAAAGAATTAGGCGACGTGGGCAACGATATTCAAATATATGGCGACAAAATATATGCCGTTATAAACTGCTCACACAAAGTCGAGGTAATGGATGCACACTCATTAGTTCGCATAGGACAAATCGACATACCTAACTGCCGATACATTAAATTTGATAAAGGCAATGCCTATGTATCAGCCTATGTAGGGCCCGTTGCAATTGACCCCGATGCACAATTAGGAGCAGTATATCGCATCGACACCACTTCACTTGCGATTACAGGCAAATGTACCGTAGGATACCAACCCGATGAATTGGAAATCGTAGGAGAATATATCTATGTAGCAAATTCAGGCGGATATCGCGTACCTAAATATGACTACACCATTTCGGTTGTAGAAAAATTTGGCATGACACAAGTTGAAAAAATTCCCGTGGGCATCAACCTTCATCGCATCGAAGCCGACAAGTATGGCAAACTTTGGGTTACATCTCGTGGCAATTATGGGTCGGTTCGCTCTAAAATATTTGTACTCGAAAAAGAGAGCCGATTCTCTCGCAAAATGGTAGTTACTGACACGCTCGAAATTCCTTGCTCCGAAATGCATATTCAAGGCGATTCACTCTATTTCTATAGCGTGGAGTGGAGCAATCAAGAAGAAAAAAACCATATTGCCTACGGCATTATTGATGTACGAACAAAAGAACTCGTTACCGACCATTTCATCACTGATGGTACTGAAAAAGAAATTGAGATCCCCTACGGCATAAACGTGCACCCCATTACTGGTGACATATATGTAACCGACGCAAAAAATTATGTTTCAAGTGGTGCTTTGCACTGCTATAGTCGCGAAGGGGAAAAAAAGTGGAGTGTACGCACTGGCGATATTCCCGCCCATATGGTATTCCTATATAAATAATAACTCTCAATGAAAAACTTATACAAAATATTAACTGCAACCTTTTTAACAGCCACCCTATCGGCTTGCGAACCCGAGATAGAGATGGTGAGCCTTGGCATTGATGAAGAATATGCCATTGAGCGAATGAGAATTTTGCATCTTCACCCCGAATTTCTTGGCGAAGCATATCGTTGGTCGATAATTGATAGCCTTGGCAATGATTCGGTTATCTCAACCGAACGAGATTTATATTTCGCACGAAAAGAACCTGGCATATATAATCTTCGACTAAATATCATCGACGATACCGACCCAGTTGAGCACTATATAAAAGTCGTTGTATGGAGCGAGCAAGTTGCTTATAGCAAATACATTACTAATGTTTATGAATATCGTCCTGCGCCTGGACAGTTTGTCAACGAACTACCAAAATACAAAGAGGGCGACACCGAGGAGTCTATGCTAAAAAAAGTATTGGAATGCATTTCCGACAAAAATGACGTACTCATATCGCTCGGTGGATATGGTGGTTATGTAACATTTGGCTTTGATCATGCAGTAGTGAATATGCCTGGAGAGATGGATTTCAAAATTCTCGGCAACTCATTCTATGCCGAAGCCAATCCCAACCCCAATGCGCCCGAATCGGGAGGGAGTGCCGAGCCTGGTATCGTAATGGTTTCTATTGACCGAAATGGTAATGGCAAGCCCGATGATGAATGGTATGAACTTGCAGGTAGCGAATACTATAACCCTACAACTACTCATAACTATTCGGTAACATATTATCGCACTCCTGCCGACCATGTTGCAACACCTATTAAACAAACTCCAATTACCGACTCCACCTATATTCAATGGATTGCCAACAATGGCACAACAGGTTATATTGAAAAGAACTCATATCACCGTCAAGACTACTTCCCTAAATGGATTGAGGCCGATGAGATGACATTTACCGGGACTCTATTGCCATCGAATGGGATTGATGAAAGTGGCACAGGTAGTTACTATGTTCTCTATTCCTATGATTGGGGATACGCCGACAATCACCCTAATGAAGTTGAAGATAAAAGTTGCTTCAACATCGATTGGGCTGTTGACCGGAATGGCAACCATGTTCATCTCGACGCAGTGGATTTTATTCGTGTTTTCACAGGCGTAAACCAAGCATGTGGTTGGCTTGGCGAAACCTCAACTGAAATATGCCGTGCCGAAGACCTTCATATAGACAACTCATATCTTCCTAATCCTTAATTGATTATTACAAATTAAAACTCAATATATGAAAACGATTTACTCTTTAATCACATGTACATTGATTGCCGGCTGTTCATTGCAATCTATTGCACAAAATTACACAAATGGTGTTTATGTCCTCAACGAAGACTGGTATGGACATAACAATAGTACTTTAAACTTCTGGAATCCTGAAACAGAGACTATCGACTATCTCATCATGCAGATGGCCAACAATTATGAGTATTCGCTTGGTTGCACCGCTCAATATGGTCAACTTTACGGCGATTTTATTGTAATAACTGGCAAGCAAGATAAAGACCCCGGAGAATCGGGCGATATGAAATCGGGGCGTGTTACTATTTTGCACAAAAACACACTAAAACCTGTTGGAGATGAAGTGCATCCTCTTATTTCGATTAATGAAAACAACAAATCTGATGCTGATGGTCGTGGTGTGTGTTTTGTTGACAATAAAAAATTTTATGTAGGAACATCAAATGGTATATATGTATTCAAGTGGGACGAACAAGGCAAAATCTTTACTTGGGATTCTGAAAAACCTATTGCTGGCACTGAAAATAATTTGATTACGGGCAACGAAGTAAGCAATGCCGATGGTCTTGGTCCTTTATACCAAAACCAAATAGGAATGATGCTCCGCACTCAAGATTATGTATTTGCTATTAAACAAGACTTAGGAGTGCTCGTCATCAACCCCGAAACCGATGAAATAATCACAATTATTGAAGGTTGTTTTTCAACCATGGCGCAAAGCAAAGATGGAGATATATGGGTAGGCGTAAACTATCAAGAAGAAGGGAATGAAGATAATCTTAATTATCCCTACGGCTGGAATGGTGATGCGTGGAATGGCTCACAACTCATGTGTATTGACCAATATACTCTCGAGACAAAAAAAGTGCGCATTGATACAGGAGGCATCCCCCAATCATGGTATGCTTGGACAGCCGGTTCGTTGACTGCTAGTGAGACCGAAAATGCGCTTTACTTCGTGTATACCGACCCAAGCCTTGGTCAAATCAACTGGTTTAGAAACTGTGTATTATATCGCTTTAATATTGATGCCATAGATTGGGATAATATAGACCTCACAAACCCCGATGAAGCATACGCCGAAGGTGCTTGCGAAGAAATATATGACAGTTCATTTGATGACTTATATTTTTATGGTGGCGCTCTCCAATGCAACCCCAAAGACGGCAATCTTTATGCGTCGTTTTATGTAGGCGAAAACATTGCCACCCAAAAATGGATTTATGCCATTTTAAACCCTGAAGGGGAAATGATTCAATATCAAGAACCTATTAAACGCTATTGGTATTCAGCAATGTTTATTTTCCCCGATAATGAGGCTCCTATAGTTGAAGACTTTGACGATGTAATTATCGAAGACAAAAATTCAGTAGAAATCACACTTGCCGACAAAGTAAACGACAATGATTCTCGCAATGCTGCTATCGTGAAAAGTGTAAGCAATATAGCAGATGAATCAATTATTAAAGCCGAAATCATTAAAGGAAATTTGGTGCTCACTCCTTTGAAACGAGGAAATACGACTGTCGAAATAGCTTTTAATTCTAATGGCAAAGTAGTAACCCAAAAAGTAAATATATCAGTTACTGCCGATTTTAGTTCGGTTGACATTATTGATGTTGAACGAGCAAATGTTTTCGCTGTTTCGGGCAACATTATGATTACCGGCATTGACTCTTCACAACAAGTAGAAATTTTTAATGCTCAAGGTACACTTATGAAATCGACCATAGTGAATAATGGAAACACTATCACAGGTCTTGCCAAAGGCAACCTTTATATCGTGAAAATTTCAAACCAATCTTATAAAATCATTTTGTAACATGAAAAAGTTTTGTTTTACAATGCTGTTTATGTTATTGGCAACAGCATTTACCATTCAAGCAGGGTCTCAATTTGTCCCTAAAGAGTATTCTTATGAGGAAGTCGGCTCTGATGCAAGTAAGAGTTCCTATATCTATTTCAACGACCTATTTACCTATCCCGATGAGATTTCGACTAAAACCGATATATCAAAAATGGAAGGTATTACAATCACCACATCTTCGGGCGATAACTCAATCATAAAATTGAGCACCATAAACGCTCACATGAACCAAACAAGAATGCAACTCACACGTTTAGGTGGAGTAAAAGGCGAAACGACATTCACTGTTTCTATTACTTATAACGGAGAGACTATTACTAACACTTTTCCTGTAAAAATACTGGGATTGACAACTTCTTCAATTAAGTCTTATATAGATCCCGAGAGCGTTGAGCCTCAAACATATGATGTCATAGCCAATACAAACTTCTATAAATCGACCGAAAAAACTGCTTGTAGATTAACACTTGACAATGCCGATGAGTTAAAACATGGCACTGCCGAATTGGTTGACGGAGAAAACGGATATAAAGTTATTCAATATACTCTCAACAGCACTCCACAACAAATCGCTTCAGATGTGATCAAATATACTATCACTTTATCTAACGACACAGAATCCTCATCAAATAAAGTTATCACTTACGCAACTCGCAATTGCTATGCCACAAAAATATTGGAATATCAACCAGCAGCTGGGCAATTCCGTTGTGAAAATGCTTGGGATAATCCAGTTGAGTTTTTTGAGAGTAAAGAAAGAGGGTTAAGCCTCGGTGCATTAGGTGGATATGTAGTGCTTGGTTTTGACCAACCAATCTATAACAATCCACAAAACCCCTACGGAGTAGATTTCACTATTGAAGGGAACTCTTTTGTAGCGACCGAAAAAGGAGTATGGACCGAACCTGGTGCAGTGCAAGTAATGGAAGACAAAAACTGCAACGGGCTTCCCGATGACGGAGAATGGTATGAACTCGCAGGTAGCGATTATTGGTTAAGTACTACAAAACGCAATGTAGAACTCACCTACTACAATCCACACTACAACGATCGCTACACTGTGCCCTGGGCTATGAAATGGGAAGAAAATGGTGAAACTAAGTATGAATATGGTGCCATAGTAACTAACAACTTCCACAAACACACGTTCTACCCCGATTATTACTATAATCAAGACAACCCCAATGAATCAATGCGTTGGTATTATCCAAACATTTCACGCGACTCGATAACATTCTCTGGCATAACAAATATTCGAGGCTGCATTGATATGCGTTCACCAAGCTATATTGAGTTTTACTCTTATTCGGGATTTGGATATTGCGACAATAAGGGGTTTGTGAAAGAAGATTCGCGTATTGCTCAAAATCCTTATGGTCGTCCTTATCTTGGCGAAACAGCCGGAGATGGCATGGATATAAGTTGGGCAGTTGACAAAGATGGGAATTATGTAGAACTTGAAAAGATTGATTTCGTGAAAGTATATACCGCCGGGCAAGTTATTGCCGGTTGGCTTGGCGAATGGTCAACCGAAGTGTTAAACTGTGCCATTACTCTACCCGATCCCGAATATGTGCCACAAGATTATTACTACAATTATGTAGGTATAACTCAATTGCAAGTACCTAAAGGACACACATGCCAATATGAAGGATTTTTATTCAAGAATGGTCGTCCGGTAGAAAATGTGACACAACATTGGCGGATTACAATGGACAAAGAGGGTCTTGTAACCGATGGAGTTGATGCCATTGCCGAAATAGACAATACCGGTTTACTCACTGCTAATGGCTATGGAACAGTGTGGGTACACTTCTCGGCTATGGACGGTATTCCTGAAGAAGCATTTGAAGTGTCGGTGTGCAATCTCTCAAGCGTAGTCATCAATCTTGAAGGGAACCAAGGCATTGAAAGTGAAGAATTAACATGTGTCGTTGGAGAACGTATTTACATCAACGTTGAAAGTGAAGATGACAACACCCAAAACGTGAACGAGACAAAATCTAATCGCTTTATCTACGACAATTACACTTGGTTAAACAGCAATCCCGATGTAGGGACAATAGATAATGGAAACTTTATCGCATTGAAACCTGGAACTACCACTCTCACTGCTGTATCGAGAATTAACCCATCATTAAAAGACAAAATTGCAATAACAGTTATTGATATTCCCGAAATTACAGTAACTCCTATACAAATTGCATCAACTAGCCACTCTGGAGAATTACTCAACAGCGACATCTTCTCAACAGGCACTGGAGCTACTGTATATATGGACAAAGTAACTGCAAAGAAAGGATTGGCAAATGTTTCACTTTACAACAACCGCCTTTCATATCAATTTACCGAAGGGGAATATCTCACCGACGTTCTCGTATTTGAAGTAACATGCTATGGCCAAGAAAAAACTATTGAAGTCCCCATTACATATGGTCCTTACAACTTAGCATCTCGCAAAAAAATATTGATGATTAATGGCACAGATGAAAATGGTAGCGAATTAGGGTTAGTCCAACTTCAAAGTATTGATGACGAAACATTTGAAAGCAAAACATTAGTTGAAGATCTTGCTATTGAGCCAACCTCTAACGAATTTCCAACCGATAACATTCTTCCAGATGGTTCTTACGCATACCTCACTCAAGGCGCTACCCTCTCTCGTTATGATGTTGAATGGGGAAAAACTATTGCAAACGCCACATTGACCTCAACCTACAAGCATCAACTTGCCTCTTATAAAGACAAAATCCTTGTTAGCGACGGAGATTCACTCAAAGTATTCTATCGCACCGACCTTGAAGCGTTCAAGGCTATCAAATTGAACGGCACAATCAAGCAATTAGTTCTTGATGATGATGTTGCATACATCTTATGTGCAAAAGAAGACAAAGCTATGATGAACAAGATTAATCTTGCAACTTGGGCATTAACCGAAACCAATTTAGAAATTGAGGGTGGCAACAATGCATCGGGAATGTATCTCTACAATGACAAACTATATATTGCTACTGGCGAAGTAAATGGCGAAGCAGCTTCGATGGTTGTATTTAATCCTTCGGACAACACAAGCACTATAGCGTCGGCAGTATTTGAGGGTAGTGTGATTGTTCCTCATAGTGTTTCAGCTCTTGCAGGCAACAATATTATAGTATCTCGTGGCTGTGGATTTATCGTCTATAACCTTGAAACAGAATCATTCGGTGACGAAACTATGATGATTTTCAACGAAATGATGATTCCTACTGTTGCCGTTGGCGAAACCACCAATTCTTACGAACGCTTCTATGTAGGTTACTCTCAAGGTATGGCCATGTTTGAATCATCTGATTTGACTCAACCTGTGATAACATTCAATGCGATTCCGTCGGCAATGAGCATGATGGCTGCAACTTCTCAAAACGAAGCCCCAACTGTTAAGAAAGCATATAGTTATACATCTGCTATCTACGAACGCGCAACATCGGTAAAAAGCTGTACTGCAGCCAAACTCACGACATGCTTTAACGACGCACAAGGCACAGGCACCGATAATATCGCAATGTATATTCGCGAAGATGTTGAATGGCTTGATTTGACTTATGCTACAAACGGCAATATCACACCAAAAGTGAAATACACTGGCGATGTTGATGCTAAAACTGAGTTTATTTTCACATTGGAATGTATCGACAAAAATGGAGCTTCAGCTAAAACAACAGCTTCTTTGTCAATCACTCCTCGCATCTATAAACCTGCGATTACCGAGCCAGAAATTACAATTATCACCGATTCTGTTCTCGTTGGGACTATCCCTGTTACCGATATCTTCAACTACACTGCGTCTAAAACCAATTTGACATTCACTACCGAAGTAAAAAACATCAATGACAACAATCTCATTGACAATACCGTTATTGACGCCGATGGTAATCTCGTTATCACTGCAGTGGAAAATGCCAAAGGATGTACTGAAATTGAAGTTGCCCAAACCATTTCTCACAAAACCTACGGAACAAAAACATTCTCCGCTATGATTCCTGTGATTTTGGAAAGCAAATTACCTTCGAGCATTGAAAATATCAACTCTGATAACCGCAACATCTACTACTTTGATGGCGCTCTATTCATCAATAATTGTGGTGGAGCAACTGCAAGCATCTACGATGTAGCTGGAAATCTCATCAACAGTTTCTATGTAAATAGCGATAATTACTCAGCTAATTTACATCTCAACCACGGCATTTACATTGTTACAACAAACAATATGAAGGCAAAAATTTCAGTAAAGTAAATTTACCGGCACTTCATTTGTTGAAATAACGCAAAGTGCGGTACTCGGTTGTGAGTGTCGCACTTTTTTATAACCTCACTGCACTATTTCGCTATTAATCGCTAAATTTGCAGTAATATTAATCAAATCACATCAAACATGTCAAAGTCGCCAACTTCTAAAAAGTAGTATCTCAGCCCAATTCTTAACACCATAGTTTCGATACTATGTATTATTATCATTTATGAGTCAATATTTATAGAAAAACAATATTGGAGAGTAGCGATTTTTAGTTTGCTTTTAATATTCCACATTGCAGATATCATTAAATTTTGGAAAAATAAATCAAAATCGGATATTTAATGTATTTTTTGCCACAAAACGGCTATATATCGTGATAATTTGCTAAATTTGCAAAAGAATAAATTTACAATCATTATGGCACAAGAATTAGATTGGGGCAACCTATCATTTGGATATATCCCCACCGACTACAACGTACGTTGTTACTACAAAGATGGCAAATGGGGCGAAATTGAAGAATCAACCTCTGAGTCAATCAACATACACATGGCATCAACCTGCCTCCACTATGGTCAAGAAATCTTCGAAGGATTAAAGGCTTTCCGTGGTAAAGATGGTAAAGTGCGCATCTTCCGTCTTGAAGAGAATGCTAAACGCATTATCACTTCGGCCGAAGGTATTAAAATGCAACCTATCCCTGTTGAATTATTCTGCGATATGGTGAAACGTGTTGTTAAACTCAACGAGCGTTTCGTTCCTCCCTATGGTAGCGGCGCGTCACTCTATATCCGTCCACTCGAAATAGGTATTTCAGCTCAAGTGGGAGTGAAACCTTCAAGCGAATATCTATTCCTCGTTCTTGTAACTCCCGTAGGCCCTTACTTTAAAGGTGGATTTAAGAATACCAACATCTGCATCATGCGCGAATTTGACCGTGTAGCGCCTAAAGGTACAGGTCGCTGGAAAGTGGGTGGAAACTATGCTGCAAGTCTCGAAGCCGGCGAAAAGGCTCACGAACTTGGATATTCAGCAGTGCTTTATCTCGACCCAAAAGAAAAGAAATATATCGACGAATGTGGTCCTGCCAACTTCTTGGCTATCAAAGATGGCAAATATATCACTCCGGCGTCGGAATCAATTCTTCCCTCTATCACCAACATGAGCCTTCAACAAATCGCTAAGGACATGGGCATTGAGGTGGAATGTCGCCAAATTCCTCTTGAAGAGCTCGACACTATTCAAGAAGCAGCCGCTTGTGGCACTGCCGCTGTGGCATCGCCTATCGGTGAAATTCACGACCTTGACCTCGACAAGAAATATGTTATTTCAAAAAATGGCGAACCCGGCCCTGTGGTAACAGCTCTTTACAACAAACTTCGTGGCATTCAACTCGGCGAAGAAGAGGATATTCATGGTTGGAACACAATCGTAGAGTGATCTTTTCAATTCATAATGCATAGTTCATAATGCATAATTAAAAATGATGGATTATCAAGCTATTATTGATAAATATTATCCCGCCGGCACTAAGTGCCGCGGGATTTTTATTCTACATAGTCGACAAGTGGCAGATAAGGCTCTTGAGATAGCTCGCAGATGCAATCTCGACATACCACATGACATAGTAGAAGCGGCCGCTATGCTCCACGATATAGGCATATTCCTCACCAACGCTACAGATATCGAGTGTCATGGCTCGGAACATTACATTTGTCACGGCATATTAGGTGCCGACTTACTACGCCAAGAAGGAGTAGATGAAGCAATAGCACGAGTTGCCGAAAGGCACACCGGTGCCGGGCTTACAATAGATGACATAGATCGTCAACAACTGCCATTACCCCGGAAAGACTACCTCCCTGAAACGATGCTTGAAAAACTCATATGCTATGCCGATAAATTCTACTCCAAAAGCGGGAAAATGCAAGAAAAGCCACTCGACAAGGTAAGAGCCTCAATGGCCCGCCACTCCCCCGAAAGCCTCTCCCGCTTCGACGAATTACATAATCTGTTTAAATAATCCGTATTATTTACGAGCTTTAGGGATTACAATATTTGCAATTTTTGTAACAAATATTGCAAATATTAAACTCAATACTACAACTACCGTGTAAATAATTATTGGATATTTAAATCCATATATAAAATCTTTAAACAGGTAATAGCAAATACAAGTATGAATAAACCACATATTCATCGAATATGTCCCCAAAAATGACAAGCTTTTGTCTATAAAGCTCCATCGAGATATTGATAGGAATAACGCAATAAATGTAACAACGTAGAAGATATGAACTGCACTTGTATCAAATATGCATCGAACTACAATCAATAAAATAAGTGCAATTAGTATGTATATATCTTTTGTTAAGTATTTCTGTATTTTTGTCTTCGACTTGCCAAAGAAATCCATTTTCAATAACATTGCTCCGATAACAAATTCCCACAATAAATGAAAATACAAAAACAAATTATACCTTAACTTATGTGAATACAAATAATCCGCGCCAAAACGGCTTATGACAAATGATGTGGCAAACAAGCCAAGCAAACAACATAGTACAACCAATAATGGATTATATTTATCCACAATCTGAAACACCCAATATGACGATAACACCAACAATGAATATGGCAACAAGAACCACCATTCTCCATTATAAGTTGTATTGAATCCTGTAGCATTATTTATAAATAATCCAAATGAACCAGGATATACATTAGAGTGAATAAAATATCCAATTAAAACAAATAATAATAATACTATCCAAAAATTAATATATAAATTACGAATTCGAGGCAACTGATTCTTTACCCCCCTATTCTTATATATATAATACATCCCATATCCTCCCAATAAAAGATAGAAAGTAACTGGGCCTGTTGCTCTTGTCATTATATGTTCCACAGGAATCCCACCTATTTCAAATAGAGGTTTATATAAACCAATACTCCAATTCGGCAAAAAAAGATGTCCGAATATCATAAACAAAATGGCAATGCCTTTTAAAATTGTCGAATCTGTTTTAGTCATAAGGCACAAACATTTAATACCAGTTCACGCCATTTGAGAGAGATGAGCGTTTTTGATACTTGAGGTCGGATAGCATTGATGATTTCACTGAGATGTGGAAGTTATATGACTTATATGGTCCTACAGGCACGAAGCTTGCACGCATTGAGAAACAGTGAAGGTCGCGCGAGATATTACAGTTCATATATGCAATTTTGCCTGTATCAAAGTTATAACTTGCGGTAAATCCAAAGTTCCAATTCTTTGTAGGGCGTATATTCCCTGAGAAACTTAGATTTTGGGTTATCTTGCTCTTATACTCCAGTTTATTCTTATCAAATTCACCATATCCATAGCTCACCGAATAGTTGACTGTGAGATTCCATGGCACACTCCATTTCATATAACCATCTTCATCAGTAGGCAAGTCGCCTTTCTTCTTTGAATAAGGGGATCGACCCGATTGCTCTGATTCACTCTGTTGATCACTTCCATCATCAATTTCTGACGAAGCGTTACCCGAAGTCGACGCATCGCCTTTAGACTTACGTTTAAAGGTATCGTTATTGAACGTATAGGAGAATGAAGTACCGGTACTTGACAAACGGCCTATACCTTTACCCGCTTTCCAACGAGGAATATTTACACGCACAGGGTTGCCATACTCGTTTAGTTGATAAGTATAAACGTCCCACACGGCCGATAGATTTAGGTTAAAATTCTTCACCAATCGAAGATTTAACGAGGTGTTGATATTACTCCAATTCAACGAGTCGGCAGCGAAATTATAACTTTGCGACACCGTAAAATTCTCTATCAACGACACTTTTTTCTCGCCAATACTATCGTTATTATCTCTCACTTTCATCTCTACGTTGTTAGCTAGAGAGACTGACACTGCCCCCGTTTTACCCTGCCCCGGCACTCCAAACAGGCTGTTTGGGAATAATGAATACTTGCGGGTTTGAGTTTTGCCATTAGGGTCGGTATACTGGTATGAGCCATAATAGCCAAAGAAACTTGAAGAGAAGTCGGGCGATGCAGTGAATGAGATTGTAGGGGTCAACACGTGACGAATCATCTTCACTTTATTCCCCAAGAATGGCAATGGCTGATAAAAACCATAAATCTTTGTATCAAGCGACATTGACGCCGAGAAGTCCCATACGTTGTAGAAATTATAAGTGGTATCACACACTTCGGCCGCCGCATTTGGATCCCATTGACGACGCACCTTATTGGTATACATGCGGTCGGTAAATGAGATTTGCGGAGTAAAGTTTATATATTTAAACAAGTTGAAGGTTGCAGAAATGGGAATTGAGTGTTTCATACCATTTCGCCAATCTTTTACAATGTTTTTCTTAAAAAATTCATCTTGCTTTGCGGTCAACGAATTTTGGAATTGACCCGAATAAGACAAACGTATCTTTTCATACCATTTTTCCTCTCCTATAGCTTTTTTGCGCTTGAATGGATAGGTTTGCGACATTGAAATAGTGACATTAGGGAACGATACCGACAAAGTCGAGTCTTGTGTGCGTTGAGCCACATTGAGGGTTGTCGACAATGACCATTTTGATTGGGGGAATCGATAAGTCATATTCACCGAGCTACTCTTAGTGTTTTCGGTAAACGCATTACTATAATAGCTATTCAAGTCGTTTCGTGTATAACCACTGGTAGTAAAGTTTACACTTGCCGATAGGTTAAGGTTTGGATTAGCCTTAGCATCTTGAGTGTGACTCCAAAGAACCTGAAAGTTAGTTTGGCTCGAATAATCGGGCATGCCCTTATCTCCATATATTGATTTAAGATAACTAATATCAAAACTTCCCGAGAATTTATAACGTTTCACATAATTAGAACGGGCCTTCAATCCCCATGAACCCTTTGTATATATTTCACCGGTAAGGGCAAGGTCAATATTGTCATTTATCGCAAAATAATACCCCCCATCGCTTAGATAAAATCCTCGTTGGTAATCATCACCGAATGTTGGCACTAATATACCCGAAGAATATTTCTTAGAGAAAGGAAAATACCCGAATGGCACTGCTATAGGCAATGGCAAACCGGCCAACACCATATAAGTGGGACCGGTAACAATATCTTTATTGGGGCGCATCTTCCCTTTTGTTACTTGGAAATAGAAGTGAGGGCAATCATGGTTGTCGCAAGTGGTGTAGCGACCATTTTTCAGATAGTAAGTATCATCTTCCATTTTCTTTGTTTGTCCTCCGGTGAGATACCCTTCGCCTTGCTCAGTGATTACGTTGGTAATATAACCTTTTTTAGTTTTAAAGTTATATTTCATCGTCTCGGTTTCGTAAGTGGCGCTACCCTCATCAAATACAGGTTTGCCTATCCACTCTCCAACAGAGTCTTTACGCCCGACAGCATATACTAGACTGCTATCCATATCCATGTCGATATGTTCGGCATCTAGCTTTAATCCGCCATATTTTACCGACCCTTTACCATACATGTACACTTGATTTTTCCCTGTCATCACGATAGAATCATTAGCCGAAAACTCCACCTGATTGTCAAGGTCGACTTTTACGCGACGTATACGCGATTTTTGCATGGTATCAACCGACGATGGTTCTACATCAGAAAACAATTTATCAAGGTTCAATGTGTCGACATATGCCACTGAATCCACATCGGTTTCATCTTCATTTACTGAAGTTTGAGCACCGACATTGAATGTCAACAGCATTAACAATGATAATATATAATATTGAGCTTTTCTCAAGAAAAATTTTTCAAATAAATTTCAAAGTACAAAGATAGCAAATCGCGAGCGATTAACCCACATATTTCGCCCTTTTTAACTCGATTATAGAATTATTGATTTGTTTTTTAGGGAACTTTTATAAATTACTTTGTGAAGATTTGTGAATTTTATTTGAGCAGATTTTTGTTTTTATTGAATGAACATAGCGAGCTATACGATTGAAACAAAGGCAAAAAGATGCCAAAGAAAAGCATAAAGCACACAAAAGAACGTTCCCCAATAACTAATGTTTAATTAATTCGTGGAATTTATAGGAATTCCCTTTATACAAAAAGAATACGACAGTCTCCCCCTAGCATCATTATTTCGATACGGGTTTCAACGATTTAAAGTCTACAATCAACCCTGAACACGAAGGTCTTTCAACTCGATTATTCTTAATAATACTAACATCGATTTCCGTTTCATTTTCTTTAGCATTCCTTTGAATGCGAGTTAATAAATCAACAATATTATCGGGAATAATCAATACTGTATTATTTTTGCTAGCATCGACTTCGGCGGCAAAATATAGATACACCGGTTTTCTATATGCTTTCCCCTCTTCATCAACAATAGCCTTTTTTACCATACTTAAATTATCCATTCCGCCCGGCTTATAAAATTCACTAGCCAATAATAGCACCTTCATTTCTCCGCCATGTGCCTCTGCCACTGATTTTAAATTTGTTTCCGAACCATAAAGTATTTTGTCTACCGAATCTAAATCAGCTATTCCCAGAACATCACGATAACCCTTATATGTACCACTAGCTATTTCAGTTGTATATACATGCCCAACTGTTTTCAGTCCTAATTTTTTGGTTTGTTTTTGTTCGGCTATTAATTGTGATAATTGTTGTTTTGAAATCGTTGAATCGGGATATTTTTTTGCTAATGAATCACCCATATACACAACTAATTCATCGTAACCTATTTTTACTGAAATTATCCTTCCCTTTTCACAAAATTTCTCATAATCATATCCCGATGGCAAAAATACGCTATCATTAGCTTCTGCTGCAGAAACAGCTATTGGTTTGAAATTAAATGAGGTTGGTGAATCTTTATATAACAAATCCTCTTTTACCAACTGCCAGGAATTACCACTTGGCATATTTACATATAATGAATTTTTGGCATATTGAGACAAATCTAGTCCATATTCGCTATTAATTAGATTTTTTGCAGAGCCACCACCGGCAAACAACAATGTTGTATCTTTAGGCATCAATGAATGAAGGAAAAAACCACCTATCATAACCGCAACAATCACCATTGCTGCAAAAATCTTCCTCATTATAGATATTTGTTTTTCTTTTTTATTGGCTTCGTCTATGTATTGTTTGATATATTTTTTTGCTTTTGTCTTGAAATCCTTTTGATCAGGAAAATCCACTCCATATTGACCGTCTCCAAGCAACTCGTTTATTGTCTTATAAATCTCTTTATTCGCATTTTCATCATCATCCTTATTCCCTTTTACAAAAACTTTTATCTTTGATTGTCGTTCTTCTCCATATTTATCCGCCGCAAGGGTCATTTCGGTTTTGGTAACCTCGCCAAATAGGCCATCAACCACAACAAAAAACACATTAGCAACTCTTTTTATATAGTTGTCATACTTTTTTTGATTATCGCCCAAGTCGCGATAATCACACATTCTCACGATGATTTTCTTCCCTTTGAGTTTGTTTTCCACATTTAACTCCGAGGCAATAATCTTCAATATATCGCGATATTCATTGACTGTTTTAGAGCCGGCTACAAATATATCTATATATTTCATAATCAATAAAGTTGGTTTATTAGGTTTGCTTATATTTAATATTTTTTATTTCTTTTTCTTAGAAAGGATAACCTATCGCCAAGTGGAATGCCAATGATTTCTTAAACGATTCCATATTAAAATATCCACTTTTTCCTGTATCATAAGGGGCATGAAGGCCAATTCCCAAATCTCCCCTCACTACCAACATGCCTATATCCACCCTCAATCCTAATCCCGTTCCAAGTGCCAAATCATTCAAAAATCGAGAGCCTTTCAATCGACCACCGGGACGACGAGGGTCTTCTTCCAGCAACCACACATTACCGGCATCTAAAAACATCGCACCTTTAAATATACCATAAATAGGGAAACGATATTCCACATTGGCTTCAAATTTAAACGTACCGGTTTGGTCAAAATAGCCATCAGCCGAGGCATTTGGGTCTCGATAGCTTCCCGGGCCGATAGAACGAACCGTAAAAGCCCTCACCGAGTTAGCACCACCCACATAAAACTGCTCACTATAAGGCACCTGTGAAGAGTTTCCATAAGCATGAGCTGCTCCTACTGACGCCCTAGTATACAACCAATGATTACCTTTTAATCGGCAATTAAAAACTAATTGTGTTGACCCTTTAATAAATTGAGAAAACGGAGTGTTAAACATTCGTTTCTCTCCATCACTACCAGCCAACTCCCACAAGGCCCAACATAAATTTCCCGCCTCTTGCACACTAAACTGCCAATTTATGGCATTATTCTTGTCAATTTTACGATCATATGTGTAAGAATAAGCTATCTGAGGCACAAACTGGTCTTGGAAACTTTGCGCAATTGCTTGGTTTGTATCCATTATAGAATCAAAATCTTCAGTAGTTTTGATTAATTTTGTATATGTCACTTTGCCCAATGTCAATGTATTAGTCGAATATCTATTTACTTGCCAATCATAGCTCATTGCTGCATTAAATTGTGCCATTCTAAAATAATGCGGACGATTAAGAATCTCGGCATCAAGCGACAAACGAGTCCAATTAAGCGCTCGTCGGCTTCGAGGGACAAATCCAGGAGCAAGTAATCGCGGGAACGACAATGTTGTATTAATCCCAAATTCATAAGAATTAAACACCGAACTGCGATCTCGACCTGTTTGCCATTCATATGCCCCTCTTAAGCTCACATTAAATTGCTCACCACCTCCAAAGAGATTTTTATTTGTTATCCCAATCGACAATCCGGGACCAAGGTAACTATTCGACTTAGATGTGGCATTAACCTCTACCATTGCCTCAAGCGGAGCATCTTGCGTACACATAATATCAACGTTCAACCTATTGCCAACATTAGTCGAATCGGGAGATACTTTTATGTGTATATCTTTAAATATACCTAAACGCGACAAATTGGTCTGAGTGCGATTCATCGTTCTCACTGAAAATACACGTCCTTCTCTAAAGGTTACACACTCAGGGATTAAATCATGTCGCAACTTCGACGGCATCATTTGCACTATCGTGCCCCTAGAGGTCTTTATTGTGTCGGGGTCGCCGCCGCCCTCATTTCGATACACATATATTGTCACATCACCCGTGACATATCGTTGGAATGCCTCGGGAGGTGCATCATCCGAAAATGTCATTTTGAGCAATATCTTTTGTGGAGTGATAGTGCTATCGGCAAGATATGTTATATACTCAGGTTGAAAATAATAAAAACCTCTATTTCGCACTTGATTAGCTATCACCGTACGAAGTTCACTCAACGAATCGGTACAATATCGCACCCCTTTATTCAACAATTTTGATTTTATTGTCACCGAGTCGATAATATGGTTAAGATAGGTAGTGTCGGGCAACAATTCGACCGAGTCAATACGATACACCGGGCCACTTTGCACATCATATGCAATTTTTACCTTCTTTGGGTTTTTACCTTTTATGAGTTCATAACTCACATTTGCTCCAAAATATCCATTATTTTCAAGTATCTCATTTATCATTTTCACTCGAGCATCGGGACGCACATCCGACAATAACACCGGTTCTTCAACCAATTTTTCATAAATCCAATGTTTTAACCCGGTCGATGACTCATCCCAATTATTATAGACCCACAAACCTATAGGAAATGGATGTCGCACATATGGTGAAATCAAACTATTATTAGGGGTAACATCAACTGCATCTTTCACTTGTGATTTTATATCGGAGTGCATTTTTTCGCCCCCTGACTCCTCTATTTTCACACGCTTCACACCTGTATACAATGGATCGTCGACACTAAGTCGCTTAGTAGTTGAGCACGACACTGCGACAATTGCAACAAATACAATTGTCAGCATCTTGTATAATATGTCGGTCATTCTAGTCATCGTACTAAACACCATTTTATTTAAACAAATCGCGCAACGATTTAAGTTTGCGTTTATACACAAAACCCACCCCGGTTTGAACCACTTCTCCTTCAAGAATACTTTCATAACCCACCTGACGGAACAGTTTCACATACATTGAACCACTCTTATTTATCATATATTCAAAGGATATATCATTAATAAGATTTTGTGAATAGTTTTCATCGGCATCGGCATCTGTCGAATAATTTCCTCCTACCACAATTTTAAAGCGGTCGTCAAACAAGGTCTTTGACACTTTGTAGCTATAACTAGTGGTTTTAGATGTACTCCCATCAGTAGTCTTGTCATATTGATCAATACCAAATGATATATCCACAAATTTCACATTATTTGCCACCCATGAATTGACTTTTGACTCCACAAAAGCATACAATGGATTGGCCGAGAAATTGCTGTTAGCAGTGGCTCCCGGACCCGAATACACATTATAAAGCAACATATTCATGGCTTGATTAGCTCGCTGTTCAGCACTCATCGACGACAACTCATTGGCAATGGTTATATCATCGGGGGTCGACAAATCAAATGCTACATTCATATTACTCAACGTGTTGGTAACATCAATCGCTATATCAAAATTAATCAATCGGGAATCTTGTCCCTCTTGAGTCACATTAGCTTTTATATTATCAACTGCCGACAAATTTAACGTAGGATTAAGCATATCTCCATTGAAGGCGATATAACTACCTTCCTTGAAATTAAACAATTTTTCTGACATTAATGGTGGTGTGTAGCGAACAAATCCCGAGTTTATCGTATATCTACCGGTCATTCGACTATCATCCATCGTGCTATATGAATAATTAAGCGTACCTTCTCCAAGCACTTGCACCCTATTCTTTCCGTCAGTTGACAAATCCACATTAATTGTTGTACCATCCGACACAATGAGTGCAGCATCGACTTCTATCGACATATTTTTCATTAGTTTCTCACGTGCATCAATAGTGGTAGTATCAGAAAAATCCACAAATTTCACCATATCATCAACATTATATGACGTAATAGATGATGTTGCATCCGACATGATATAAGTAATATTCGAACCTCGCAATAAATCGATAGTAGCATCAATATCTATATTAGACGCATCGCCTATCACGTCAGCGTCAAAATCGACAAATCCTTTTCCATACACATCGGCCTTCTTCGACTTATTGCTACCTACAATCTGCATATTTCGAGCCATTAAATTCAAATTAACTGCCGGAGATGATAAATCAACAAAATCGAGTGTTCCATTTATCTTCAACGGATTATCATTAACACCCTTAACAGTAAAATCTTTAAATGCAACCACATTGTCTACCACTTCTAGCTCTTCGTCCGAGAATTTAAACGAAGTCCCTATCATTCCCACATTTACCGATGCCGAATCGAGTTCTATCTTTCCATTAAATATAGGCGTTTCCTCATCACCGCTAATTCTCATTTCTCCATTCAACGAACCGCTAAGCGATGCTACATCTTGGGGCAACATTGGATTAAGCACTGTCAATGGAAAGTGTATCATTGTCATATCAAGCTGGAACGGAGAGTCGCTAGTCTCATCATTTAAGCTACCCGATAGGGTCACCGTCTTAACGCCATCAACCGCAAGATCGGCAGTAGCTTTTATATGGCCGGCTCGGTCGGTTGTCACACCCACATCGGCAACAAAAGACCCCACGCGGTCACGTCCAAAGAAGAAATCTTCAAGAGAAACCGTTCCCGAGCCATTAAGTCGTCCATCTCCCCAATTTATTCTCAGATTAGTCGATACATTTCCTTTCATCGGTGGCACATCGGGGTCGACAACCATCCATTCCGACAACTGCAAATCTTTTATATCAACAATAATATCCTCTTGATGAGCCACATCGTGTTGAGAATGCTCGGCATGTTCAGTATATATCCTAACTGAGCTTATGTCGTTTTTCATCATCACATCGGCATCAATATGCTGATTGTATAAATTGTATTCGATAAAGTTCTCATCATTTATCAACCATTTGCGATATGCAATAATTGGTTCTTCGGGAAATAACTCAAACCTCACAATCGAATCGCCCACTTGCGCCAATGCTCCTATTTCATATCCTTCTTCTCCTTTAATATTTCGATGACGTAGATATGCCGACACCAAATCATTGGCCAAATACCCCTCAACGTCAACATGTGCAAACTCATCAAGTGTTCCGGGGCGATTTCCCATCATAGCACTATACATCAAAATCTTACCATATTGATGTGCCTCTATATTAAGCGTATCAATCGCCATTGACTCACTTTTCAATCCCCGTATTCTAGACGACAAATTTATTACCGAGTCATTGCTAAACGATATTTTTGCACGATCAAATCCATATCCCAAGGCTGCAATTTGTTGCGCAAGCAAATTATTGGGACCCGACCTAAATACCAAGTTAAATTGTGGCAGTTGTTGTTGCACTTTCTCCACATCTATCTTTCGCTCCTCAACTTGATTTTTCACTTCAACAAAGGCACTCATAAATCTCATTGCCATTTGCTCATTTGGCAATTCGGGTGTACTGGCAAGAATTAACAAATCATCATTTTTTAGTGATACATTTGTTATTGAATCCGAGGCCACCGCATTGAGATTTACATCAGTTAGAGCTAACTCCATATCTGCTCCTTGATAGAATGCATCATTTAATTTCAACATTCCATTCAATTCTCGTGTCTTATTGTTGAAATATCCTTTAGTCTCGATTTTTCCCGAGATTGAGGCATTTTGCTCATCAAGCTCAAATGCATACAAGTCAAAATTACGCACATCAGCCTCTAAATCCCAATCAAGCGATTTGCGGTCAAACTCACAAGTGGCAACCAAGTCAAGATCGGCGGTTTGATGTTTCGAATTCAATTCGATTTCAGCCTTTTTATCATACTTATTTACTTTGGCATAAATCGATTCATATTTCACACCTCGATATTCAACACTTTTAATATCTGCTTCTGCTTTTACCTTCATGGCTAGTTCAAATGGGTCGAAACGTTGACCTTCGGCCTTCAATGAACCCGATATTTTGCCCACTCCATATCGAGGCACAAATGCATCAATAGGGAATTTATTCATTTTTAAATCAACTTCATAGCCCATGGCTCGATTATTCCACACAGCAGTCATCGCCATATCTCCACCGTGAGTCTTAGCATTAACATCACCTTCTATTAATCCCGGGGAAAAATCTATACTGCCTGCCAAGGTCATCTTGGGCAACACTATCTCATCATCCAAATCATCAGCTAAATAAGCATTAACAAAGTCGGCATCTACAATCTCACCTTTCACATCAAGTAAGCCTCGCATCTTGTCAAAGTCAGTAACCTTCGACACATACCCTTTAGCACTTACATTGACTCGGCCTCCGGCATCGGCATAGAAATTTTTTATCGTCAAATCATCAACTGAACCACTCACGTTGACATCGAGTGCAATTTTGTCGTGCATCGGCATTCCCTTAAACATGGGCTTATAAAGAGGGAACATCATAGCCATATCCTTAACCGATATTGAACCATTTCCCACCATCATCAATGGCACAGTGAAATCGCGTGCAATATCGCCCTCCATGCCTAACTTTCCATCAACTTTCAAATGTGAGTTATTTGTAGTCAAATTAAACTTAACCAAACGCATCACGGTTGAGTCAAGCATTAATTCTCCACTACCACGCAATGTGATTCCACATCGTTCTGTCGCACTAAGATGCTTTATTGGCAACGTAAGCTCCGATGCCCTATTATAAAATCCGGCCACAGTCAAATCCATATCATGAACTTGGATATAACCAAAATCAATTCCCGCTGCAGGCTTCACTCCTGCTGTAGTGTATAATGCTTTTGATTTTTCAAAATCAATTGTATCAATTGCGATAATCCATGGTTCGGATGAGGAATCCTTCTCTTTTTCTTTTTTCTTTTTTGACGTCTCATCGGCCGATGCAATATATGACACATCAACATTTTCGCCTCGCACTATTGATGCATTCACTTTCTGGGCATTTATATCCACTACTAGATTTGTAAAATGCGCATTTTTAAATTCTGTACCCAATGAATCAATAGTCGATTCTATTGCCATGTGATAGCCAAAGTCTTTCAAATTTAAATCTTGCGCCTTAATCATCCACTGAGTCGACTTCACACTATCTTTAGGAGTTTCGTCATTATTTTCAATAGTATCTTCTTTTATAATCAAATCCACTCGTCCACCATCGATATTTGCTTTTGACAAATCAATCAATTTATCGTCGAGCAACACCTCCGTCTCATATAGCATTAGCTTCGACATCGCAATTTTCATATATTGCAATGAGTCGACGGTACCCATTCGATATTTAGCTCCGCGTGCATATACATTCGACAATGACACCTCACCTTGAAGCAATGGCATGGGATTAACATAAGCATTCAACGAAGTCAAGGCTACAAGAGTGTCATTCCCGGGCTCTACTACCGACAAGCCCTCTATCGTCACATTTAGCGGAAAGTCAATTCTTATTTTATCCAACTTAAATTCAGCCTCCTGTGTCGCATTTAAATGTTCTACAAGTTTTGCTCGCATATCATCTTGAAACCAATAGGAATATACGATTTGCACCATGCCAAAAGCGAGCAATAGCAATGCTACTGCCGTCCACCATAATGCGCTGAGCGTTCGATATATTATCCGTTTGAATTTCATTACTACTATAAACAAGCAAATTTAGTTCAAAATCACCGGTTTTGCAAATAAAAAGTGCGCATAAGACTCATTTTCAGTCTATGCGCACTCATTTATGCATAATTTATTCGTTTATTTCGGAATCTTCTATAAATTGCTTTATGGAGATTTATGAATTTTATTTGAGCAGATTTTTGTTTTTTGTTGAATGAACATAGCGAGCTATGCGATTGAAACAAAGATAAAAAGATGCCAAATAAGAGCATAAAGCACATAAAAGAACCATTCACAAAGACTAAAGTTTAATTAATTCGTGGGGCTTATAGAAGTTCCCTTTAGAAATAAAAGTTCATTGAGCGAGTGTAATGCAACATTCCGCTGCCCACTTCTTGAGCCACACCTTCGCCCATTGAATTAGCCACGATAGCCAATGCAAAGCGTAATGCAGTAGCAGGGCCGTTGGCAGTAATGATATTATCGAGAGCTACGACTGGAGTGTCGCGCATCACTGCTTTCACACATTCGCCTTCAAAACCGGGATAGCAAGTCGCTTCTTTTCCATCAAGAATGCCGAGAGGATAAAGCACAACCGCGGGAGCAGCACATATTGCGGCAATTTTACCACCGGCTTGAGCATGAGCTTTGAGAGCTTTGCTGAGAGTTTCGCTATTGGCCAAATTGGTTGAGCCGGGCATTCCTCCGGGAGCAATGAGCCATTCGGCGTTAGCCAAATCAGCCTCACAGATAAGCATATCGGCCAATACAGGAATACCATGAGCGCCAAGCACTTTATGATCGTCAGTAATCGACACTGTCTTTAAATCCATACCGGCACGACGCATAACATCAACAACAGTCAACGCTTCTATTTCCTCAAATCCTTCGGCTAAAAATAAAAATGATCGCTTCATAAAATTTACATTAAGTTTGTAGGTTAATAATTGATTGTTTTTTTCAACTTCGTAAAGTTATATAAAAAATAACACATCTCAAACCTTTTTTGTTTAATCCCCCTTAAGAATTTTCCTAAATATTATTAAGAATGCTACATTTGCAATTTATCGCAACCTCAAAACAATATCATTCACAGATTTTCACTGACACACGCAGATGTTTATTTTTAGGACACATTTATTTTCCCTTTACACAAATAACTCCAAATTGCCATCTAAAAATCAACAAAATCGACAAATTATGATAGAAATTTGTTATATTTGCAGAATAATGGCAAAAGATATAGAGAATGGACTTTAAAACATTAAATTTCACGATATTTTGCATTGGAAGTGTTGCCGACCACTTGAAGATGAGTGCTCGCGATATATATCACAAAATGCAAGAAGCAAACATTATATCGGGATATATTGTTCCATGCTACGACGTATTACACACCTTCTCAAAAGAATATATTGTGGAAGACCTCATCAATTTTATGCAGAAAAAAGGAGTCTTAGTCCAATGAGAATATATCACACATCTAATATTGAAGTAGCAAAGCCCAACATAAAATACTCACGAAACTACCTTGATTTCGGGAGAGGGTTTTATTGTACCATATTAGAATCACAAGCCATAAAGTATGGACAACGATTTATCAAAAAAGGAGAAAATGCCTATCTAAATATATATGAATTAGACGAAATTGTATTCACTCGATTTACTCATAAAAAATTCGAGAAATATGATAGTGAATGGCTTGATTTTGTTTTAAAAAGTCGAAAAGGAATATCAAAATCAACATTTGACATTATTGAAGAGGGAATTGCCGATGACCAAGTATTTGACACTATTGACTTATATTTTTCGGGAATATATACACGTGAGCAAGCTCTCAATCAATTAATGTTCAAAAAGCCTAACCATCAGATTTGCATTACAAACCAATCAATTCTCAACGATTTTTTGACTCATATCTCTTCTCAAAAATTATAATATAATGATTGCGAATAAAATACTATTACAACGAAAATATGCTCGTATTGTAAAGTTATTTGCCGAGAACAACCGCATCTCCTACGAAGAGGCTCTAAACCTATTCTATAACTCAAAAACCTTTGAGCTAATAAGCAACGGCATTGCCGACATGCACTGCCTAAGTGATGAATATTTAGCTGAAGAACTCACGATTGAATGTTTTCCAAGCAAATAAGCTATATATATGAAACAAGTAATCCGAGTTGAGATTTTAATGCACTCAACTCGGATTACTTGTTATTAATTATTTCTGTCCAATAAAAATTTATCGGATATTGTATTTTATCAAAATTCTATTTCCTTTTTACCGGGCGAACAGTATAGCCGGCATATCTCACTATTGAATAAGATATATCATGACTAGACTCACTCGCTCTCAGCATACTCACCAATGGCAAATCTTCTGTTGTAAATGTTCCACTAACATACCATCCAATAGTAGTTTCATGGTTACGATAGCCATTGGCAATAGTTCCCGCAGCCGGAAAAAAAACACTATTCCCATTGGGGCCTGTTACTTTACAACCATTTACCCCTTCATATGTCATCCATGTAAAAGTACAATTTGTAATCAACTCGTCTAACTCGTCATGAGTAGGCAATCTCCAATCATTGCCCCATTTATGACGTGCCACATCATATTGTGTGCCACTTATTTCATCTCCAAGATACTCATATTCAGTTTCTTTATCCAATTTCCCATCATTATTCTTATCGTTATAATAGTGATAATTACTTAAAGTATAGTCATCTTTTTCCTCTAATTCTCCCCATGCATAATAGCCACCATACTGTTCGGGCGAAGAGGCTCCGACATTCCAACCAGCCCAAATAAGGCCACTCGGGAGACCTAAATCGACCTCTTGCGTCAAACTAATTCCATATTCATCTATTATAGGAGTTCCAGGTTCATCATTCTCACATGATGCAAATCCCATGCATAAAGCCATACAAGCTCCAATTCTTAAAATTTTAAGTTTGTTCATAATGTTATTTCATTTTTAAGTTAATATCTTATGGATTACAAATATATGCATAATTTACCCCCCCCCACAAGTTAAAAAAGATTAAAATCCCATATTTTTCATAATACCCTTATAAAAACTCCACTAAAATTTCCACCAAGTTAAACACTTCAAATAATTTTTTCTTTCGGTTTAATTTATTACTTTTGGAGAAATTTATCACCCATGAAAATTACGACATACATATTGACTTTATTAACCTCTATTTGTGGTTTATTCATATTTGCATCTTGCTCCGATAGTAATCAGCAATATAAGACCGAGGGGGTGGTGTGGAATACTCAATATCACATCACTTATATGGCACCGAAAACGCTCGATGATTCCATTCAGCCGGTGTTGCGAGAGGTAGAGTTATCTTTGTCGCCTTTCTGCCCCAACTCTTTAATTACTCGCATCAACAATGGCGAAGATGTTGAAGTTGACTCAATGTTAGCAACAGTATTTGAAACGTCAAAGCAAGTCAACCAATGGAGTAGCGGAGCATTTGACCCTTCAGTTTCTCCACTTATCAACCTTTGGGGATTTGGCTACAAAAATTATGGTACTCCCCCCACCCAATCACAGATAGATAGCGCATTAATGTTTGTAGGCATCGACTCTTGCTTCATAGTTGATAATCGCATTAAGAAAAAACACCCTCGCACCGAGTTTAATTTCAGTGCAATCACCAAGGGCTATGGTTGCGACATGACAGCTTCAATGATGCGCCGTAATGGTTGTAATGATTTCATGATTGAGATTGGTGGTGACATGGTTATTGCCGGAAAGAATCCCCAAGGAAAGCCGTGGCGTGTGATGATAGATGCTCCTATCGACAACGACACGTCTATAACCCACTCATCAGCCGCTATAATCGAGGTTAGCGATTGTGGCATCGCTACTTCGGGCAACTATCGCAACTTCCGAAAAGACAAAAACGGCAAGAAAACCGGACACACTATCAATCCTAAAACCGGACACCCGGTTATCACCTCCACATTAAGTGCTACCGTGATAGCACCCAATGCCATTATGGCCGATGCTCTTGCCACTGCTTGCATGGCAATGCCTCACAACGAAGCCCTAAAAATGATTGAAGCAATCCCCTTAACTTCGGCAATGCTCATAACTGCCGATTCCATCTCCGGGCAATGGAACATAGCAACCACTTCACAATTTCCTCGAATCATAAAATAAAACTCTTAACATCTTGTTTTTTTGCATTTTATCCTTATATTTGCAAAAAACAATACCATGAGAAAAATACTTATCTCCATACTTTTTGCGATTATAGCCTCCATGTTATGCCATGCACAAGATGATAGCATTTACTATCTTATGCCCAATGAAGAGCCTATTATCAAAAAGCATATTGACAGATTAGAGATATTAAATAACAGGCTCAATAAATTAGGCATTAATACCGAACAAAAAAACATTTATTTTCATATCACTCGCGATGCTAATTCGGAAAGCATCTACTTGCGAACAAGCAAATCTGATATTTTAGGGGACAAGAGCAACCGACGCTTAATAGTTGGAGATAATTCTTATCCCATAACATTTGATTTTGATTACCAATATGCCACATTCTCCCCTATTGATTCAATCGGAAGCTATGGACATCGCAATGACACATATCTACAAAAAAGACTCATCATTGAATATAGCCCTATTATATATAAACAACATAAGTTTTCCAGCATTGCCAATATTATAATTTCGGGTGACAACGGATTGAATGCAATTGAGCCAAAATTTCCAGAAATAAAAGAATTGGATTCATTAAAATATTCCACAATCAGCGATACCATTTATGTAAAGATTGCACACCACGATATGCAAGCCATTTCAATTAAAGCATGGAGCAGTTGTGACAACATTCACATTTATGACGGATCAGTCCCACCCTATTTCGACCGATATGAGACAATCCCATTGGAACAAAATCTATTTGACAATTGGAATAAGCCATCAATGCCTTCAATTTTTGAATCAGAAAAATATAAAAGATCAATACTACCAAAAAATCAAAACACTTACTACCAAATAATCATTCGAAACGGATCGGCCTCATTGAGCCATTTCAAATTTTAATTTCTATCTCACAAAATAATCCCCATTATAACGTCCACAGGGTTGTCATCGCGACAACCCTGTGGGTGGTTTAACCTTAAATCTAATACCATGAAAACACAGTGCAATATAGTAATTTCGCACTAAAAACATATAAAAACGCCGTTCTGTTGAGAGATTAACAGATTTTAACCCAAAAATCAATAGTTAGTTTGTATCTTTAACAACAGAATTAAAAACTAACAATATCATGAGAGTAAAAATCCTTGTTGTTGACGACGAAGAATCAATTTGCGAAATACTAAAATATAACCTTGAAAAGGAAGGCTATGAGGTTGATTGTGCCTATAGTGCCGAAGAAGCTTTGGCACACGACCTAGCTAGTTATTCAATATTCATCTTAGATATAATGATGGATCGCATTAGCGGTTTTGACTTTGCAAAACGACTCAAAAACAACATTGCAACCGAAAATACTCCCATTATATTCTGCTCGGCTCTCGACGGAGAAGACGACACCGTGATGGGACTTAATATTGGTGGAGACGATTATATCACCAAACCATTTGTAATCAGCGAGGTACTTGCGCGCGTAAGGGCAGTATTGCGACGTTCTCACATTGCTCAACACCATGCTTATAATATCTCAAAAAGCATATACGAGCCCGACATCACATTTAAGGCTCTACGCGTAGACCGAAATGAGAAATTGGCCTACGTGAACGGCGAAGACATCCAGCTCACAAAAACCGAATTCGACATTTTATTATTCTTCCTTACACACCGCAATCGCATTTACTCACGCGAAGAGATTATTCGCCAAGTGTGGGGTTGCGATGTTGTTGTAACAAATCGCACAATTGACACCAATATCACCCGGCTTCGCAAGAAACTCGGTGACTATGGCAACAACATAATCACTCGTTTAGGATTTGGATATGGTTTTAAAGAAGCCATTTAGCTATCAATGGCGACTATTCTTCCCTCTTGTCGCTTTGCTGTGGTTTACAATCGCAGCAATGGTGACGTTTCAATATCGACGAGAAAAAACATATCGTAGCGAAACTGTAAAAAACCAACTTGAGTTTGTTACTCAACGCGTTGTCTATGCCTATGAGCATAATGCTAACTTGGAGCCATTTATGGCCTTCATCAATGAATATTTCAAACAATCGGTTTATAACGGGGCACGAATTTCGGTATACAATACCACAACCAACGAGTTGATATACTCTTTAGGGGAGCCAATTAAGCTCAACAAGACCGAAGCCGACAAACGACCAAACTTCTTCTACTCCGAACAACTTTGTAAGAATGGCGAAGTTATCGTTTATACAGCCATGCCCTACACCATGAGTTTGACGGAGGTTCTTGCGCCCGATAGCACAATGTGGGTAACCATTATACTCTTGGCCTTATTTGTTACAATAATAGCATTTATATCGACTTTTTATATTGGGAAAACGGTAAAACTACTCCGCAACTTTGCCAAACAAGCGGCAACAGAGAAACATCTTGATGCTACATTTGAATTTCCCAAAGATGAACTTGGCGAGGTGTCACAACAAATCGTAAATCTCTTCAATAGCAAAACAAAAGCAATTGAAGAGAGCGAAAAGGAGCATAAAGTTGCTCTTGCCGCCATTGAAGAGAAAAGTCGAATGAAACGTGAGCTAACAAACAACATCAACCACGAAATCAAAACCCCGGTAGGAATTATAAAAGGATATATCGACACGATTGCCGATGACCCCGAAATGCCCGACGGCACTCGAAATCATTTTATTTCAAAAACACAAGAGCAAATAACACGTTTATGCAACTTGCTCAACGACATCTCCACTATCACGCGTCTGAACGAAACAACCGCAGCTATTCCCACCGAAAAACTTAATTTCCACGACTTAGTTTACACCATTGTTAACGATGTGATTGAATCGGGGTCAAACAATGATATGGAATTGACCTTCGACATTCCTCTCGACTGCATTATCGATGGAAACTCATCATTGCTTAATAGCACTATTTCTAACCTGATTAAAAACTCTGTAGCCTACTCTCGTGGCACATTAATGCGACTAAAATTAGTAGCAGAAGATGATGATTTCTACACATTCAAATATTATGACAATGGCACCGGCGTAGAAGAGGAACACATTCCTCATCTTTTCGACCGCTTTTATCGCGTAGATGCCGGGCGCTCTCGTAAAGCCGGTGGCACCGGGTTAGGGCTCCCTATCGTAAAAAACACCATTCTCACACACGGAGGGAAAATAACAGTAAGAAATCGTCCAAAAGGTGGCCTCGAATTCACATTCAGCTTGCCTAAATCAAAATAGCAAACAATAAAAACGCAGAATTTATCTGATTAAATTCTGCGTTTTTATTATATTATATTTGCGTCTAATAAACTTCAGTTGTTTGTCGCGCTACGCTATCCCAATCATAACCCGACAAATCATATTCATATGCTTGCTCATTGGAATAGGTTTTCTCTATTTTCTCGGCCAAATCATCAGCATCACACTTCTTAGCATAACATTCTTTGGGCAATTCAATGAGATGCGTTGCCGAAATATCCGACACAACCATAGGTAAACCATAGTTCATTGCTTCAAGCATCACCAAGGGGAAACCTTCATTTTCAGAAGACAAAACAAACATGCGCGCATGGCTATATAACTGACGAAGATTTTCACCGCCAACAAAACCGGCAAAAATCACCTTCTTATTCACATCTAACTCTTTAAGATGTTGCAAATGTCCATCGCCATGATCGGCAGCTCCGGCTATTACCAATTGTTTCACACAATCGAGTTTATTCACTGCCTCAACAAGATATTCAAATCCCTTCTCAGGAGTGATACGCCCCACTCCAAGCACATATTCTCCTTTTTTTGCCCCTATTTTCTCAAGATAGTCAATGCTCTCACTGCGTGTAATAGAGTCAATTCCATTAGGGACATATACCGATTTTTTTTGTATTGCCTCAGGAGCCTTCTCCAACTGAAATTTGTTTACAAAAATGATTTTATTGGCAAATCCAAATGACAATGACTCACTCATGCGCAAAATCATTTTTGCTACTGTTCCCCACTTTTTATGTTCATAGTTAGCACTATGATAAGTAATCACCACCTTAAAGCCAAATAATCGCAACAAAGGGGTAAACATTCCGGGGCCAATGTTATGAATATGCACAACATCTACTCGATGAAACAACAAGTGCATACAACACAAAAAAGTGTGAAACACCGCCTCAAAACCCTTGATGCGAGTAGAAGGCAAATCTACAAATGAAATTCGTGGATAATGAGCTAAACGTGTTTCAGATGATAAATACGGACGACGACGATACACCTTTATCGCTTCAACAAAACCGCCAAAGCGTGGATACAAACATTCGCAGTGACGCTCCACGCCTCCTTGAATATCAGGAAATCCTCTTGTGCCTATTACCGCTATTCTCATTTATATAATTCTTTTAACTGTTTATAATGAGTGTCAAACGAGAATCGTCCTTGCGATTGCTGAGCAATTTGCTTATAATTATATTTATCTGACTGCATTACTCGAGTGATTGCCTTTTGCATATCTTCAACATTGCCCGACTCAAATTTTTCGCCCCATTCGGGTTCTATTAATTCGGGAATACCTCCAATATTCGCCCCCACAATGGGAATACCGGCACACAAAGCCTCGATAACACTCAAAGGATTATTTTCGTACCATTCCGAAGGCAACACAAGGCATTTAGCCGACAACAATATTTCGGCAACCTTCTCTGCCGGTTGATGTCCTAAGAACTCTATATTTTCACATTTACCATACTCCGCGATAAATCCGTCATACAGATGCCCACCGCCTACAAGCTTGAGTTTGTATGGCAAATCTTTTGCTGCCTTGAGCAATGTTGCCACACCTTTTTCTTCAGATAGGCGTCCCACATACACATAAAAATCCTCACGAGTATCAGGAATTTCCACGCTCTTTAATTGGTCAAGCTTTATAGGGTCAACGAAGTTACAAACCACTTTCAATTTATCCTCTTGCAATCCCGCCTTTAGCATCTGACGTTTGATGAACGCACTTGGACAAACGAAGTAGTCAACATATCGTTGGAGCTTCTTCACATTCCATTTTTTTGCCTCGAAATATGCCAAAACACTTGCCGGCAAACTTTCTTTAAAGCACCGCTCTTTTACAACATTAAACTTTGAAGTGAAGCATTTTTCACATATTGAGCCTCGATTGAGACAACTATATGCCGGGCAAGCCAATTTATAATCGTGTAATGTCCAAACGACTTTGCTGCCAAACTCTTTTGCGAGTTTTACAACCGCCGGTGACAGATATGAATGCACATTGTGAAGATGCACAATGTCGGGTTTAAATTCTTGTAATGCCTTTTTAAACGACGATTTTATTCCTTGAAAGCCCATTGTTCGCATCGCAAATTTAATTTTATCACCCAATCCTCCTGAGAAATCCACTTGAGAAGCAGTGTAAAAATTTGCCAGAGATAAGTTTTGAGGATAGTCCATCGTAAAGACACCTATCTCATAACCACGCTTTTCAAGGTCGTTGGCCATATTAATGGCTACAACCTCGGCACCGCCTCGGGTATAATAGAATTTACTAACAAGTAATATCTTTTTTTCCATAAAAAATACGTTTCTTAATAAGAAACGTATATAATTAACCTTTTATTACATCAATCAACATTTATCTGCCACGAGTTTTTGCATTATTGCGAAAAGCTGATTGTTAACGATATTTGACCACTCGTATTTTTCCATTGATTTTCGTATTTCGGCAGAGTTGAATCTGCTTCTATCCATTTTATGATATTGTACCAACGCCTCACAAAACGATTCGGCATTATCATCACAAATCAATCCATTCACCGGTTCAATCAAAATTCTATTTTCATATGTGTTGGTAGCGATGCAATACATTCCCGACAGCACATATTCATATATTTTGGTAGAAGGCTGACATTCGTAATATGGAGTCATTGGCACATATGCAACCCCAAGATTTGCTTGCATAAAAAATGGTTTCAAATCCTCATAGTTTATACGCCCATGAAATACCACCTTCCCTTCAAGTTGATTTTCTTTTATCAAAGATTTAATTTGTTCCTCTTCATGTTGCATGCCAAAGCCCACAATATCATAATGGAAATCAACCTCAGGATATTTTTTATTAAATAGGATTAATCCCTCAATTGTTTTGTCAATATCGCGTTGCTTAAGAGTGCCAACATAGAAAAGACGCAAATCATCATATTCTTTTTGGTTCTCACAAATCACATCTGCTCCAAGCGGAATTATATCAAAACTACCACTCTTCAACTTCAATTTCTTCGACAATGACTCCGATAAAATCATTGTACGGCTAAACTTATTAGCCTCTTTTTTTATCAGCCAATTAAAGAATGAGCGTTTTAATGCGTTTTTATTCACATCACCCGAACGGATATCCATAATTGATGGTGTCGTTCCAAAATACTTAGTCAACATCGAGCAACATTTGAAGTAAGAACACAATATCACATCAAATGAATATTCTTGCATTATCTGTTCAAGGCGCTTGCAAAATTCCAATCGCCATTTCACACTATTTGGCTCATCGACATAAATAGGCGTAACCAAGTCCAATTCCATTTTTTTCAAATGGTAGTCATTACATAGATAAACTATACGATGACCTTGTGCCGATAAATGCTTACAATAATGATAATATCCTGCATTATATCCAAATTGACCTTGATTTATCATCAATATATTCATTTCTATCCTATTTTAGCAATGATTCCACATTTATTGAATACAATCTGCGCTTGCCATCATGTCCCGATTCGAAATAGACATGAGTACCTTGCATATTCCATTTTGGGTGCAGGTCAATTCGCCCCGGTCCTTTATATTTCAAAGGTTGATAAAAACGACCAAGACAAATGAGTTTATCGGTTTTTATATTGTAAAGATACAATCTCGACATCGCATCATGACCGGGGTAACTATCAGTCACCATCCACTCCCCTTGATTGATTGTTGATGGGTGCCCATCGGTTACAGGGAGTTTTTTCGACAACAATTTGCGGTTATCGGTTTTATCCTCAAACATCACATATGCATCACCCGTTTCGGGAGTGTGGCAAAATGAGACTATCCGGTTATCATCAACCCAATATGAGTGGGAAGTCATCTTGTCGCCATTGAGGATATACATATCAGAGCCATCGGCATTAGCTGTTATCAAACGCATATAACGTCCCTTAGGTCCTACCCAACGATGTAGGAACATAAAACGCTTTCCGTCGGGCGAAATATCTATGTGGTTAACCTTATGTCGAGCTCCTTCCATTGTGTCGGCTGGCTTAAGTTCGATTAATTGTTGCAAAGTGATAATCAATTTCACCTCTTTTGTTGCCACATCAACATGCCATATACCATCGGCATCGTTCATAGGCATCTCAAGATTTTTATGGCAAAAATACCCATAATCGGGTCGCATCACCGCCAATCGGTCAAAATTGAGCGATAACGCAAAATCTTCTTGCTTTGAGAGCGCATATACAGGCATGGGCAATGTGTCAATTTCTTTTTGAGCATCGACATCATAAACCACTCCTTCATATTTATCGGTAGATTGATTATATCGATTATAGTATGCGCGATTAGGGTTGGTGTAGCCCCATTGCGACATACAACCTTGTTGCAAATTATATGCTTTAGTCTCCCCTATCTCATGTTCACCATTGGCGTCACGATAATAAAGTGCGATGCAATCCTTTCCCGTAGGCACACAATAAAGCACTTGCCCTTTATTATTCTCAGGCGATACATTGTAATAACCAAAATACGACATTGGAAAATCTGAGACAGCGCTCAAATTTAATTCTTGAGACACCACCTCGGTAGGAGTATAAAAACCTTGTTTTATGTATCTTAAATAAATATAACGCGCATAGGCGTAAGGTGGGCGCAAAATCGCTTTTGCTATTTTTTTCATTTTTTCTTGAGTTTTGATTTTAATTCGACTGCAAGATACTCAAAAATTTCGACTTTGGCAACTTTCATAACAACCAAATACACCCCAATGAAACATATTGCTTGAGCCACAAGCAATAACAAGTAATGCATATTTACAAATGAAAGCGAATATGCAGTTGCCGAAGCAATTGCTGTCACAATCAAATTGGGCAACATATCTCGCAACTGGCTAAATATTCCATACCCGGTATATTTCCCTGTAAAATAGCCATTCAAGAAAAATTCTATAACTGAATTTATCGCTAATGCCCACATGATACTAATAGTTCCATAACCCATATAAATGAAAGCCATTATTAATCCTAATCCAAGAACTTTCTTTATTATTTCGAGATATAATACTATTCCACTCTTACCAACAGCCTTAATGGCATTTATATTGGTGTTATGAATTACCAATAGAAAACCAAAACCGCCACACAACCATTGAAAATAAGGTACCGATGGAATCCATTGTTCTCCAAAAAGCAATCTAAAGATTGGCTCTGCCATAATCACAAGACACATCATCAATGGGAAGTTCAAAAAAGTCAAAATTTTCACACTTCGACTCAACCCACGTTTTAGCTGTTCTTTATCATCTTGTAGCTTTGAGAATATTGGGAATGTCACTTGATTAACTATCGTCATTATCGATGTCACAGGCACATCTTGCAAATGTTTTGCTTGCGAATAATACCCAACTTCGGCTTTTGAAAAGTATTTGCCAAATATCAATACTAACAAATTGCGATATGCCTCGCTTAGCAAATTGGCAAGTAATAATTTTGAGCCATAGCGAAACAACGTGTTAAACGATGTTTTGCTAAAAGTGAGAATGGGTCGCCACGACGACAAGATCCACAAAAGCGCGCTTTTAACCACACTATTTACCACATATTGCACCACCAAGCTCCATACTCCCATTCCATAAACAGCCGCAACAATAGCGATTACCGATGACAACAAAGCGGCTCCCACTTTTACGATGGTAATTTTCTTGAAATCAACCTCTTTCATCAAGAGATTATTCTGCACAGCACCAAAAGCATCAATTACCACAACTGCGCCAAGCACTTTTATTAGTTGAGCCAACATCGGCTCGTTATAGAATGAAGCTATCGCATCGGCTCCAAAAAACAATGTGGCATAACACACTACCGCCACAGCCAAATTAGTGTAAAAGACGGTAGAGCAATCAACCGTAGTAATTTTTTGTCGCTGAATTAAAGCATTCCCAAGTCCTCCGTCAATCAACATTTGAGAAATCATCACAAATGCCATCAAAATACCCACAAGACCGAAATCATCGGGCGTGAGTATCCGTGCCAATACTATATTGGCTGTAAAGAGAATAAATAATGAGCCAAAGCGCTCACAAAAACTCCAGAATATACCTTTGACGGCCTTTTGCTTTATATCCTCTTGCGACATTTCTTTTCTTTCAATTATAATTTACCATCAGCATTGCCATCGAGCATCCACTTCACATCGTAAACAACGCTATTCTCTTTCAACAACGATTTCACGTCGAGTGCTTTAAACTCTTTATGCGCTACTGCCACGATAGCTGCGTCGTATTTTTCGCCGGCAGGTAATTCATTGTGAATTTCCACGCCATATTCGCGTTGAGCTACTGCTGTATTGGCCCATGGGTCATAGACCATTGTATCGATATTGTACTCTTTTAGAGCATTATATATATCTACAACCTTAGTATTGCGCACATCAGGGCAATTTTCTTTGAAAGTGAAGCCCAACAATGCAATACGACTGCCATTAACTTGGATACCCTTCTTAATCATCAACTTCACCACTTGCGAAGCCACATATTCTCCCATGCTATCATTCATGCGACGTCCGGCAAGAATAATTTCGGGATTATATCCATAACGTTGAGCACACATAGCCAAATAATATGGGTCAACACCGATACAGTGACCACCTACCAATCCGGGGCGGAAAGGCAAGAAATTCCATTTTGTTCCGGCTGCTTCAAGCACTGCTTGTGTATCAATACCCATGAGATTGAAAATCTTTGCCAACTCGTTTACGAAAGCTATATTTATATCACGTTGTGAATTTTCGATAACTTTAGCGGCCTCAGCCACTTTGATTGTAGGGGCAAGATGTGTGCCGGCAGTGATTACCGATGAATACACCTCATCGACAATCTTACCAATTTCGGGAGTTGAGCCCGATGTCACCTTTTTAATTTTCTCTACTGTGTGCAATTTATCACCCGGGTTAATGCGTTCGGGAGAATAACCGGCATAGAAATCAACATTATATTTCAACCCCGACACACGTTCCACCACAGGGATACATTCATCTTCAGTCACTCCGGGATATACAGTTGATTCATAAACCACGATATCATCTTTAGCGATAACCTTACCCACAGTTTCACTTGCTCCATAAAGAGGAGTCAAATCGGGATTATTGTCACGGTCCACTGGAGTAGGCACTGCCACCACATAGAAATTGCAGTCGCGAATATCTTCAACATCGGCAGTACATTTAAATCCGTTGGCTATTGCACTTTGCAACAAATCATCGGCAACTTCAAGAGTCGCATCATGACCTTGCATCAATGCATCAACTCGAGCTTTATTCATATCAAAGCCCACTGTTGTATATTTAGTAGAGAATAGGCGAGCCAATGGCAATCCCACATAACCAAGACCTATTACCGCAATCTTAATTTCTTTATTCATAACTATCGTTTTATTTAAGGTTATTCCAATACCAGCCACACGCTTCTTTCAATCCTTGTTTCATGCTGAATTTAGGATCATAGCCTAACAAACATTTTGCCTTATCCACACAAGCAAGAGAGTGAGGAATATCTCCCACTCGATTAGGACCATGTGTAGGTATCACGTTAGCAATTTCGGCATCATATTGCGACAAGTATTCTTTTAAATATTCTACTAATTGATTCAATGTTGTGCGCTCTCCATAAGCCGTGTTATAGATTTGGTTTACAGCATCGCTGCCTGCTTCGGCTTGAAGAGCGAGGTCATTCATTTGTATCACATTATCGATATATGTGAAGTCACGGCTATACTCACCATCACCATTGATATTAGGAGCTTCGTGAGCCATAAATTTCTTCACAAACAAAGGAATTACCGCTGCATAAGCGCCATTGGGGTCTTGACGGCGTCCAAACACATTGAAATAGCGCAAGCCTATGAATTCGAGGCCATAAGTACGAGCAAACACATCGGCATATAGTTCATTGACATATTTAGTAATTGCATAAGGCGAAAGCGGACGTCCGATAACATCTTCCACCTTTGGCAACGACTCACTATCGCCATAGGTTGACGAACTTGCAGCGAATACAAATCGTTTCACTCCGGCATCGCGCGATGCGACAAGCATATTCAAAAATCCGCCCACATTCACATCATTTGATGTGATTGGGTCCTTAACCGAACGAGGCACTGAACCTAAAGCCGCTTCGTGAAGCACATATTCCATTCCTTCAACAGACTTGCGACAATCTTCAAGATTGCGAATATCCCCTACGATTAATTTAAACGTATCGGGATATTGCTCAATAAGTGGCAACAAATTTTCGATATGTCCTGTTGCAAAGTTATCAAGACACACCACATAATCACCTTTAGCCAAAAGGTATTCACATAAATTTGAACCAATAAATCCGGCTCCTCCGGTTACTAATATCTTGCGCATAATTATTATGTTGTTTCAATCGTTTTATTTTCATTTGACTCCCATCGCAATGCTTGGGAAAAAATATAGAATAGTATAAATGTGGGAATACAATATGCAAAAAAGTCGTTATAACATAAGATTACAAGTACTTGAACAAATATTAATGCTATTACTCCCAATTCATGTTTCTTGTCTTTCTGTTTCAAACTAAAAATCCTAAACCACATCCACACAAAAAATAGCAATGAGAATAAGCCTATTTGAATATACATTTGATAGATATAAGGAATTGAGCCTCTTAATAGCCACTCATTATCGGTATAGAATTTCGAACGTTCTGTCATTGTCCCCCCTTTGAATTGACCTACGCCATAACCGGTAATACTATGTCCCGGATATTCGGCATTCAATTCTGGGATAAGAGCTATCTTCGTAAAACGAGGCAAGTCATTTGATCCATCTATTGCTAAATCCTCTCCATGGTCATATAAATACTCCATCCATTCAACAATATCGTTATCTTCTCCGGCGAAAAGATATTCATTCATATAGTAATCGACCGATGTGACATCATCCTTATTCCCGGTTACCATTGTATAAAGATTAAACAGTAATACCACCACTGCAATCACAATAGGCGATGATATAATCAATCGCACAAACATGCGGCGGTCAACAGGCATCAGCAATATGAAATACATTATAAAGAACACAAAGCTAACCTTTGTTTCATTCAAGAATGTAGGATATAACAATATTACCAACCATTTATTCTTAAGCAATGAACCCACATATTCGTTGGGGTCCATTCGTTTTTTCATCAAATAAAACGACACAGCATATATAAGAATCGACACAATTCCCGAAAAGCCGTTACCCATCGAACCGCCTCCATGGTCATTTGCTCCATACTTAACAAACTGGAACGTGATACATATTGCTTGAACGATTAAAAACACAAATAAAGCCTTGTCAAATTTCTTGACAAATTCATCTTCATAGTCACTTTCATAAAGAAATCGCAAAATTGGCACCAATGATAATAGATATACAAATTCGCGTAGGCCATTCATATAAAAACCCACTCCATAACTATTGTGTGAACATGTTATCCAAAAACTCAAAGTGACAAATAATGCCACAAAAATTTTATCCCATTTATTCCTTAAAACCAGGAATCCCATTAATAAAATTACGACATCTATAACGAAAAACAATGGTGATTCGACCTTCAATAAAAATGGAGCAATTTCTTCGCCTATAAAACCAACAGTGGCCCACACCCAAAAGAGTACGAGCAACACAGTCATCACTATTTTTTGTTTACTTAATAGCATTTGTTTTAAAAGCGACATAGAGATAACCATTTTAATGGTCATCCCTATGCTGTATCTAATTATTTATCAATCTTTTTTAGAGCCATACCCATAACCATATCCATGTGATAGTTTGGGATTCGTATCATTTATGACAACAGCCACATTTTTGAGTTGGCCTCGTTCAACCACCGAGTTGAGGTATTTTATGAAGCTTTTCTTGGTGTATTTGGCTCGCGACACATAGAGTGTAACATCGCTATATTTTGTCAATGAGAATGAGTCAGAAACTAGTCCTATAGGAGCCGAGTCAATAATCACATAATCATATCGAGCCTTCAAGTCCTCTATCAACTGATCTAAGCGATTATTCAACAATAATTCAGATGGGTTGGGGGGGACCGGCCCGGCTACAATTATATCGCAATTAGCATGACGATTAATCAAATCTTCAATATTATCAACTGCTCCCGACAAATAGTTTGTCACACCCGGAGATGATGGCAATTTTAGATTTTGAGCCAACATTGGTAGGCGAATATCCAATCCCACCAATACCACTTTTTTATTCATCAAGGCTAATGACTCTGCCACGTTCATTGACACAAAAGTTTTACCCTCTCCACTACAACTTGATGTCACCATCGCAACTTGTCCACAATCTGAGCTTTTCACAGGGAACATAAATTGCAAGTTACTACGTAACAAACGGAACAATTCTGCAATAGGACGAGTTGACTTCTCGCTCACTACGATAGGATTATCTTTAGCACGACGAGAGTGACAAATTTCGCCAATAACCGGCAATGATGTCAATCGACTTAATTCCTCTACCGATGCAAACTTATTGCTCATCAAACTTCTTAGATACAACCATATTGCAGGGAGCATCAACCCAAAGAAGAATGCCACCATTATTATCATCATTTTGTTTGGGGCAATAGGTTCATTGAATGCGAATGCTTCGTCAACGATTTTTCCTTTAGGAGTTGTTGCTGCTAGTACCAATTGATTTTCTTCTTTCTTTTGTAGCAAGAAACTATATAATTGATTTTTGATTGATTGATCGCGTTTTAGTTCAAGGAATTCTCGTTCTTGAGCAGGAATTGCGCTTAACTTATCATTTGATTCTGTTTCTTTTGCACGAAGTTCCTCTAGTTTCACCGATGCATTATCAACCGCACGGCTTATTGACTTTTTAATATTACGGCGAGTGGCATCAATTTGATTTTTCAACGTCACCAACATTGAGTTGTCGCCATAAGCATTTTCCTCAAGCTCCATCTTTTTTGCAATCAACGAGTTATATGATGCAATAGCACCATCTACCCCAGGAACATCAGGAGTGAAAGGCATCATTGAATAATTATTAGTCGAATCGTTAAAGAAATCATCAGCCATTTTTAGCACCTCATATGATGTCTCTGCGGCAAGCAATGCATTTTCCACTGTACCCTTCTTTTGCATCAAATATTCGGCTTCGGCACTTACGTCAACGATTTTTTTATCCTCTTTGTAATTTTCGATTTTCTTTTCCGACTTAGCCAATGATATATATAATGTATCCAATCGTTCATCAATAAATTTGCCGGTATTCACCGCCATTTCATCTTTTTCCTTTTGACCACGACGATTATACAATTCTATCATCTTGTTCAAGAGATCTTTGCCTCGTTGAATATTTATATCATCATAATATAATGAGATACCATTAGCCTTTTTCTCTGATTTCTGCACGCTCAAATCTTTCGATATTGCTTCAGCCATTAGCGAGTTACCGGTAACCGATGCTACCACTGTGATAGGTTTGCCCAGTTGATAAAATTGTGTTTTATTTATTGAATAAAAACCATATGGGGTTTTCACCACCATAGGCAACTTGTTCCCTGAAACATCTACAACCGTTTCAAACATTCCTTTAGTCACTTTAACACCTATGTGACTTAAATCGGCATTTGCTTCGATTTTAAATTTTAGGCTAGTGGCTAATGTGTCAAATAATTCTTCGGGGGCTGATATGGTTATAGGTGAATTATTGTAATAAAATTTCTTTTTCAACTCATTTTCATAAGAAAAGTAAGAACGGTTGAGTCCCAACTCTTTTATCGCCTGAGTTCTAATTGAATGAGCGCCCATAACAAGCACCTCATCCTCTATATTATTTCCGCCTACTCCGCCCAAAGAAAGACTTTGCATCAACGACGAGCCCATTGACCCCGACCCTTCATCGTAGACCACGAGCACCTTGGCATGAATACTATATACCGAGTGCTTGGCATAAAGATATACCACCGCCAACGACAAACACAAAATCAATGAAAGCAGAAACATCCACCAATTTCTACGCAATGTGGCGACAATTTGTCCCACATCAATCATATCATTATTTGTTGATTGTTTTTTCTCCATTTTTATTTAACAGCAAGCGCAATAATTAATGACACAATAACAGATGTAGCACTAACAATTGTCGATACTACCGAAATTTTATACGAATTATTTTGATTATACATCGCATTTTCTTGACGCACTTCATTTGGTTCTACATAAATCACGTCATTTTGTTTGAGATAGAAATATGGCGATGTCAAAATTTCTGAATTATTCAAATTGAAACGATGATATATCTTCTTTCCATCCTCTTCACGAATGAGCAACACATTATCTCGTTCCCCATATTCGGTCAAGTCACCGGCTTCGGCCAAGGCATCGAGAACCGAATAACGTTCTTTTCTAACTGTTATCGCGCCGGGAGTTTTCACCTCGCCAAGCACATTTACTCTAAAATTGACCAATTGCACTCTAACAATTGGTTTCGACACATTTTTGCTAATTTGTTTCTCCAACTCCTCTTTCAACTGCAATGTAGTCATTCCTGCTACATGCAATTTACCCAACACCGGAAATTGAATATCTCCATTTGCATCTACAATATATGTTTGTTGCTGTGGTTGTGTTGCCGACACTACCGCATCGCGCGTTGCCGGATTTGCCATTGGCAAATTATACATCGCCGATGCCGCCGGAACAGTAGTTGTGACAGTAATCAACAATTCATCATCGGGAATTAACTTTATGCTAAAATCCTTATCTACCATCTCAGCCACTTGCACTGAGTCGATATCCTTAAAATAAGGCAACTGCGTTGTATAAACTGTTTCACACGACGATAGTACGACAGTTGCTAATACAACTGCGCACAGCAAACGTATTTTCATATTTGGTTTTAAAGTTTTTATTGTCATTTTTAATTTATAACGAACATTAAGCTCTATTATTATACCAATGTCGTTTTTTTTTGCGACTGCTTAGCCGTTTTTTTGCGACCGCAAAGTTAATCATTTACATTGCAAAAAAAAAGATTTATCAACATTTAATTCAAAAAAACATCATTCAGTGCATTTTATATTTTTATTTTGAGGATATGTTTGTAACTTTGCACCCTAAAATTAAAAATATGCTATCATTAACCGACTTCAACATATCTATCTTCTCCATAGTACTACTCTGTATTTCAGCGATATGCGCCACTTTTTTGCTCATATCCTATCGTTCTCGCATTGCACGTGTTTCCAAGCATTGTCGCGACTGCAAACCCACTATAATAGAGAATGCGATCAACAATACTTCAAGCGATGAAGATTTTGACGACGACTTTAATAACGATGGTTCTTCGGCATTCTCTCTCGACTTTGAAGTAGAAACCCCTACAACATCAGTCCTTCTACCACCCTTGCCCACTGCATCGGTGATAGTATATTCCAACGATGAAGCCACCAACCTCGCCAGCCTTCTTCCTCAAATTTTAAAACAAGACTACCCCAACGAGTTTGAGGTAATCGTTGTTAACGACGGCTCGGTCGAATCTACTAGCGACGTGGTGAGCGAGCTCCAACTCAACTATTCAAATTTATATCTCACCTACACCCCCGACCGTTCTCGAAACTTATCACGCAAAAAATTGGCACTCACTCTCGGCATCAAAGCTGCTCGTTATGAAGTAGTGGTATGCGTAAATGCTAATTCGCGCATTAATTCCACTCATTGGCTGTCGCTCATGACTCGCAACTTCAACGAAAAAACCGACGTTGTGATAGGATATGCAACTCCCGACGTAGAAGCCGACCAAGAACGAGGTCGCCGTCGCAGAGCCTTCGACCGTGTTGCCGAAGCGGTGAAATATCTATCGGCAGCCATTAGCGACACTCCTTTCAGAGGCTTTAGCTACAACCTCGCATATCGCCGTCACTGCTTTTTCGACAACAAAGGATTTTCTCGCTCTCTCAACCTTCATTATGGCGATGACGATGTATTTATTAATGAAATAGCCAACTCACACAACACCGCTGTAGAGCTATCTGAAGAATCTATGGTAGAATGCCGTTTCTATCATCCGGTAGCATCTCACAATGAACTAAAACGACGCTACAACTACACTGCAAAATATTTGCGTAAAAACGCAAGCATATTTTTCGGTGCATGCTCATCTGTAACATGGCTATGGTTACTATCTTCTTTAGCTGCAATACTTGTATCGATTCCTAATTTATTTTCGATAATTTTCTCAACTGTCGTAGCTCTTATTATTGCGCTAGTCCTTTGGATTCCATTGATTATCACATGGAGAAACACCATGATTGCATTAAAATCGCGCAAACTAATGCTCACAATTCCTTGGTTTGTTCTAACTCGACCATTTTATAATGCAATCTACAAAATAAAAAACAAAATTGACTATCGTCGCAATCACACTTGGATAAAAAAATAAGCCCTACACAGCGCCTCATGAATTGGATAATACTATTTATTGCCGGACTATTTGAAGTTGCCATGACCTTTTGCCTTGGCAAGACTAAAGACTCCGAAGGCATCGAATTTTATCTGTGGATTGCAGGATTTGTAATCTCCACAATTCTGAGCATGGGACTGCTTGCCAAAGCCATTCAAACACTCCCTATTGGCACAGCCTACGCAATATGGACAGGCATTGGCGCACTCGGCACCGCCCTAATAGGCATCTTCGTGTTCAAAGAACCCACAAACTTCCTCCGCCTATTCTTCATCTTCACCCTCTTCGCATCTATCATCGGCCTAAAAGTAGTATCGTAACCCCATTTTTGCAACCCTTTACACAAATAATTTAGCTACTCCCAAATCGTGCGCAGCTCGGGTAAGTGTTGCCTGAAAATTCTGTTCACAAGGCATATTGAGGCAATAACCATTTGATTATGAGTTACAACCTCTCCGGAGAACAAGCTGCACCCATACAAAAAAAGAGTCTCAACGAAATCGTTGAGACTCTTTAGCCAGTCGGGGTGAGAAGATTCGAACTTCCGACCACACGCCCCCCAGACGCGTACTCTAACCTGGCTGAGCTACACCCCGGTTTGCCTTAAAAGCGGTGCAAAGGTAGATACTATTTTTTAATCGTGCAATAGAGGTATATATAATTTTACATTTTTTCACTATTAAGTTATATTTTGCAATATCTAAAAAAGTAGTCCATTCTATGGGTAAAAAATTTTGTCAAAAAATAAAATTTTAGTATCTTTGTTAGCTGAAAAGAAGGGTTTTCATCTCCCCTCATAACACTAGATAAAAAACGAAAAAACAATAAAATAAGACTCCAAATTTATGGCAGAATTAGAAGAGGAATATAGCGCCAGTAATATTCAAGTCCTTGAAGGCTTGGAAGCAGTGCGCAAACGTCCTGCAATGTACATTGGCGACATCAGCGTCAAAGGGCTACACCACTTGGTATATGAAGTAGTCGACAACTCAATCGACGAAGCCCTTGCCGGTCACGCCAACCATATCGATGTTACAATCAACGAAAACAACTCAATTACAGTTGTCGACAATGGTCGCGGTATCCCCGTCGACATGCACGAAAAAGAAAACAAAAGCGCGCTTGAAGTAGTATTGACAGTGCTTCACGCCGGAGGTAAATTCGACAAAGGCTCTTACAAAGTGTCGGGTGGTCTCCATGGCGTGGGTGTGTCGTGTGTAAACGCGCTTTCATCATACCTAAAAGCCGAGGTGCATCGTGGTGGTAAAATCCACGTTCAAGAATACGCCTATGGCAAGCCCACAACCGAGCTTCGCGTTGTAGGTGACACCGACCACACCGGAACAAGTGTCACATTCTTGCCCGACAGCTCAATTTTCACCGAAACCGTCTACGATTACAACACCCTTGCAAATCGTCTTCGCGACTTAGCATTCCTTAATGCCGGCATAACATTGAAATTGACCGACAAGCGTGTAGTTGACGAAAACGGGGTAGCTAAAAACGAGACATTCTACTCTCAAGATGGCCTTCGCGAATTTGTTGAATATATCGATGGCAACAAAGAATCACTTATAAACGATGTAATCCACCTCAACACCGAGCGTCAAGGCATTCCTGTTGAAGTAGCATTGACCTACAACAACACTTTCAACGAAAATGTTTACTCTTATGTAAACAACATCAACACCATTGAAGGTGGTACTCACTTAACAGGTTTCCGTCGCGGCTTGACTGCAACCTTGAAGAAATATGCCGAAGACAACAAAATGCTCGACAAAATCAAGATTGAGATTGCGAGCGACGACTTCCGTCAAGGTGTAACAGCCGTTATTTCGGTAAAAGTGATGGAACCTCAATTTGAAGGTCAAACAAAAACCAAACTTGGCAACAACGAAGTTATCGGAGCCGTACAACAAGCCGTAAGCGAAGCCCTTCGCAATTACCTCGAAGAACATCCAAAGCAAGCGAAAACTATCGTTGAAAAAGTTATCGTTGCCGCACAAGCACGCCATGCAGCATATAATGCCCGCGCAAAAATCCTTCGCAAATCACCTCTTAGCGGTGGTGGCCTACCCGGCAAGCTTGCCGACTGCTCATCACGCACTGCCGAAGATTGCGAATTATTCATTGTCGAAGGGGACTCTGCAGGCGGTACAGCAAAACAAGGTCGCGACCGTACATTCCAAGCTATCCTTCCATTGCGTGGTAAAATCCTCAATGTGGAAAAGGCTATGGAACACAAAATATTTGACAACGAAGAAATCGCCAACCTTTTCCGCGCTATGCGTGTAACGATTGGCACCGAAGAAGATAAAACTCAAGTGAACCTATCTCGCCTCGCATATCATAAGATTATCATCATGACCGATGCCGATGTCGATGGTAGCCACATTGCAACATTGTTGATGACATTCTTCTTCCGTCGCATGCGACCCATTATCGAAAACGGATACCTCTATCTTGCCACTCCTCCATTGTATAAATGTAGCCGAGGCAAAGTTGAGGAATATTGCTGGACCGACCTCCAAGTGCAACAATTCATTGCTCGTCATGGCGACAAAACTAAAGTTCAACGCTATAAAGGTCTTGGTGAAATGAGTGCCGAAGAACTTCGCGACACCACCATGGATCCCGAACAACGAATGTTGAAGCAAGTCAACATCAGCGACGCCGCCGAAGCCGACCGCATATTCTCGATGCTTATGGGCGAAGATGTGGCTCCGCGACGCGACTTCATCGAAGCTAACGCTAATTACGCTAACATCGACGCGTAATTCACAATATAAAACGCGCCGCAACTCTACGGCGCGTTTTTTTGTTAACCACTAAACAACTATACCGATTATGGCACGTTCGTCAAAGAAAAACAGCGCAGCTAAATTAGCTCAACTCGTAAAAGAGTTCATCAATCAACAAAAAAACAATACTTTTAACTATAAACAAGTGTCGCACGCCATTGGAGCATCTACCCCAAAGCAACAACGCGCCGTTGCGCTCACTCTTGCCGAAATGGCCTTTGATGGCGAACTAATCGAAACATCGCCCGGAAAATACAAAGCTCCCATGCGCACCAATTTTGCCACCGGCACATTTGTGCGCCGTAGCAACGGTAAAAATAGCGTAATAACCGACGAAGATGGCGAAGCTATATTAGTTGCCGAGCGAAACTCAATGCATGCGCTAAATGGCGACAAAGTGAAAGTTAACATCGCCGCACATCGCCGTGGAGCTGAGCCCGAAGCCGAAGTGGTTGAAATCATAGAGCAGAAGGACCAAGTATTTATAGGACAACTAAAAGTGGAAAAACATTACGGTTATCTCCTCACCGACTCTAAATTCCTTGCCGTTGACATATTTATTCCAAAAGCCAAGCTTAAAAACGGCAAAACAGGTGATAAAGCTATCGTAAAAATCACCGATTGGCCCGAAAACGACAAGAACCCCAAAGGCGAAGTGGTTGACATTCTCGGTCGACATGGCGAAAACAATGCCGAGATACATGCTATTCTCGCCGAATATGGCTTACCTTATAAATATCCCGAAGCTGTGGAACGCGCTGCCAACAAGATTGACGCAGGCATCACTCCCGAGGTAATTGCTTCGCGACTCGACATGAGAAAGTCGACCACTTTCACCATCGACCCTCGCGACGCCAAAGACTTCGACGACGCTCTCTCTCTCTCTCGATTGCCCAATGGTAACTATGAAATAGGCGTACACATCGCCGACGTAACCCACTATGTGAAACCCGGCTCAATCATCGACCGCGAGGCCGAGAGTCGCGCCACATCGGTGTATCTAGTCGACCGTGTAGTGCCAATGCTCCCCGAACACCTCTGTAACGGCATATGTTCGTTGCGTCCCAACGAAGAAAAACTCGCATTCTCTTGCATCTTTGAAATGGACGATAACGCACGAGTTATCAACCACAAAATAACTCGCACTGTAATTGAAAGCAATCGCCGATTTACCTATGAGGAGGCTCAAGAGATAATCGAAACCGGTTATGGCGAATATTCTCAAGAAATTCTCACTCTCGACCGATTAGCGAAAATATTACGTAAAGAACGCTACGAAAATGGCTCGGTTGAATTTGACCGCTGCGAAGTGCGTTTCGACATCGACGAGACCGGTCACCCCATTGGCGTATTCTTTAAAGAATCGAAAGACGCCAACAAACTCATCGAAGAATTCATGTTGCTTGCCAACAAAACAGTGGCGCGCGAGATAGGCTGCGTAAGCGGAAAAAAGAAACCAAAAGCATTTGTGTATCGTGTTCACGACGAACCCGACCCCGAAAAACTATCGGAACTTGCAAAACTTTCGCGCACATTTGGCTACAAAGTTAAAGACTCGGGCTCGGCTCGCGACATAAACCGCTCTATCAACCGCATGTTGAGCGAACTGAAAGGCAAAGGCGAAGAAAATTTCCTTTCAACAATCGCAATTCGCTCAATGGCAAAAGCAATATACACCACCGTTAACGTTGGACACTATGGATTGGGATTTGAATACTACACCCACTTCACCTCTCCAATTCGCCGATACCCCGACATGATGGTGCACCGACTTCTCGACCGCTACCTCAATGGCGGACGTAGTGTCAACGCTAGCAAGCTCGAAGATGAATGTAAACATTCTTCAAGCATGGAACAACTCGCTGCCAATGCCGAAAGAGCATCGATAAAATACAAACAAGTCGAATTCCTTGCCGACCACTTAGGCGAAGTGTACGAAGGTGTTATCTCAGGCGTTACCGAGTGGGGATTATACGTAGAACTCGACAGCAACAAATGCGAAGGTATGGTGCCTATTCGCGACCTCACCGACGACTACTACGAATTTGACGAAAAGAATTACAGCATTGTGGGACGTCACACCAACACCCGCTACCGTCTGGGCGACAAAATAACCATTCAAGTAGCTCGCGCCAATATCGAGCGCAAGCAAATCGACTTCGCTATAGTAGATGAACGTCATCCACGCCGCGACGAAGACGCCATTGGCAAAAAAGTTTCAGTGGCCCAAGCGCTTAACAACCCCACCCAAAAAGGACGCGGCAAAAAGAACAAACGAAGATAACCAAAATATTTAGCAACTACCTTTTTACTATTATGCCAAGAGGATATATCTCTATAAACAAGCTAAAAATATATGCCTATCACGGGGTTCTTGACCAAGAAAACCGTGTAGGCAATAATTTCCTTGTAAGTGTGAAATTATACTATCCCATTTCACGCGCAATGATTAACGACAACCTGTCGGGAACTCTCAACTATGCCGAAGCAATAAATCTCATTAAAAACATAATGAAAACCCCTTCTCACCTCATTGAAAACGTGATTGAACGCATTCGCATCACTCTCACTAATCAATATCCATTGATTGAAGGGGGAGTTATAACTATCGAAAAATTGTCGCCCCCCATTCCTAACACTCAACTCGAGTCGGTCGCAGTTACCTACGAATGGTAATATCTCTCAGCCAAATCGTCCCATGTGGCATCAAACTTGGCTCGGAGTTGCTTTAAATCTTTCAATAACTGACGAAATTGGACCAACCGCTCGGAGTTGGGCGATTGTGGTATCCACAACTTAAGATAACCATCCTCACTATATTTCTCCTTCATATGCTCCACAAATCGAGCATAATGCTCCTCTTTATCATAATGTGGATAATGTGACAATCCATATTGTATTGCACGGCACACAATAGTATCGCCATCAATTATTCGGTCGGCCTCGGCCACTATTTTCCCATAAATCGACCGCGGTTCATCTACATTCGACGCCCGATGATCGGCAACAGCCTGCGCCATCACCTCTATCTGCGCATCGTCAAACCATTCGCGCAACCGCTTATCGGCACGCAATATCTCGCCCGACACAATATGATGTAACTCACGTCCACCTACCAATCCCACATCATGATATGCAGCAATGGCATAAACCATATCAACATCCACATCATAATACCGAGCCAACAGCAAACTCTGCTCAATAACAGTGATTACATGCTCACGCCCATGCCCCCCATCAAAAGCATCATATCGCGGCACAATCTCACCCTCAACATACCCCCGCAACCGCACATCAACATCACCGACAGCCATGTCATTAATCCTTTCTACGTATATTCTACAAAACTTCTATGCTGCAATAAATAACTCCCGGTCTTAATCCATATTCTTTACTCTTAACCTATCGACCAATTCACCTATCGCCAAACGGCGGCACCCTCTAGGAAAAAACTCCTTGATTGCAAATCAATGTCGCGATGAGATATTACCAACCTCTACATCGGCCTCGGCCTTATATACAATACCAAAACCGCCATCGCCCGAAAGCTCATCGACAATCTCATATTCTCGACGACGACTTCCCTTGAGCCCATTCTTAAGAACAGTCCCAACCGGCAACACACGAGCGCCCTCGAACTCAACCGATTTCACCTGTCCCCTCGGCACAATTCCTGCGTAGCATTAGCCACCTTCCCCCGCTTACTCATCTCACCTAATCATTTTTGCCCTTGCGGATTAAATTTAATATTGATTCTTACTCGTTTCATTTATTAGAGATTGGAATTTCTACTTCATTCTTTTCACAAACTGAACTTCTTTCACAACTTCTCTATTTTCATCATTCATAGAACGATTTATTTTTGCCATTTCTTGTTTATATTTCTTTTCAGCATGGGTTAAATAATAGTCTGATTCTTCTACATCTCCATATAAAGATTGATGATCGTCTTGATATCCATTGACTCCCGGTTTCACATGATAGCCCCACTTATATCCCGTTGCTACCCTATACAAAGCTTGGCCTTTTAATTTTTTTAAATTATCAGCGCCGTTATCTTCGTCTATTATTATATATCGCATATAATATTTAAACGCAAGATGCTTCATATTATCTTGATCCGCTGTTTTTAATGTGCCATCAACTGACTTAGCTTCATAACTCATTGCCAACAAATATAACCCCGGCAAGTATGGCTTACCAATTACAACATTTTGTTTTAATGTTGTAATTGACTCATCAATTTCGCCCTCCAAATAAGAACATAGAGCTAATATAGTGTGATATTTTTGTATTTCGTCTGTTTGTGTTTCTTTTTGTATTTTACCATTACAATATTCTATAATGGCTTCTTTATTCGCAGGAAACGTCTTCTCTGCGTCCTCATCAATATCAATTCCGAAATCTTTTAATAGATATACATATCCATTTTCCTGTTGTGTATATAGATTCATATAAAATCTCGCACTATCCATCTCGTTATACACTTCCAATTTCTGATTTCCAAATAGATATGCTGAAATTAATTTTTCTTGGGCTTCTTTATGCCCTAAAACTGCTGCTGTACGATAGTTTTCAACAATTTCTTTTTCAGATGAATCCTCAGATTCACCTATTAACCCCAAACAATAATAAGCAAATTTATTATTTTGTTTCGCCGCTGATTGAAAAAATATTTTAGCGCTATCAACGTCTTCAACACCAGCGTCTCCACAAAAATATATAAATCCTAGTTTTAATTGGGCATCAGAATTACCTTGCGCGGCCGATAATCGATACCATTTCACGGCCTCTGGGTAATCTTGCGCGACTCCGCGACCATTATAGTAACAATATCCCAAGTTATTTTGAGCATAAGAATCGCCTTGCTCCGCCGCTTTGCGATACCATTTCACGGCCTCTGTATAATCTTGCGCGACTCCTTCTCCATTATAGTAACGGTTACCCAAGTTATTTTGAGCAGAAGAATTTCCTTGCGCGGCAGATAATCGATACCATTTCATGGCCTCTGTATAATCTTGCTCGACTCCGAGGCCTTTTTCGTAACAATATCCCACTAATAATTGGCAATCAGCATAGCCTATCTCTGCACCTTTGCTCCACCATTTAAAAGCTTTCTCTGGTTCTTGATTGTCATTATACGTATAGCCCAAAAAACGCAATCCTCTTGAATAACCTAATTCAGCAGCTTTAGTAAACCAATATATCTCTTCTTCGAGATTTTTATCAACGCCTAATCCTTCCCCATAACAAACTGCCAAGTTACAAATAGCATCTAAATCACATTGTTCTGCTAATTCTTTCAATCCAGGAATTATCTCTCTATAAATTTTTACGGCTTTTACACTATCCTTAGCTATAATTTGGTTATCTCCATCTCTAAGCCAAATTGCCATCAAATATCCCGCATTGGCATTGTCCTGATTCATTGACGCCTCACACCATTTAACCGCTGCATTTGGATTGGCTTCAACTCCTATTCCTCCGTTATAACAACGTGCCAATACATATTGGGCCTTAGAATTCCCTTGCTTTGCCAATTTTTGCAACGTTTCTAATGCTTTAGATTCATCTTTTTTGACTCCACAACCATATAATTCAAAGACTGCGACTTCACATTGGGCATCAACATCGCCTTCGTTAGCGGCTTTTTGAAAATATGATACTGCCGATGCGACATCCGATTGTTTAAGACATTCAAGCCCTTGCAAATAATTTTGACGTGCATCTTCATTCGCAACTGCAACGTTGCTCATTGACAACATTAATATTAATATAATTGTATAAAATCGTATTACCATACTCCGGCTCTTCTTAAATATTTTTTCAAATCGTCATATTCTTCTGTGGTGAAATCTTTTTTATTGCGCTCTAAATAGCTATTTGCTAATTGTTCATAGCCTTTTATGTCGTAATTCAACAGATACACTTTGGCTAACTTCTTTGCCGGCCCATACCCAGCAACTGCCAACTTGAAAATTTCTTTTTTATCGCCTTTTTCTACTGCGGCGTTAAATTTCTCTTGTTGCGTTGGCGTCTTAGATGCTAACTCGGTTTTGGGGGTTTCTTTTTTCGGCTCTTGGGTTGTTTTTTGGGGTTCTTCTTGTTTTATGGGTTGAGGTTCTTGGGGTGCGGGGGGAGTCGTTTTTTTTTCCACAACCGGAGCGGTCTCAGCAACAGGGGGTGTTTCTTGGGGCTGAGCCGGGGTGGTGGCTTGGGCTGTAGCGGGTTGAGGGGCTGGTTGTTCTATTGATTTTATGAGTTCATTAGGGGCTACGCCAAGTAGTTTTGCCATGTTTTTAAAGTCGTTGCTTGAGGTGTCGACTTTTGTGATGGCTGTTTGGCGAAGCATTTCGCCTCGTGATATGATTGATTCAATGTCGGCTTTGTCTCCGGGAATGCTATCCTTTCGATCTTTCAAATATTGAGTCCAATACCATGCCATCAAGAAGTTACTGTCTTTTTCATGTACTTGCACCAATTCTTTTATTGCACGAAGAGAATCGGCGGCGGCATACTCGGTGAGTAATGCTTTGTCATGTTTTTCTATGGCAATTTGCAATTGGTTATTATTCTCAACAGTTTTGTTTACAGAATTCCATGTGTATATAGCTGCTACGCCAACTAAAATTGCCGCAATCAAGAACATCAATGCTCGGCGATTTCTACGCTTATTTCGTTCTTTTAATTCGGCTTCAAACTCAGCACCGGCACCAAGTTCATTGAGAAATTCGCGAGCCGACGAAGTACGTTGACTGCGATAAGGATTCATCGCTTTCACCACCGCATCACATATGCTTTCACTCACATCTTTTTCTTTGAGTCGGGGGGTTATTTGGTTGATAAAATCGTCAAAATCTTCTTTACGGCTAGGTGCGTCGGCAGGCATGGCTCCTGTCAACAAGAAATACATAGTAGCACCTAGGGCATACACGTCGAGACGACGGTCAAACTCATTTTTATACCCAAAGGCATCGGGAAAACTCTGTTCAGGCGAAGAATACCCCTGAGTGCGATATTTTACATCGATTTTTTTATTGATAAAATTAGAAGAAGCCGATGTGCCAAAGTCAATCAAGATAGGCGCCCATCTATTGTCGCCAATCGACACATATTTATCGTGTTCGCCCCCCTCTTTGCCCAACATTATATTATTGGGTTTAATATCGAGGTGTAACAATCGGTTCTCGTGAAGTTTTTCCACCGCTTCAATGATAGGAGTCATCACGGTCAGCGCATCTGTTTCGCTCAATGCGCCATTTCCGTCTTCATCATCTTTACCCAAGACATATTCCTGCAAATTCTGTCCTTCAACAAATTGCATCACATAATATACCGTATTGTTGCGTTCGAAACACTCATTAACCTCCACTACATTGGGGATTTCCAATTCGTGAAGTTTCTCTGCCTCTTTCTTGAAGCGCAACTTGGCTTCTTTAAACGAAGCTTCCGACTTGTCGACTAATGAGAATGTTTCGCTACGGTCGCATTGGCGGTGGAAGAATTCCTTCACCGCAAAACTGGTCCACGATAATGCACGCCCGTTTTTACTTCTCATGCGCGCCTTGGCTTTATACACAATACCAAAACCTCCATCGCCTAACACTTTTTCAATAATATATTCGGCGTGCCCCACTCCTTTGAGTCCATTGTCAAGTGGAAATCCTCCGGGGAGTGTGCGAGGTCCTTTGGGGTTAACTTTAGATGAATTAGTTGATTTTCCTTTTCCTATACTTTCGGTTATAGCCATGATAACGTTATTCTTTGAGAGCTCAATGAGTAATAGCCCTATTTTTTAAATACCGATTTAATTTTGTCCCACAAATTTCTTTGTGGGTCCACTTCTGAAATCACATTGTCTCCTGCATGTGGCAACTCTTTTGTGATGCTTCCCATTTTAATGGAGTTAACACATTCTTTTTGTGGAGAGGTCATAGAGTCAACACTTTTCACCGGGATAACCACAACGGCGCTATTATCGCCACTATCCTTGCTCATCGCCTTTAGTTTTCCCACTTTTTCCTCATCGGTTGCATTCAAGCTCAACACTTCTTCCAGCTGATTATCGGTCACTTCGCTAAGCAACCCATCAGTGGTTGCCAAGAAGTAATCACCGGGCTCTACATCAGTGATTTGCAACACTGCCGCCGGGTCGCGTTCTTCGTTAACACACGACATTGAGCGTGTGATATAATGTCGTTTGGGGTGTGATTCAACCTCATCGGGCGAAATACTTCCGGCATGCACCATAGCATTCACCAGCGAATGGTCGTCGCTACGATACATTATACCTACTCCCGGACGCACTTGATAAACGCGACTATCGCCTATGTGTGCCACCATCACTCCTGCACCATGAAAAGCGATAAGTGCCATTGTTGTTGCCATATCGGGGGCTTGTGTCGATACCTTTTTAAGTTCCGAATAGGCATTACCCAATGCTATTGCAAACTCCCTTTCGGTTAAAGGTTTATTGCCATCACGTCCTGTCAACGCATTGCCTAACGCGTCGCACACTGTGCGACTAGCCACCTCACCCTTTGAGTTACCTCCCACGCCATCACACACTATAAACACGCGTTGTGAGAGCGAAGGCATATCTACATCGGGGAAGCGGGCGTCCTCTTGACTATGACGTATGCCGGGCTGAATAAATGAATAGGCTTGTCCTAATTCTATTTTCATGCGTGTGTTATTTATCAAATTTCAATTTAGTGCGACCAAGCACTATTCTATCTCCATAATTAAGCGACACACTATCACCTTCTGAGAGAGGCACATTATTATGTAGCACAGCATTTGCACTTTTCAACACTGTGAGTTTAAATAAATATCCGCCAAGTTCGGCCTTAGACACTTCAATAGCGATAGACCTACGGCTAATGCTATCGTCATTTTTTATCGCAATGTCCGACACTATTTCATCATCGGCTCGGCCTATTGTGTTTACGCCATTGTGTAGAGGAAAATCCTTTGGGAACCACCAACGACGCATTATGCTTATTCGTCCTTGAGTAGGTTTGCCACGTTTCACCTGAGTGGTTACCTGAGGTTCAACCTTCGCAAGAAAAAATCCTTGACATTTACTACACTTGAATTTTGTTAAGCCTTGTTTTTCGGGCATATAGTCCGATGCTTTGTTGCATATGGGACATTCAATCGAATCTTTAATTCCTACCAACATTTTTTTGTCGGCAATAGGCAATTCTTGTTTTTGCTTTTCCATCATATATTATATTGCACGTTAATTTTTTAATTTTATAGCAGTGTCGCTCCTAAAAAGTGCAAGGCAAGGTTTCACCTGCCTTTACAACTTCTTAGCTTACATTCTCTTTTAGCATAAGGTCATTTTAATCCATATCAACCAAAAGATCCATGTCATCAATATCGACATCGTCGTCACCGAGGTCGTCATCACCGAAGTCATCGTCTTCGTCGACATAAACATACTCAGTTTCATCATCAACGTCACCGTCTTCATATTCGGTAACAACATCATCGTCCTCTTCATATTCTGTAACCACATCATCGTCGTCGTCAACCTCTTCATATTCTGTGACTACGTCGTCATCGTCAACCTCTTCATATTCAGTGACTACATCATCTTCATCGTCCGACTCAACTTCAGTTTCAACGTCATCGTCACCATTGCCGTCAATTGAATCAACAACGTCATCATCAACATCACCGTCTTCTATTGATTCGGGTTCTTCACTATAATCAACGTCATCGTCACCAAAGTCATCATCTTCGTCGACAAAACGAACATTTTCATCAAAAAATACATCTGAGTCTTCGCCGTCGTTTTCAATAAGTCTCACTTCGCTGTCTTCATCAACCTCAATTTCATCAACCTCAATTTCATCGTAAAGATTTTCAAAAATCACATCTTCAGCGTCAGCAACACCTTGAATTAGCGCCACGTCACTATCTTCGTCATATACTTCATTCAACTCATCGTGAGAGTCTACATCGTTAACATATATCACTTCATCGGCCAAGTCGACACCTTGTCCTTCGATAAAATATACTGTATCGGCATCCATTGCCTCATTATTTTGCATTTTCAAATCTTCTAGTTTCATAACTCAAATCATTTTTATTTTGGTTACAAAATTATATTGTTACATGTATATCACTACCACCACATGAGTCTTTTATGTCGAATCACTTAGTTTTCGTGTCGAAAGTAGCTCTTTTGGGGGTGTAAACAAATTTTGATTTACAACGAGGGCACTCCAAGCGTTTCTGACTATTCTTATCTAACTGATAGTTACAACTCGGATTGGGGCACACCGAATATGCCTCTTGTTTTTGGTCCAATCGCTCTCGGTCGCGTTTCCCTTGCCAACCAATCCAGCAAGCAACCAATGTTGGAATCAAAATCGACATACGGTCGATGATACTGTTCACATATGCATTATTAATTAATGAATCGGGGATAAATGCGATTCCTACTGCAACCACCAAGAGTCCAATACGCACCAACTCCAAATTTTTAAGGCGTTTGCGTTTTTTATCTAGGTGCTCGTTATTGATTTTCAACGCCCCAAACTCATATCTATAGTCATTTTGATCTTTTACCGTGAGTCGATGAGCCATAAATCTCACTCCGTAGCCATATTCCTCTCCAAGTCGAATGATGGTATCCTCAGTGATGCGTGTGGGATTTTTAACCGCTACCCAACGACCTCTCCTATTTAATATATATGTACCATTATCTGAACCCATATCTTCCAATGTCCACTCCCCAAACTCTGAGATTGTAACCTTGGCATGAACACGGCTCACACCCATATTCACTATTGAAAATGGTTGATTACACTGTTTCATATCACGACCAATGATAAATGTGGTCGATTTATCTTCACTTGATTCCATAATGTTCAAAAACTAATTCTTTATATCTTCTCAACGATGTAACGAAACTTTTGTGTCGTTTATATTTTATCATATATGCCACTAACCCGGGCATAGTCTTTTGCAAATCGGCAAGTTTATGTTTTGTATAGTTGGGCACCAATGGACGAAATTCCTCTTTGTCACGACGCGAAGGCTCTTGCGGTTCATCGATTGTAAACGGCTGAAACTTCGCACTATGCACATACAATCTATTCTCTCCAAGAGATATGCGATCAAAACATTGCTGATTAACAATATAATAATTCCCCATTCTCACATATCGACTTTTCCCTTTAGGGAACACCGATGCTATCAATCGCTCTACATCATCAATTGTGCAATCGAGCATTAACTGTTGGCTTTTTGCATCGCTTCCATAGTAAACACGTGTCTTAAAATCGACATCTTCAAAGCACACTACTCGTTTAAGATTTAGATATATCATTCGAGCATCCTCGTTGTCGACGTTTTTCTCTTCGCACACATTCACACGTGTCACATCACATTGCAACTCGGCTTTTCCGGCTATGAAATAGACACCTACTGCATCTAAGTCTTCACATGTTAACATCAATTTTTCCATGCAATTTTTTTATGCGAGTAATTAGTTGACTCCTTCAGCCATCATTTCCAATTGTTTAAGTTTTCGCAATGCCGGTTTTGGCAAGCCCTTGAGTTTTCTCACACTTGAACCAAAGTCAGAAAGGAGAATTTCACAATCATAGGTATTTACACGAGCTATATATCGGCGATTTAAGATAATGCTACGACCTAGACGCACAAAGACTGCTTGAGTAGTCATTCTTTTCAACATATCCTCTACTTTGGAGATCCCATAAGGCAGTTTAAAATCATTTTCTTTATGGTCTACGATATAATACACACGCGAATAGTTACCCTCGGCCTCTACATAAGCTATTTGATCGGGATTAATTACAATTAATTCGTCACGGGTATTGATACAAATCTTTTTCATTAATTTCAGTATTTATATTCAGAGGTTTATAATTCCACAAAATTAATAATTTTAATCCATTTCCACAACAAAAAGTGTGCAAGATTTTCCCCAATGCCGCATCAATATGCACATAAAAAAAATGTCCATCAGCTCCCTTCAACCAGGGAGCTGCCGGACTAAAGCCAAAAGGCATGATTTGTGATTCTAAAGATTGCTACTTGTAGCATCTTAAGTGTAGAGATTATATCATACTTACATTTCCTACACCTAAATCCAAGGATGTGCTTCACAGCACATTACGTGAATCTTGCCTTTTCCTTAGTCTAACATTTTGAATTTATGCGTAAAATAATTAATCAGCCCAAGGATTGGCTTAGGTGCTTATTTTCAGCACAAAATTATATCTTTTTTTCAAAATACACAAAAATATTTTCACACACTTTTACACACAGCTTCATCTAAAGCACCTAAATTAAGCCATTTTATACTTCAAAAACATTTTTTAAACAAAGAAGTGCTTCTTCAACCATTAGGTCGGAGAAGCACTTAAATATGTATTAAACTTATACTCTAAAGCAATTATTCCATTAATTTGCGATAACGACGACGTGTTGGTTCTTTACCATCATTATGAGCCTTCTTAAACTCTTCGTAATCAGAGTAAGAACCTTCGTAATATACCACTTCGCCATCTCCTTCAAACGAGAGAATATGTGTACAAATGCGATCGAGGAACCAACGGTCGTGACTAACAACAACTGCACAACCGGCAAAGTCATCAAGACCTTCTTCAAGCGCACGAAGTGTATTCACATCAATATCATTGGTGGGTTCGTCGAGAAGCAACACATTTCCCTCCTCTTTCAACGCCATTGCCAAGTGAAGGCGGTTACGTTCTCCACCCGAAAGCACTCCTATTTTCTTCTCTTGATCGGCTCCTGAGAAATTGAATTTTGAGAGGTAGGCACGCGCATTCACATCACGTCCTCCCATGCGGAACGATTCAACTCCTTGTGAAATCACTTCATACACCGATTTTTCGGGAAGTAGGTCATGGTGGGTTTGGTCAACATATGCAATTTTCACTGTTTCGCCCACATCAAATGTACCTGCATCGGGAGTTTCTTGCCCCATAATCAAACGGAACAATGTGGTTTTACCCGCACCATTAGGACCTATCACACCCACAATACCATTAGGTGGCAATGAGAAATTGAGGTCTTTAAACAATTGTTTTTTGCCGTATGCTTTTGCCAACGACGAAGCCTCAATCACCTTGTTACCAAGACGTGGTCCATTGGGGATAAATATTTCAAGACGTTCTTCACGTTCTTTTTGGTCTTCGTTCAACAAGCGGTCGTAAGATGAAAGACGTGCTTTACCTTTGGCTTGACGTGCCTTTGGAGCCATGCGCACCCACTCAAGCTCACGTTCAAGGGTTTTGCGACGTTTACTTGCTTGTTTTTCTTCTTGAGCCATGCGTTTAGTTTTTTGTTCTAGCCATGAAGAGTAGTTTCCTTTCCAGGGTATACCTTCACCACGGTCGAGTTCAAGAATCCAACCGGCCACATGGTCAAGGAAGTAACGGTCGTGAGTAATAGCGATTACCGTACCGGGATATTGTTGAAGGTGTTGTTCAAGCCAATCTATTGATTCTGCATCAAGGTGGTTGGTTGGCTCATCGAGAAGCAACACATCGGGTTGTTGCAACAACAAACGGCAAAGAGCCACACGGCGACGTTCACCTCCCGAAAGGGTTCCGATTGTTTGATCGTCGGGCGGACATTGAAGAGCGTCCATCGCACGTTCCAATTTGCTATCAATATTCCATGCGTCAGCAGCATCGAGTTTGTCTTGCAACTCAGCTTGACGAGCGATAAGAGCGTCCATCTTGTCAGGGTCTTCAAGCACATCGGGGTCGGCAAATGCAGCATTCACCTCATCAAATTCAGCAAGGAGGTCCATAATAGGCTGCACACCTTCACGCACCACCTCAATCACTGTTTTATCGACATCGAGTTGTGGTTCTTGTTCAAGGTATCCAACTGAATAACCCGGCGAGAACACTACTTCGCCTTGATAGCTCTTGTCGATACCGGCTATGATTTTCAACAAAGATGATTTACCAGAACCATTAAGACCTATGATTCCGATTTTCGCACCATAGAAAAATGAGAGATATATATTTTTAAGCACTTGTTTTTGGGGAGGATAAATCTTGCTCACTCCCACCATCGAGAATATTACTTTTTTATCGTCGGCCATAGTAATTTATTATGGTATATTTTTATGTTTATTATTTTCTTTTCTTGGGGGCATAACGCACCGGATAGTCACAACGAATCTTACCCTCTATAATATTATTTAGCTTACCACGTATCAACTGCTTGCGAATGAGCGACACATGGTCGATATACAATTTCCCTTCAAGGTGATCACACTCATGCTGCACTATGCGAGCTAGAAAGCCACTAATTTCCTCTTCATGTGGTTCAAAATTTTCATCAACCCAACGAAGACGTATATGCTCCACTCGCGACACATTTTCCGATAGCCCCGGAAGGCTCAAACAACCTTCTCCTCGGCTCACTGAGTCTCCGTCAAGGATTTCAATTTCGGGATTTATGAGAGTTAGCTTACGTCCCGCACATTCGGGAAATGTCTCTGCCACAGGGTCGGCATCAATCACTACTATGCGGTCATTTCGACCTATTTGAGGAGCAGCAAGCCCCACTCCTTCCGAAGCATACATTGTGGCATACATATCCTCTAGCAACTTTTTCAAGTCAGGATAATCGGGTGTTATTTCCTCCGATATCTTTCGGAGCACCGGATGCCCGTATAAATATACTGGTAATTTCATATTTTGTATGTTTTACTTTGCAAATAGTCATTTAAAATAATCGTCGCCGATATTTCATCAACGATAGCTTTGTCGCGCCGTGCCATTTTCTTCATTCCTCCGTCAATCATTGAACGATGCGCCAACACCGAAGTAAATCGTTCGTCCCAAAATTCAACCGGAACATTTGGCAACTCTTTCTTCAAACGGTTAATCCCCGGAGTGATATATTTCATCGACTCCGATTCTTCGCCACGCATTGTCGTAGGCAAACCCACAATAATCTTGTCAACAACCTCGGTTGAAACATATTTTTTTACGAAATCAACAAGGGTATGAGTGGGAACCGTGGTCAATCCGTTTGCTACAATACATAACGTATCGGTCACAGCAATACCGCAACGTTTACGTCCATAATCTATCGACATTAATCTTCCCACAATGCAAAGTTAGTCATTTCGTTGGTGATAGACAATTTTTCAAGGACTGAAATCTATAGAATTTATAGAAAATCCCTATAAATCATTTCGTCTCAAGCAACTCATAAAAATCATATAACGCCTTGCGAACTATGCGACAGTCAAATCTCGATGCGACCGACTCGCGAGCTTTCGATGCCATAAATTCTCGTTTCGATGCATCTCGACACATCTCTTCCATGGCCTCATATAGCGCATCAGCATTTCGTGGGGGCACTATCACACCATTTTCGCCAGGCATTACGATTTCATTACATCCATTTATATCGGTAACTATCGAAGGGATTCCCATCACTCCAGCCTCAATCACAACATTCGGGAACCCCTCGCGATAGCTAGGAAATGCGAGCACATCGGCTGCCGCCATCCATGGACGCACATCTTTTTGAGCACCAACTGCCTCTATCGCGTCATGTGATTCAATGATTTCTTGCGTTTGCGGCGACAATGGGTCGAGTTGAGGCTCAGCTCTACCAACAAGCAGCAATCTTGTTTGAGGATATTTCTTGTTCAATCTGACGAAAGCATCAACCAACTCATTAATACCTTTATCACGCACCAAACGTCCTACAAATAAAAATGACATGACCCCTTCTTTTCTTATCTTTCGAGCCTCGTCCATCACTTGAGGTGTACGGTCATAATATTCCAAATCAATACCGCGCACATTACCATTTGCCAACACTCGCATTGGTTTACGAGTAATTTTGCCGTTAATCAAATCATCCTTAACGCCATTCCCTTCGGGGATAATATGAGTAGCGCAAGCACATAGAATGCGGTCAGTCGTTTTTAATATCATCCGAGTCAAACCGGTAGCCGTTGGCCACACCAAACCGGTAAATGTATGTACCCTCTTGGGGACACCGGCCATCCATGCCGCCATCATACTCACAAGTCCTGCCTTGGGGGTCATACTATGCACCATCCATGGACGTTCACGACGAAACAGCCTATACATTTTCCACAATGAGCGCAAATCATTCAAAATCGAGATGTGGCGTTTCATTTCTATCCCTACAGTTCTGACTCCTTCTCGGCCGGCAACCACTTCTAATTCGGGCAATGGCGACGACACTGCTACCACCTCATACCGTTCGTTTAACTCTCGCAGCATATCTTTACAGAATGTCTCCAACGACGTCGGCACCGTTGTGGCTCGTATGATTTTTTTCTTTTTTTGCATATTACACATTCATTTAACAATACAAAAGTAATAAATATATCTTAATGATTTTTCGCAATCGATAAAATTACACTACCTTTGCGGTCGAAAATGTACTTTATGATGAGATTTCGTGCTATTTTTAAAATTCTCACCACAATATGCGCTACTGTTCTATTATGGAATTGTAGTGCCACCAAGCATGTACCCGATGGGCAATACCTCGTCGACAAAGTATCTATTAGCATCGAAGATTCAACCGATGTTTCCTCAAGCGAGCTATATAATTACCTTCGACAAATACCTAACCACAAAGTATTAGGATTCTTAAAACTTCAGCTCGCCACTTACAATCTCTCGGGAAACGATACAACCAAATGGTACAATAAATGGTTCCAAAAATTAGGCCAACCGCCTACTATTTACGACCAAGATTTAACTGATGCGTCGGCTAAGCAGCTACAATTGGCAATGATTAACAAAGGATATTACGACGCAAAAGTTTCGGTCGATACTATAACAAAGCCTAACAAGAAAAAGATACAAGTCAACTACTCCATCTCTGCCGGGAAGCCTCATGTTGTATCTTCTATCAAATATGAAATCCCCGACTCGTCAATATATAAGATTGTGATGAACGACACTTCATTGCTCACACTCAAGCCCGGAGATCTCCTTAATCGCAACTTTCTTGAAGCCGAGCGCGTTAACATTGCCCAACAACTACGCAACAACGGATATTACTCATTCAGCAAAGAATATATAACATATATCGCCGACACCGTTGCCGGCTCAAAGAATGTGGAGCTCACAATGGTTCTCAATAAGCCCACAACTAGAAAGGACACTTCGATTATAACTCTCGAGCACGAAAAACACTTTGTGCGTAATGTATATTTTATCACCAACTACACCCCCATGTCGGGGACATCTTCATCGATTGAGCTAAGCGACACTATCGACTACAAAGGTCTTAAAATTGTATATGGCTCCGATGAATACCTCAAGCCTCAAGCCCTTGAGGAAAAATGTTATATACTACCCATGCGGCCTTTCGATGCTAGTGCTGTAGACCGCACCTACGAAGCATTATCGCGTCTTGAAATATTAAAATATATCAACATCGAAATGGTTCCTATAGGGAAAGAACTTGGATTTCAATGGGTCGACGCCTACATTATGCTATCACGTGGCAAAAAACAAAGTGTCAGTTTCGAGGTTGAAGGAACTAATTCAGAAGGTGACCTTGGGTTCGGTGTTGGTGCCATATACCAACACCGCAATCTAGCTAAAGGGTCAGAGGTATTAACGACCAAATTCCGCATGAACTACGAAAGCATATCGGGAAATCTCGACGGTCTCATCAACAACCGTTATACCGAATATGCCGGGGAAGTGGGCATAAAGTTCCCTAAATTCATGAGTCCCTTCCTTTCGAAAGATTTCAAACAAAACATGAAGGCGTCTACCGAATTTGCCATATCGTTAAATTACCAAGAGCGACCCGAGTATACTCGCATCATCGCCGGGGGGGCTTGGAAATATAATTGGGTAAATAGACAAAATACCGAACGTAGCACTTTTGATTTCATTGATATAAATTATGTATATCTCCCTAACAGCACACTTGACTTTATCGATGAGATTGAAAATCCGCTATTACGTTACAGCTACGAAGACCACTTCATAATGCGCACCGGTTATACTTATTACAAATCAAACAAACGCATTCCTTCGGCTTCTTCACTCCAACGTTTTACACTGCAACCATCGATATACAGTTTCCGCACATCTGCCGAATTTGCAGGAAATCTATTATATGCAATTTCGTCTCTTAGCAACCAAAAACGTGAAGATGGTGTATATAAACTATTCGGCATTCAATATTCCCAATATTTCAAAGGTGAAGCCGATTATATGCACGCCATAAATTTCAGCCCACGGCACTCATTGGCGTTCCACGTCGGAGCCGGCATAGGCATTCCTTACGGCAACTCCAAAGTCCTACCATTTGAAAAACGCTTCTACGCCGGTGGAGGCAATGGTGTGAGAGGCTGGGGCGTCAGAACACTTGGTCCCGGTAGTTATGATTCGCGCAACTCAGTTGACAATTTCATTAATCAATGTGGAGACATTCGCCTCGATTTCAACATTGAATATCGTGCAAAACTTTTTTGGCTTATCGAAGGGGGCTTCTTTATTGATGCCGGAAACATATGGACAATTCGTGAATACGAAAATCAGCCTGGCGGTGTGTTTAAATTTGATGAATTTTACAAGCAGATAGCATTTGCTTATGGGGCTGGTATTCGCCTTGATTTCACCTATTTCTTGCTCCGTTTCGACCTTGGCATGAAAGCTTACAACCCTGCCAAAAATCAAGAACGCTGGCCTCTAATCCACCCCAAATGGAGTCGCGATGCTTCATTCCACTTCTCGGTTGGATACCCATTCTAATTCATAATTCATAATGCGTAATTCTTAATCTCAACTACCATCTCTCAATTCTCAACTCCCCATGAAATCTTTGGTTATATTTGATCTTGATGGCACTCTGCTCAACACGATTGACGACCTTGGTGAAGCCACTAATTTTGCCCTTGCAAAATGTGGGTTCTCCACCCACCCCATTTCATCATATCCATTTTTTGTGGGAAATGGAATCGCTAAATTAATAGAGCGCGCACTACCACAAGATGCACGAGATAAAGGGACTATTGAAAAGGTAAAACTTCACTTTTTAGAATATTACAACGACAATAATACAGTATACTCCAAGCCTTATGATGGCATTCCACAATTATTAAATGCTCTAAGCGAACAAGGGATAAAACTTGCCGTTGCATCAAACAAATATCATGAAGCAGTGGTAAAACTAATCAACCACTACTTCCCCTTTATCAACTGGGTCGCCATTGAAGGGCACAAGGAGGGATTCCCAACAAAACCCGACCCTTCAATTGTGTTTGACATTCTAAGTAAATCAGCGACACAAAAAGATGATGTGTTATATATCGGCGATTCAGGTGTAGATATGGAAACCGCACGACGTGCCGGAGTGGAATCCATTGGAGTGACTTGGGGATTTCGACCCATCGAAGAACTACAACAATTTTGCGCCAATCACATTGTCAACTCAACTGACGAAATCTTAAAAATTGCAACAAATCTGTAACAACGACCTTATTCTGTCTTTTTTTGCCTTAAAAATAGTTTTTATTATATATCTTAATCAGAAAAAAGCAGTACCTTTGCACTCAATTTTACAACACTGTTACAATATCATCTCCTAAAATGGATTGGATTCAGAATTTATTATTCCCGGGCAATGAGTCTTTAGCTAGCACAATCGTGCTATACTCATTTGTTATTGCCTTAGGGGTCTACTTAGGCAAACTCAAAATATGTGGAGTTTCACTTGGTGTAACTTTCGTATTATTCGTGGGTATAGTAATGGGACACTTCGGCTATATAGTAGACCATGACGTATTGCACTTCATACGCGAATTTGGGCTTATTTTATTCATCTTCTCCATTGGTTTGCAAGTTGGCCCCGGTTTCTTCTCTTCATTTAAGAAAGGTGGTATGAAACTTAACGGACTTGCAGTGTTGGGAATCGTGCTTAATGTGGTAATAGTGTTGGGCATCTACTTTTTCGAAGGTGGAGCTACTAAAATCGAAGCTCTTGTAGGGGTGATGTCGGGTGCTGTCACCAACACCCCAGGACTTGCTGCCGCACAACAATCGGCATCGGCTGCCCAAGCCGACACTATGGCGATGGGATATGCTGCCGCCTACCCTCTTGGTGTTGTGGGCATTATACTTGCAATGTTTATCATCAAAGCTCTATTCCGCATCAATATAAAAAATGAGGTAAAAGAGATTGAAGATGAACAAGAAAACAGCCAACTAAAACCTCACATTCGCACCTTTGAGGTTAAAAACGAATTAATTTATGGTAAAAATCTCGTAGAGCTACATGATATTATACAATGCAACTTTGTGGTATCGCGCCTAATGCGCCCAGATGGTGTTGTTATCATTCCAAAAGCTACTACCGAAATTCATACCGGTGACAAATTATATATTGTAATGTCGGCTCAAGACGAGGAGCGCCTCAAAGCACTTATCGGTCCTGAAATTGAGATGGACTGGGAGGCAACACCTTCGCAAGTGGTTTCACGTCGCATTCTTATCACAAAAGGCAACTACAATGGAGTGGCTCTCGGTTCGTTACGCTTGCGCATGGGATATAAGCTCAATGCCACTCGCGTGAATCGTGCCGGTGTCGACTTGCTTGCAGCACCCAACCTTCGACTTCAAATTGGCGACCGCCTCACAGTTGTGGGCAACGTTGAAGATATCGAACGCCTTGCCAGCAAGCTTGGTAACTCTATGAAACGCCTGAACGAGCCAAACCTCATCACTATTTTCGTCGGCATTTTGTTTGGTATCATTCTCGGCTCTATCAACGTTGGTTGGGGCATGAAACTCGGACTTGCAGGTGGCCCTCTTGTTGTGGCTATCTTGCTTAGCCGTTTTGGTTACAAATTCAAACTCATCACCTATACATCTTCATCAGCCTCGCTATTGATGCGCGAATTAGGGATATGTCTATTCTTGGCATCGGTAGGTATATCTTCGGGACAAGGCTTTGCCGAGACAGTATTCAACACTACCGGTATGTGGTGGGTTATATGGGGAGTCATGATTACAGTAATCCCATTGATTATCGTTGGCGCAATAGCTCGTGGAGTTTATAAAATCAACTTCCTAACAATTATGGGTCTCATGTCGGGCGGTTGTACCGATCCCCCTGCCCTAGCCTATGCCAACAACTCTACCGGCAACGACGCCCCTGCAGTGGCCTACTCAACCGTTTATCCGCTTACAATGTTCTTGCGCGTAGTTGCTGCACAAGCCCTTGTGTTATGCTTCATGTAAGATAGCGCTATCGCCATTCAACACTATTCACGGCAACCATCAAGTCGGTGTGGGATTGCACACCACTACCTCGCCACATCACCTCGCCGTTTTTAAATACTAGAATCGTTGGCACCGACTGGATGTGATACCTTTCGGTCAATTCTCGTTCTTTATCTATATCTACCTTAACCACATTAACCTCATTTCCCATTTTTCGCTCAAAATTTTCGAGGATACCCATTTGGCGCTGACATGGTCCACACCATGTCGCAAAAAAATCCACCACTGTAGGACGTGATTCGCCAATAACTTCTTCAAATCGTTTCATATTCCTGTCTTATTTAGTTGGTTTCTTTATTTATCAACGCCAAGTATCCTATTTAAGTTCAAAATATCTAAAATATACTCACCTTTTGCCTTGATTATTTGTAGAGGTAACTTATTATTCATAACTTTGCATTCTTAAAGAATATACACATACAACTTTATGGCTCGTATAAACCTAAAAGGCATGGGGGTAGCACTTATCACCCCTTTTAAAGAAGACAAAACTATCGACTTCGACGCTCTTGCTCGATTGCTCGAATATCAAATAAAAAACGGAGTTGACTACCTCGTTGTACTCGGCACTACTGCCGAAACAGCCACACTTTCGGCCGACGAAAAACGCCAAGTGCGCGATTTCATCGTTGAACGTGTAGCTGAGCGCGTGCCTCTCGTTATCGGCATTGGAGGGAACAACACAATGGCTCTCGTTGAAGAGTTGACCACTTCCGACCTCACTCCTTTCAGCGCAGTGCTTTCGGTTGTGCCCTACTACAACAAACCTTCACAAGAAGGCATATATCAACACTATAGCGCCATTGCCAAGGCTTCCCCTATCCCGGTGATCCTTTACAATGTACCAGGTCGCACAGGTGTAAACATGACTGCCGAAACGACTCTTCGTCTCGCTCGCGACCACAAAAACATCATAGGCGTGAAAGAAGCGTCGGGCAACATTACTCAAATGGACGACATCATCAAAAACAAAGATGAAGACTTCATGGTAATCTCGGGCGATGATGGTATCACATTCCCACTCATCACACTTGGCGCTGTGGGTGTTATTTCGGTTATCGGCAACGCATTCCCCAAAGAATTCTCAAAAATGGTGAGACTTGCCCTCAATGGCGACTTCGAAAAAGCATTATTGATTCACCACCGGTTCACCGAACTATTCAGCTTGCTTTTCGTTGACGGAAACCCTGCCGGAGTGAAATGCTTGCTCAATGCAATGGGCTTCATTGAAAACGAGCTTCGTCTGCCATTAGTGCCAACACGAATCACCACTTACGAAAAAATTCGTCAAGTACTTGACAGCTTAAATTAACAGCTATTTGGCAAAATAAAAAGAATTCATTAACTTTGCACTCGCAATTCAATATTGCACGAGCCACAAAGGCTCAAAAAAACAAGGTAGGTCCAGTAGCTCAGCTGGATAGAGCAACAGCCTTCTAAGCTGTGGGTCGTGGGTTCGAATCCCGCCTGGATCACAAAGGAGAGTCATTCGGCTCTCCTTTTTTATGCTATCAATCAAGCGGTTCATCAAAATAAACTAATAATCATCTATTAGACCGGAATACGAAAACAATGGGCCATCTCTCATATTACTTCGATTACGAGGCTTTCGCTCGCGATTTGTTTATGTGCGATTACCATTTCGATAATGGATATGTTTTCCAAAGATAATTGTGTGGCATTCCACACTTTTGCAAAGTTGAGAGCGTTATTTTATGGTTGATTGTTATGAACCCTTGCTCTAATAAGACCTCAATTTGCATTGTTGTTGCCACATTAGCTGTAACATCAAAACCAATAGAGGCTCGGTCAAGCCTCAATATCCTATCTCAACAAAATATCTATAATTAATGAATGTGTTAGAGTTGGGCATAAATACGTATTCTATACTATTAGTTTAGATTAAACAACTAAAAACACCTACATGTATTGGAATTATTAAAAAATTGCATTACCTTTGCATCTGAAAATAGTTAGTTATTATAAACTATGAGTTTAGAATATACAAGCAAAATAAACCGACTTCTTTTATCTGGGAAGAAAAATGGACTTTTCTTCTCCGGATGGCTAAAGAAGAATGGGTATTCAGATCAACTTATAAGAAAATACCGGCAATCGGGGTGGATTGCAAGTTTGGATAAAGGTGTCATGTTTCGCACTGGTGACACTTTATCTGCATTTGCTGCATTGTCGTGCTACAATGAGCAATTAAACAAAGAAGTAAGGGTAGCGGCCCATTCTGCATTGGAACTTTTCGGATTCAATCATTATGTCCCCATGGGAAAACCATTGCTTATGGTTGCATATCCCAATTCCATAATACCTCGATGGATGCAGAGCGATCGTTTTGATAGAACGATAAAACCATTCAGTACGACAATGTTAGGCGTACCACAAACAAGCATATTACAGGTTGATGGTGTTGAAGTCTTAGTTTCTTCTCCAGAACAGGCGTTTATGGAATGTCTGCTTTTAGCTCCGGAACAGTACAATTATATGGATTTATACTATATAATGGAACAACTAACTTCATTACGAGCAGATGTTGTTCAAACTCTACTCGAAAACATAAAGAATCAACGTGTTAAAAGAGTGTTCTTATATATGGCTGAAAAAGCAGAACATTTTTGGTTTGACATGCTGAACATGGATAAGATAAATCTTGGTTCATCGAAACTACTATTAGCTGAGAATGGAACCTACATAAAGAAATACAAAATAACTATACCTAAAGAATTTAACGAATATGAATGATATATATAAGAAGCAAGTGGCACTTTTAATACGTATAATGCCGTTAGTATATCGTATTAAGGATTTTGCCGTGCATGGAGGAACTGCAATCAATCTGTTCCATAAAAATATGCCACGCTATTCTGTGGATATTGATTTGACTTATATACCTATTCAAGATAGAACTACAAGTTTGAATACTATAAATGAGCATCTAAAAATGCTCAAATCCAGTATTGAGAAAGCAATTCCAGGCATTAAAGTAATTCCAAAGTATGATGTATGGAAACTGCAATGTAAACTAAATGGTGCAACGGTTAAGATTGAAGTAAATGGCACTAAAAGGGGGATTATCGGAGCAACCGAAGACAAAATGTTATGCGATAAAGCTCAACAAGAGTTTAGCATGGCTTGTAAAGCACGAACTGTTTCGTATTCTCAGTTATATGGTGGTAAGATAACTGCGGCTTTGAGTCGCCAACACCCAAGAGACTTATTCGATTGCAAATATATGGAAATATCATCTTTCAATGATGTGAAAGATGGATTTATGTTATGCCTACTCGGTAGTGACAAACCAATCATTGAATCTTTGCGACCAAATAGCATCGACCAAACGGATGCATTAGAAAATCAATTCAAAGGAATGTCTGACGTCGAATTTAGTTATGCCGATTACGAAGAAACAAGGATAAATCTCATCTCTCAAATCAATGCGGCATTAACTGAAACGGATAAGGATTTTATATTGTCGTTTGAGGATGGCACTCCAGATTGGGATAAGTGTTGTGCTGGAGATTTGAGTAATTACCCATCCGTAAAATGGAAATTGCAGAACATCAATAAGCTCAAGGAAACCAATTCTCAAAAGCACAAACAAGGCATCGAAAGATTAAATTTTTTCTTTGGTAGGACTTCTGAAGATTGATAATTACTTAATTAAGTTGGTATCATTATTCTAATGAGACCTCAATTTGCATTGTTGTTGTCGCATTAGCTGTAACATCAAAGCCAATGGAAGCTCGGCAAAGAGTAAGTGGAATGCAGTAACACTCTCCGTTGGCGACACACTGCAATAGGATTATATGGCGGTGCCATTTGAAATGTTTGGTTTTGTTGAGTAATCTTCAGTGACTTTGCACTAACGTTACGAACTCGGAGTGTAGCCTTTCACGTGATCAAGCAATACCTTGTACCTGGCCTGCAACCGCTTCGCTCTTTCGCTTACACTCATTCCTCTTTGAAACCTCCGCTTCTCTTCGGTTTCAAGATTACATTTTTATATATCTCACCCAACAAAAAAACGAATCACTGACTACAACACATTCAAGCCTCACCAACCATAGCAACAAATAATCTACAATAATCCCATATATTTTACGCTCTTACTCGTCCCAATCTTCATCATCAACATAGTCATCTCGGCCGTCTTCATAGCCGTCTTCGTAGCCGTCTTCATAACCTTCTTGATAGTCGATTTCGTTATCGCCATCGTATTCGCACATATCATCAAAACTTTTTCCGTGCTTTTTGCCGGTTGACCCATCTTCATATCCGTCATCATAACCATCATCATATCCATTATCGTAGGCTTCGATAGGGTCTTCATTTTCTTGTTTTTTCTTATTGGGAGGATTTAATACTCCCATAGCATCATCGCTCATGATATTATCTTATTTATGTTTTACTATTCGCAAATTTAGCAAATATTCTTTAATAAGAAATAATTCAACATCTATAAGTGGTTACCTAAATCCATCAATAGTTTTTTCTACCCTTTTAACCTATTTTGGAACAAAATGCTTTTATTCTTGAATAATATTTCTCGGTATCGTTTTTTGAGACGGCGAAGTGGGTAGAATCGTTAAGCCACAACACTTCAAGATATTCAGGCGAAATAGATTGTTCAAAAATCTTCACACTTTTAAGGCTAACAGCCTCATCGCGACGGGCTTGAATCGCGAGAATCGGCACTGCTACTTGTCGAAGTTACGCTTTGTTTCTCGCATCAAGTGATATAAATCAATCATTCGTGGCAACCATCGCATATATGTGAATATTGAACAATCATCTACCCCTTTTGATTGTAATAAGGCTTGTGCCGAATCATCTTCTGCCAACCTCAATTTCAACCCTATCTTCAAATAGTTTTTTATTGCTTGTAATTTCACCCTCACTCTCAACGGAGTATCAATGGCAATAATGCCCTCAATTTTATCAACACAATTAGCATAGTTGAGTATCGACAACAACCCTCCCATCGAATGGCCTACTAATATTATTTTGCTGTATATTGACCTATATCTATCAACCTCATTCTTTACCCATTCCATCCATTCACGTTTGTTACTTCGCGCAAAATCCTCTCCACTGCCACCATGACCGGGCAACAACAATGATGCCACTGTCACACCAAGACCTCTCACCTCATTCATCAATGGGAGAAACTGATTTGGGCTTTCCACGATGCCATGAATAAATATTGCGATCGTAGAGGAACCTTCAACCGGGTTATATATAGGACAATGATTATTCATTACATACAAAGATAAAACATTTTGCATTTATTTCATTCTCCTGTTCGTTTAAAATGCCCATTTTAGGCATAAAAAGCACTCAAATGGTTAAAATATGTAAAAATAATCGCTTTTACATGGATTTTACGCAAATATATTTGGTAGATTGAAAAATTCCCCATATCTTTGCGTCATATTAACACAGTACAAAGAATTTAAACACGAAAAAAATTTACAACTATGAACAATCAAACACGAAAAATCATTGTGTTGGGAGGCAGTTTCAATCCCCCAACTATTGCGCACCAAAAATTGCTAAAACATGCAATCGACGCACTAAATGCTGACCAAGGACTTTTTGTTCCTGTAAGCGATGCTTATCTCCGACGCAAAATGCGTCGTTCACAACCGCCAATCGTGTTCTCTCCCGAGACTCGTATAAAAATGCTTCACTCAATGTGTATCGATGAACGCATGGGTGTAGCTGAAAATGAAATTGGCACAGCTGAAGCGAGAACATTGCCTACATTATTAGAGCTACAAGAAGCCAACCCTGATGCTGAAATATATTTCATAATGGGTGCCGACAAGATTAATCTATTAGAAATCTTGACCTACAAAGGTTTCTTTGAAAACTTCAAGGCAATTCTTTATTCACGAACCAACGAAGCATTGGTAGATTCTTTAAAGGACAACCCGGTGGTAAACATATATCTCGATAGCATCGTGGTATTGCCTCAACCCGAAGGCACCGACGAAATCAGTTCTACTGAAATCAGAGAGCGATTGCTCAACGGTAAATCGTGCGAAGACCTAGTGTGCCCGGGTGTAAACGAAATCCTCAGCGAGTTTACTCCTGAAGACTTCCCCAAGACCATCAACTCATTTTTAGGTCGTTCTAGCTTCATGAGCAACTCTTACAATTGTCAATTTGAATGGAATGGAACAAAGTATAACAGTGTTGATGAAGCAATGAAGTGGGCCGAAAAGTCAAAAATGGTATTCAACCTCGCTTCAAGCAAAACGACTTCAACAATGAACTACGAATTGATTAAAGAAGCACGCATTGAGATAATGGAATCTATTTTGAATGCTAAGTTTAATCAAAACCCCGACTTAATGGAAAAGCTTCTTGAGACCAACGGATACAAGTTGTTGAACTGCAATCACCACAAAGATACATTCTGGGGCATAAATGCATACACTTGGGTAGGCATCAATCATTTAGGTAAATTATTAATGAAAATTAGAGAACAAAACACAAAATAATTATGAAATACAATTTAGACACATTAAAACAGATCCTTAAGCAGGATCCAAATACACCGATTATATATTTTTGGGGCCACACTCCCGATGTCGATAAAATAACTACATCATGCTTCAGCCAATGGTATGATTGCCACTTCGAAGTTGACGGAGTGACATATCACACAACCGAACAATATATGATGGCTCAAAAGGCTGTGCTATTTAACGACAGGGAAATACTTGACCAAATCATGGCTACAACCAAGCCTCGCGACTACAAACGACTTGGCCGAATGATTCGCAACTTCAATAATGACGTTTGGGATGCTAACAAATACGACATCGTCGTAAAAGGCAACCAAGCTAAATTTAGCCAGAATCCTCGCCTCAAAGAATTCTTGCTTTCTACCCAAAATTCTATTTTGGTCGAAGCTAGCCGATTCGACAAAATTTGGGGCATTGGTCTCGACCCCGAGGTTGCTCGTCGAAGCACTATCAACCAATGGAGAGGTGAAAATATTCTCGGGTGCGTTCTTATGGATGTGCGCGATTGGTTAAAAGAAACAAACTAACCTATCTTTACTATGAATACACAAAATGGCCCTTATATCTATAAGTACCCTCACCCGAGTGTCACGACCGATTGCGTGATATTCGGGTTTGACGGTCTTCAATTGCGAGTATTACTCATTGAGCGAAAAAACGACCCTTACAAGGGATACTGGGCTTTCCCTGGCGGTTTTCTAAACGAAGACGAGTCGGCCGAAACAGGTGCATTGAGAGAATTGGAAGAAGAAACAGGCATGAAATCGGCTTACATAAAGCAATTCCACACCTTTTCGAGCCCAAAGCGCGACCCTCGTGAACGCGTACTCACCATAGCGTTCTATGCTTTAGTGAATATTGTAGAGGTTACTGCCAACGACGATGCTGCAAATGCCCGTTGGTTTGCTCTTGACGAAGTTCCCTCATTAGCATTTGACCACGACACCATCCTCAACATGGCAATAACAGAAATGCGCAAACAGATGTATTTTGAACCAATAGGGCTCGATTTGTTGCCCAACAAGTTCTCCATCGATGAATTACATAGGTTATTTGAAGCCGTTCTAGGGAAAAACATTGACAAAGGCATTCTCTTCGAGCATATAAAGCAACTCGATTTGCTTATTCCTGCCAACGAATCCTCCCCCAACAATATTGAGGATAAAATGCAACTATTCACACTAGGCCACGATAAATATCAAGAATTAAAAGAGAATGGTTGGAAATTGGCATTATAAACGTTATCCACTAAGCGATACAACCGCCTAACCTTTAACTCATATAAAGCCTTAATCAGTTCAATCACTGACTAAGGCTTTTTTATTTAACTTTAATCTACTATTTGGGCCATTATTGCCGTGTAATTATCATCGCCATTTCGCTCACACATCAAATCATACACATCTATGATATCGTCCATCGTTTTATCTTCCATCATCAAATCTAAAAGCACCTCAGGAGGCATGCTTTTATAAAGCCCATCGCTACACAATAGTATTCTATCGCCAAACTGCACCTTTATTCGCTTCACCTCGGGAACGGCAACGTGTGGTTTCAATGAAAAGAAACACTTCGATACCAACTCCCAGCCAAAGCTCATAATCGTGTGATCAGCCGTCTGATAAAGCACCCCCTCTCCCTTGCGTTGCACATAACAACGACTATCGCCCACATGAGCCACTGTGAGAGTATCATTTTCAAGACTTGCCATCACCATTGTGGTACCCATCTCTGCCACACCCATCATCTTTGCCTTTTCCACAAGCGCATCAATTGCCTTTTGGCAAGCGACCTCCACCTTCTCCTCCGAGTCATTTTGAGTTATAGCATCGCGCCAATAATCTACAATCGTATTAATTACCGTTTCGCTTGCCACTTCACCCATAGCATGCCCTCCCATTCCATCACACACTATACCCATCCAACGATGACCATCTTTTGGCTCAACCACTTTGAAGGAATCCTCATTGTTACTTCTTCGTCCAATTTTACTAATTGTAGCACTTGTAATTTTCATAATTGTATCCTTTTCACAGTAATTTATATAATTGAGTTATTGACATTCCAATGCTTACAATCAAGGCAAATGCCAATGTAAAAGCAAACACATCGTAACCAAAAATATTTGATTATGCAAATATAGCAAATAATAAACAATGCTCCTATCTACACACTAGTCAATCCACCCAAAATAGGTGTTTTTAATTTTAAAATCACCCCGGTAGCCACACACCCAAATCCTCAACATAGCTATGTGATGAGACACATCGCTCCCCTTGTGTTATATCCATTCAAGCCATAAAACAAACAAAAAAACACTTTTTATCTAACCTACATTACCTTTTATATACTTTAATTATCTCTCGAAATAAAATATTTAAAAAAATAATTACTATATTTGTACCACTCTAACAAAAATCAAGGGAACTTCTATAAATTACTTTGTGAAGATTTATGAATTTTATTTGAGCAGATTTTTGTTTTTGTTGAATGAGCATAGTGAGCTATGCGATTGAAATAAAGGGAAAAATCTGCCAAAGAAAAAGCATAAAGCACACAAAAGAACATTCCCAATAACTATAGTTTAATTAATTCGTGGAATTTATAGAAATTCCCTCAATTTATCATGAATCTCAAATTTTTCTTTATCTCTGCGATAACAACCATTACCCTACTTTCTGCTATCGACATAAATGCTCAATCATCTTCGATTCCTAATTATGTTGAGATTGACTTCAACAATTACAACTGGACTCAATGGGCTGTTTCCTCTAATAGAGCAAAGGTGCTACGATATAGAATTACCGATTGGGAAAATTATCTCCAAGCCGAATTAGACTGTGACAAATGGGAACTTATGAGTAATATAAGACCTCTAAAAATAATTAGTGGCGAAAAGAATGGAAACTATATATACGAAGTCGACGTGCTCGATGGCTACATCTACGTATATAACGCTGCTGACTTCAGCACTGTCACCAGTTCTAATTACATCCCGCTAAAATATGGAGGAAGCAAAGGAGTAAAACTCGACAATGGTGCTACAATGTATATTGTTCCATTCAAAGCAGGCAAATACTCCGTCACTGGTTATATTAGCAAAAAACAACTAACAGGAACCTACGTACTAATAATTCGCTACCCTCGCAACTCTGACAATTATTATCCTGCAGCTGTTAATATTAAGAAAACAAAGAAAGGTTATGATTTGAGCAATGCATGTGCTATTTATTCAAAGAGCGATGAATCTCCTAAAAATGTAGTCAGTACATCGGGGCAATTACTAAAACATGCCATAACCATTGACGGCAGTGGATCTGATTATCCATTTTGTCCCGAATGGATAGTTGAATACAATGGTTTATGCGACGATGGAACTCCACTTGGAGCGGTCAAGAAATAATCACACATCAACCACGCCGGTAAAAACGGTTACAGCCTCACCGGTCATATAGACATGATTGTTGTGTTCATTCCACTCTATAATCAATGAACCGCCAGGCATCATTACATGGGCTTTGCGACCGCAACGACCTGTGGCACACGCTGCAACCATCGTAGCGCACGCACCCGAGCCACATGCTTGCGTCTCTCCTGAGCCACGTTCCCACACTCGCATATCAATGTGTGTACTATCGATTATTTGCGCAAACTCCACATTTGTTCGCTGAGGAAACACTTCGTCACATTCAATGGTAGGACCTATTTCATAAAGCATAACTTTATTCACATCATCAACAAAACACACAACATGAGGATTTCCCATACACACATAAGTCAATTCACAATCCCTTCCTTCAATATTGACCATAGCATCATCCAAGCGACCATTGGCAGTATTTACCTGCAACACATTTGCCAAACGTGGCTCTCCCATGTCAACCACAAAATTTTTAACGCCATTTTCTCCTACTAGCAATTGCAGATGCCTAACTCCCGATTTGGTTTCAATATCTACACTATCACTAGAAATCATATCATTATCATACAAAAACTTACCCACACACCTCAACGCATTACCACACATCAGTGCCTCCGACCCATCAGCATTAAATATACGCATTGCATAATGCGCCACCGACGACGATTCTATCAACACCAAGCCATCGGCTCCCACTCCTGTGTGACGATGACTTAGTCGTCGCGACAGTTCTGCTGCCTTTTCAACCATTTGAGTTGTAGCATCGACATATATATAGTCATTGCCGGCGCCATGCATTTTTGTAAAAAATAATTGTTTCAACTTATTGCTCATTAATTTATAGGAATTTCTATACGACTATGCAAATCTAACGTTTATTATTTCTATTTGCAAAAAACTTCATTCAAAACTCTCTTAATCGCCAAAAAAAACATAAAAACACAAACATTAACACTCCATTACCTATCGTTATCAAACGTTATTTTTAATTTTGTATCATTATTAACCAATCTCCTTGTTTAATGAAAAAAACGCTAATATTCTTAACCATTATATTATCTGTTTGTATCTCGGCCTTTGCTTCGGGGACAAATTCTAAACCCATTATAGGAATACTCTGCAATGAGACAAACAACACTCTTTCCTCGCCTAAAACATACAGCGACATCGTGAACAAATGCGGTGGAATCGCTTTAATAATACCAACAACTAGCGATGAAGCTACAATAGATAGCACACTAAAATGGGTTGACGGATTAATTATTCCTTGCGACAACCATTCTAGCCTAAACGAATGCGAAAAAACTATCTTACAAAAAGCTTCAAAATCTCAAGTCTCTCCCATTTTATGCATAGCCGGAGACTCACTAATCAAAAATTTTTTAACACCCATTAGTAATAATCAAACGACTAGCTCTCAAATTATTCCTTTCCCTCACGCCAGTTGTTCAATAAACAAATCACCTTCCAACAACGAAAACACATTTAAACCCATATTTGGCCCAATAATACTTCCAAATAATATCTCTTACTTACAATATCCTCCTAAATGGAACGAGCCCCAAAGCATCAGTCTCAACTATGTTGACTTCAACATATGGAGTACAATATCATCACTCGACAACAATCAAGCAGAACAAATTATCCCGGAATTTTTATCAAAAACAATCTCCAAACCTATCAATGAGAAACTAAAAAGAAGCCAACCCATCATCGGCATTTCATGCTCTAACGACGACAACTATTCAAGCTTGTCAAAAAGTTACAGCGATGCGGTTATACAAACCGGAGGAATTGCGGTCTTAATCCCGGTATCAACCGATAGCTTAACCCTTCGTGCCACAATAAAGCTTCTCGATGGCATTATCCTATCGGGTGGTGGAGATATTCACCCATCATACTTTGGCGAACGTCCCATCGAAGAATTAGGATATGTTGACCCCGACCGCGACATATATGATATGTGCCTTATCAGAATGGCTGCGCAACACAACATTCCCATGTTGGGGATATGCCGTGGCGAGCAATTGATTAACGTAGCCTTCGGAGGCACTCTTTATCAAGACCTACCCTCTCAATACAAAAATGCACTTCTACCACATCGCAACACTACACATACAATAAATGTGAGCCCCAACACATGGATTGCAAAAATGGCAAAATCTGAACCATTCACGGCCAACACCTATCACCATCAAGCCGTAAAGAAAGTCGCAAAAGGGTTTATCACCTCGGCCTGTAGCGACGACGGCGTAATTGAGGTTATCGAAAACGTTGAAGGTTATCCTATTTGGGGAGTGCAATTTCACCCCGAAAAAATGATTGCAGACGGCGACAAAGTTGCAAAAAACATCTTTGAATTCTTTATAAAAAAATCTCAAACTTTTCGCCACGCGAAGGAGCTTCACACTCGACTTAATTTTATTTCAATCGATACACACACCGACTCACCTCTCGATTTCAAGGGAAATTACACGATAGCCAATAGAGGCAAATACCTTGTTGACATCCCAAAAATGCAAGAGGGCTATCTCGACGCTCAATATCTTGCTTGCTGGGTGCGACAAGGCGAACTAACAAATGCCGGACGACTCAATGCAAAAAATCGTGTTGACAAACTAATCACTCGCATTGAAAACCAGGTTTCTCGTAATAGTACCCTTTGTGGAATAGCTCGCAATACCGAAGATATTTTCAAACTTAAAAACGAAGGAAAGAAAGCATTCTTGATAGGGATTGAAAACGGATATGCCATTGGTCAAAACCTCTCATTAATTGAAGAATATCACAACAAAGGTGTTACATATATCACTCTATGCCACACTAAAAACAACGACATTTGTGACAGCTCTTCCGACAAAGCAGGCGCCAAATGGAACGGGCTAAGTCCGTTTGGCAAAGAAGTTGTCGCTGAGATGAATCGATTAGGGATTCTTATCGACCTTTCACATGCATCAGACGATACTTTTTGGGACGTATTGAATCTCTCTGAAGCACCCGTATTTGCCTCACACTCATCATCAAGAGCAATGTATAATTGCGACCGCAATCTCTCTGATGAGCAACTTCGCGCTATCGCCGAAAAAGGAGGAGTGGCTCAGGCTTGCTTAGTCGACGAATTTCTCACTGCCAATCCCAAAGAAGCTACTCTAGTGCACTATATGGAGCACCTATATCATATGATTGAAATTGCCGGAATTGACCACGTGGGAATTGGCAGTGACTTTGATGGAGGAGCCGGCGTGAAAGGATGTAATGGAGATAACGATATGATACAAATCACCATGCACCTCATCGAACATGGTTATAGCGATGAAGACATCGCTAAAATATGGGGAGGGAACTTCATTCGAGTACTCAAAGTAGCGCAAAATCATGCCCAAGAATTACCGTCATCCGAAAGCGCTAATGGGATAGAATAACCCAATACCCTATACATCTAAAAACAAATGGATGAGTCAAATTAAATGACTCACCCATTTGTTTATCTCTTAGCTAAATTCCTAAGAAACACTTAGCTACCGCTTATTTTATTGCGAAATTATAACCGATGGTAAAATTCCAGGCTTTGTTTAGACCCGACACACTTGACCCGGGATAAGGATTCTTGTCATGTGCATTGCGTGCTCCGGCATCATAGTGAATTCCCACATAATAATTATCTTGAATTTCAACACCGGCACCAATCTTAAAACCCCAATCAAATGAGTGATGAGCACCATTATCGCCAAAATAATCAGCTTTCACCGGAACTTGAGCAATATCAACTGCGCCTAATTCATTATATTGTGACGCATACATATTGTATTTATCTTTGCCGCCAAATCCGAATGCGAAATATGGGCCAAAATCAACTTGACCTTCAATATACTTATTCAATTTCATTCTAAACGAAGCAAGCACCGGCACTTGGAAATAATTGGAATGACGCTTTCCTTCATAATATGCAAAATAGCCATTTTCTTCATTTATACGAAGATTTTGGTAATCGCTACGACGACGTTGATATATAACCCCTGTTTGAACTGCCAAGCAGTTGTAAATATTCATATCCACCACTGCGCCTACTGTCAACCCTTCTTGCCAATTATTATTAGCCTGTTTCATATCAGCAACCGCTTCAGTATAATTATTTGACACATTTGATGAATTGAAACCCAATCTCAAGCCCACTTCAAATTGATTTTCGGGCTGTCCTTGATCCACTACAAGCTGAGCACTCATAGCCATGGCCGATGCCATACAAATCGCGACTAAAATTTTTCTCATTGTACTGTTATTTTTATTTCATTAAAATTGATATCCTAATTTCATTGCAAACATGTGATTTCTCACATTGGGATGAATAACGCCCTCATCGGTTGTTGCATTTTTTGTATTTATTCGAGCCTCTACATCAACTTTGTAGTGGTCATAGAATAATAATCCTGTTCGAAAAAGCAACCCGAAGTCAAAGTCATCAAATCCATGAATCAATGGTTGTTTTTCATTATAATAATCCCACTTATAATGCTGATATGTTGTCACTATTTGGTTTAGTTCATTAATGGTTGTCGTATATGTATCGGCTTTTTGATACCCTCCTAAACCTAACCCGAAATAACATCCTAAATCAACATTCCATCTCACATTATCTGCTACATTGAAACGAACCGATGCAAAAACGGGAACCGAAGCACTATAACCGCGATTGGATACAAACACCGAATTTTGTGACCCGCTACCCATTGCATCTAAAAGCACCATCGAATATTTGTTATTATGAGCTATGAAATCGAGTTGAGTTCCTATTGCAAAATAGTCTTTAAATGCAAATTGAACCATTGCACCAAGACCCACGGCATATCCCGGCGACGATTCTATATCGGCTAGTGTTGGCACATGCGTCGCATAATCCTGGCTAAATACCGACAAGCCTGTTACTGCATGCAAGTCACACTCCACAAAGCGCGAAACATTGTCGGTGCAAAAAAATGGCTTACTCTGAGACATCATAGGCAACGTCAATAAGAGCATAAGACTTGTTAATATGACATATCTGACATTTATTTTCATCATTTATCTGGTTTCAGTTTTCAAAATTATAAAATTTTGAGTAATATCTAAGCAATAATTACAAATTTATTCACTTTAAAGCCCATTAAATTGACAAAAAGCCCAACCTTAATCATTCTTTTAGACCTGTAACACATTTTTTCTTCGTTTTGAATTGTTTTTTTTCAATTTTTAATATTAACTTTGAAAAAGAAAAATAAAACTATTATGCAATTTAGTAAAAACTTGTGGCTTTCGTCTAGAGACTACATAATGATAATCCTTGGGATTGCCATTTACTCTTTTGGCTTCACTGCCTTTATTCTTCCCGAAGAGGTTGTTATGGGAGGAGTAGGCGGTATCGGTTCTTTGGTATTCTATGCATTTGGAGTACCGGTTGCAATTACCCAATATGGCATCAACTTGCTCCTTCTTGCTTTTGCCTACAAAATCGTTGGTAAACAATTTGTGCTTCGCACTATTTTTGGCGCCACAGTAATATCGCTTATGATTGGGATTATGCAACCTCTATTTTATGAGTTGCTCGACGGTAAGCCATTGGTTCAAGGCGAAACTTTTATGAATGTAATTATCGGTGGCATATGTTGTGGCATAGGGATAGGGATGGCGTTCACTCACAACGGTAGCACCGGCGGCACTGATATTGTTGCAGCAATGGTTTCGAAAAAAAGCAATGTGAGTGTTGGTCGCACTATGCTCTACACCGACTTCTTCATCATCTCTTCGTCTTACATCCTATTCCATGACATTAATAAAATTGTATATGGGTTTATTGTCCTATTTGCCGCTTCATTCATTGCTGACATGATGATTAACACCAACCGTCAAGCCGTACAATTCACTATATTCTCACCCAAATGGAAAGAGATTGCAACTGCTATCAACAACGAAGCTAACCGAGGATGCACTGTCCTTAATGGGATTGGGTGGTATAGTAAAAAAGAAATAAAAGTGTTATTGGTCATGTGCCGAAAAATCGAATCGGTTACTATTTTCCGCATCATAAAGTCTATCGACAATGACGCATTTATCACTCAAGCCAATGTAAACGGTGTATACGGGCAAGGTTTCGATGAAGTAAAACTAAAGATGAAACCTTCCGACTCGCGCACAATGTCCCCCAATAGCAGCTTGACCAACGATGACACAACCTCGTCGAGTGGTCACCCTCAATCATTAGCATAATTTCTAACCTCAAATTTTATAATATTATGTCATCTACACTAATTGCAATCATTGCTGCTGCAGTAATTCTCATAATATTAGTGGGAATGTACTTCAACTACAACAACAAAGAAATCGCGCTACGCAAAGAAGCTGAAGCTCAACGTGGCAAGGTGGAAGGGGTGCACGATATGATGTGGAAAACAATTCAACAAAAGGCCGGTGTTACTGAGCAATATCGCGATTCGTTCGAAAAAATTTACCCCGAATTAATCTCCGGACGTTATGCTCAAGATGGTAGCACTGCAATGAAATGGATACAAGAATCAAACCCAAGCTTCGACACCTCTCTATATCGCGACTTAATGCAAGCCATCGAAGTACAACGTTCTTATTTCGAAAACGCCCAAGCTCGCATGCTTGATGTAATACGTCAACGAGAAACACTTATCGACTCATATCCTGCACGTTGGTTCATTTCCAATAAAACTACAATCGAATACACCATCGTGTCTTCAACCCGGTCTAAAACAGTGATGCAAACAGGACTCGACGACGACATCGAGCTTTTCAATAAGTAAAATCCTCGCTGATGATTTGGATTGTTTACCTCATTCCGCTAACTACGTTAGTGGTGCTTATGTTATTGACCCAGTCGCAAGATTATTGGGGATATGCCATAATGGCCACTATTGCAACGGCCCTCCTCTACCTCATTCACTATTTATTTAAACGATACCACAATAGTAGCACTGAATACCACGGCTCATATGTAGTATATGCAACCTACTATGAAGAATGGAATGAACTTGTGGTATATTACGAGACAATAAGCGAACCTTACACCGACTCTAATGGAAGAACCGCTTTTCGCACTCGTCAGGTGCGTCGCACTCGTGTTGATTATCATCCTCCTTATTGGACATGGACCACTAACACCGGGCGTGTTGAGTCGATTTCTCGAAGCAACTACAACGAATTGCTTCACATGTGGGGTGGGAAAGAGGAATTTATCGACATGAATCGCAACTACCACACCATCGACGGTGATGCGTATCGTTGCCATTGGAATGAAGTTGAATCATCGTGCATCACACTCACACATAAAGAAAGCTACATAAACCCTCTCAAACATTCCAATTCGGTTTTCCGATACAAAAAAGTATCACGACAAGAAGCGACCGACCTTGAACTTCACAATTATCCGCCCATCTCATACAACGACCAAGAGGCTATTGTGGGGGATAAATTTGAACCACGCGTGCACGAGCGTTTTAGATTTATCAACGCCATTGAAGGCATGCGCCGACAAATTCGCATATATATTCTTGTATTTGACTCAAAAAAACACCACGTTGAAGTTGCCCAACGACAAAGAGCATATTGGAATGGTGGTGCAAAAAATGAATTTGTAATATGCCTCGGCATGGACCAAGATAAAGTTGATTGGTGTCACACTTTCAGTTGGATGGATCAACCCACATTGGGCGTAAAAGTAGAGGGATACTTCCTCGAAAATAATACTCCCGACATGATGCACTTCAGTAATTGGTTAGGTCAAAACCTCGACCTATGGAAACGCAAAGAATGGAAAGATTTTAAATATCTTGGGCTCAAGTTATCTAATACTCAACAAATTCTTCTCTTCATTGCTGCTTGCGGGCTTAGCTACCTTGCCTATTACCTCATAATGATTGAAAAAAGGCCTAATGGTCAAATTTCAGGATGAATATGTGCCTTAAAATCCTTAATGGTCAAAATTCAGGATGCTTACAAATTGTAACTTATAAATATTATGAAAAACACACCGGGGGAACGCCAAGCGGCAAGGGGGCGAGTTGC
>JAZNGZ010000084.1:0-6739 GCA_045576735.1 Muribaculaceae bacterium
ATGTACCTTTGTCATATTTATTTAGGTTTACCTAAAGATACAAAAACTTTAGGACATAGCAAAGCCCTAGCTTGAGAAAGTCAGGGCTTTGTCGTTTTTTTATGAAACAATGAGGGTGTGACTGATTTTTGACACACCCCCCTTTGGCTAGGATTTATTTAAAATGTCAAATTATGAGTTATTTCACGCGGGCGAGGATTAGAGCTGATGTTGGGGCTACAGTCATTTTGCCGCCTTTAGTGGTACCCATTCCGTCGGCTTTAAGTTTACCATCTTGAGCAATGATAGTCCATTCGCCTTTCTTGATATTAACTTCGCGAGCTTCGGTTGAACCGTTGAATACAAGCTTGATTTCTTTCCATGAGTCGCCATTTGCGTTGTCTTTGATAGAGTAAGAGATGAGGTTGTCGCCTTTTACTTTGTCAAAAACGATGTGTTTTGCGATAGCTTCGGCAGTAGTCATGCGGAATGCTGGGTGAGCCTTGCGCATTTTAATCAACTCGCAGTAGTAATTAAATTGTTCTGCATTCTTGTTTTTCAACGACCAGTCGATAGCGTTAACCGAGTCGGGGCGGTTATAGGTGTTGTGAATACCTTTTTTGTCGCGGAAAATCTCTTCGCCGGCAAACATGAATGGAGTACCTTGTGAAGTGAACACTATTGTTTGAGCCAATCGAGCTGCACGCATCATATCCTCTTCGGTTGAGCCGTTCATTGAAATATGCAATTTGTCGGTGAGACTCAAGTCATCGTGACAAGACACATAGTTAATGATTTGAGCAGGAGATGAAGCATAAGCAAATTTTGAATTGTTTCCTTTAGAGTAGTCTACTTGAGGGTGCGCGGTTGAAGCTACGATGCCTATTTTTACAGTTTCTTCGTTGCCGGCTTTTCCTGTTGCAAAGCCGCGGTCGGCAGCATTGCTATAGTGACCTTTAACTGCGTCGCGAATATCATCGCTAAACACTGCGATACCTTCCATTTTGGCCACGTTTTCTTTCAATGCGCGACGTTCAACGGGTAGGGGAGAGTCGCCACAAGTCCAACCTTCACCATATACGAAAATGCGAGGATTAACTTCCTTAAGCGCTTTTGCCACTTCGGTCATTGTTTCAGTGTCGTGTATTGCCATGAGGTCGAAACGGAAACCGTCGATGTGGTATTCTTGTGCCCAATATTTTACCGAGTTGATAATATAGTTGCGCATTTGTTGGCGTTCCGATGCTGTTTCGTTGCCGCAGCCCGATGCATCGCTATAGCTGCCGTCTTGACGATGACGATAATAGTAACCAGGAGCAGTTAATGAGAAGTTTGAATCATCGTTGTTGGCAGTGTGGTTGTAAACAACGTCCATAATCACGCCTATGCCGGCATCGTGAAGCGCCTTAATCATTTGCTTCATTTCCATGATGCGAGTAGCGGGATTGGCAGGGTTGGTTGAATAAGAACCCTCGGGAGCATTGTAGTTATAAGGGTCGTACCCCCAGTTATAAGTGTTTGATTGGAGTTGTGTCTCATCAACACTGTTGTAGTCATAAGAAGGAAGAATGTGAACGTGAGTGATGCCCAATTCTTTCAAGTGGTCAATACCTGTTTTGTCACCAAGAAGCGAGCGAGTACCTTGTTCGGTGAGCGCAAGGAATTTCCCTTTGTTCACAATGCCCGATGAGGGGTGAACCGAAAAGTCGCGATGGTGCATTTCGTAGATAATCACGTCGTTAATGCCATTGATGGCCGGACCTTTGTCATTTTCCCAGCCAACAGGATTGGTTGTGGCAAAATCAATGATTGCGGCACGGCGGCCGTTGGTGCCTACAGCTTTAGCCCACACCCCCGGTGTTTCATCGAGCCATTTGCCATTGTGCTTGATGCGGAAAGTATAGAATTTTCCGTAGAGTAGACTGGGTACGGTCACTCTCCAAGTCCCATTATCGCTTTTGGTCATGTCGAGAGTTTGGGTCGACGGAGTATTGCGGTCGGTGTCATAGAGCAACACTTGTGCTGCTTGAGCTTGAGGTGACCACAATGTAAAATGTGTACCCATGTTATCTACTTTTAACTCGAGGTCGTCGCCGTTATAGGCGGGTAGGGAAGCATATGCGGTTTCCATATCTGTTACGTTGGCATAAGCCGGCATTCCACATAGCAATGCTGCCGAAAGCATTGTCCCGGAACAAAGTTTAATGAGGTTAATGTTCATTATTGATTATTTAAGTATGATTATAATATCTTAGAATACTACTTCACAATCACAGTCTTTGACCAGTAGCTACATTTCACTATGTAGTATCCTCGGGGCAAGTCAACAGTAGTAGAGCCATGGCCGGCATTTACTGTTTTTATTGCTTGACCGGTGATTGAATAGATTTGAAATTGAATGGTATTATCGCTCGGAACAATCAAGGTGATTGAGCCATTTGATGCTTTTATGGTAGGTTGCGACACATTGAGGCTAGCGCCATTTTGTGCGGGAAAGGCATAAACTGCCGATGAACCTATGCCCATCAAGCCTATAATCAGAGCGACTGATATGTTTCTTAGTCTTTTCATATTTTATACTCTTTGCCTTTTTAACATCACAAAGTAATACAATAAATTTGAATTATCCAAATTTTTAACTCACATTTATGCATTTATGTATATTTATTAGGAAATTTAGATAAAGAACCTCTTAAAATGATTAAATAAAATGACATGTTAAAGAGGGTGGTATCCTTGAAAAACACAATATTAGTGTCTTTTGCCCCTAAATTAAAAAAACAATTCCTTATTGGTGCAAATGAGAATAAATCACTATATTTGCAACATATTTAAAGAACATTACCTTAATAATATGAGCGATACAACTTTTCTTTTCGATAATACTATCAAAAATGTGAGCGATGCAGGATTTTTGCCCGAGGGGACTTGGCTGGCTTCTCGGCAATATAAAATAATTAAGCATATTGGAGCCGGTGGATATGGTAAAACATATCTTGTTGAAACACAGTTTGGAAGCCAAAAAGTAGTGAAAGAGTTGTTTATAGACTCAATGTGTAGTCGTGGCGCTGAAAATGCTGTTGTTGTAAGTGTAGAAGAAAACAAACATATATTTAAAGCTCAGTGTGAGAAGTTTAAAGAAGAAGCAAAACTCATTAATAAACTTTCACATCCCAATGTTGTAAAAGTATCGGCAATCTTTGAAGAAAACAATACGGTCTACTATGCGATGGACTATATTAATGGTGTGACGCTAAAAGAGTATCGCAAATTGAACAAACTTTCTGAAAGTGAGATTTTGCTATTTCTCAATCAATTGCTCTCTGCTCTTGGTTATTTGCACTCCGTGGGAGTGTCGCATCTCGACATTAAGCCGGGTAACATCATGATTGATAAAATGGGTCGATTGGTATTGATTGATTTTGGCTCTAGCAAATTGTTTGACTCTATATCGCATAATAAGACGATGATTAGCTCAGATTGTTCTCCATTTACGCGAGGATATGCACCGGCCGAGCAAGAATATGGTGACATTAAAGATATGGGGCCACATTGCGATATATATGCTGTGGGTGCCACATTATATTATTTATATACCGGAAAGGACCCTGATAGCCCCTATGAGATTTCAAAAAATGGCTTGCAAGCAATTCCTGAGGCATCTTCTCATGTACAATATGTTATAACTAAAGCCATGGCATATTGGAGAAAAGATCGCATTAAATCGGTTGAGGAGTTTAGAAATGTATTGAACGATAAAGCGCAAACAGTTGTTGCAAATCAAGAAACCTCACAAAATACTCTCTTAGGAGGTACAACTATTCCCAATAGCAATGATAATCTCACACATAACCCTTGGCAGCAAGTTCCTCCAACTCCACCTGTAACCCCTCCTATTAATAAGGGCGGTGGTCGCTCAACAGGAGGAAATTCTAATGGTAATTTAGTAAAAGTGCTTATTATTGTTCTGGCTGCTGTGGCGGCATTTGCCTTGGGAATGGGTGGATATTATCTCTATAAAAAAAACAAAGACAATGCTACATCTTCGACTCAAAGCTCAGATGTATATCAGAGTAAAAGTAGTGGTGGAGTGGCAGAGAAATCGAAAAAGGATTATATTATTGAACAGGTTAATGGCGTCGAATTTAAGATGGTAAAGGTTGAAGGTGGCACTTTTACAATGGGCGCTCAATCGGGCCAAGCTGTGGAAAATGATGAATATCCGGCTCATGAGGTAACATTGGGAGATTATTATATCGGTGAAACTGAAGTGACACAAGAACTATGGCGAGCTGTAATGAATGAAGACATTGACGAGCATCGAAATAGAGCTGAGGCCGATTTCCCTTATTCTTGCAGCCTTCATGGCTATGGCGATGACTATCCTATGTATTATGTGTCGTGGGATGAATGTAATATGTTTATAAGTCGTTTGAATGAGCTTACAGGCAAAACATATTTCTTGCCCACCGAAGCACAATGGGAATATGCAGCGCGTGGAGGTAAAAAGTCACATAATTACAGCTATAGTGGTGGTAATACACCTGATAACTACGCATGGTTTGGTGCTTCGACCGACACCGGCGTTAGTCATCGTGTAAAAACTAAGCAACCTAATGAATTGGGCCTTTACGACATGAGCGGAAATGTGTGGGAATGGTGTAGTGACCGATATGGGGCTTATTCTTCCTCGTCTCAAACTAATCCTTCTGGGCCCTCTAGTGGCTCTGACCGAGTGGTTCGCGGCGGATGCTGGAGAAGCGACCCCGACGGAATACGCATAACAAAACGTCACCACAATGACCGCAAAAGACATTTCAGCCGTTTTGGCTTGCGATTGGCGTTAAGTGCCGAATGGTAATACTCATCTGTGATTATATCACAAGAATACGGCATTTTGTCACAAAAAGTGGTGAGATTGTTTTCATTGATGATAAAAATGATTAATTTTGTGAATGAAAAGGGGTGTGCCCTTTATTAATGTTAAAAATATTGCTGTCATATGAGTTTCTTTGATAAAAATAATGATGCTGATAAAACCAAGACTGAAAAAAATGAGTCAGGTCCCTTTCTGCCTATAGGAACATATTTGGCATCGAAACAATATCGCATCACAAAGCACCTTGGAGAGGGTGGATTTGGCAAAACCTATTTGGTAGAGAACTCATTTGGAAAACAATATGTAATAAAGGAGTTTTATATTGCTGATATTTGTTCTCGCGCTAATACCGGCGAGGTTACTGTGACGTCGGTCACAAAACAACAACTCTTTAAAGACCAACGCAAGAAATTCCGCGATGAGGCATGTCGTCTCAATGAGTTCAATCACCCTAATATTGTTAAGGTGTCGGCGCTTTTTGAGGAAAACGACACATCTTATTATGTGATGGATTATATCGACGGAATGTCGTTGGCGCAAAAAATCAAGAAAGGGAAACTCACGGAGCAACAGATATTGAAATATCTAGACGATATACTCAACGCCCTCGATTATATCCATGAAAAAGGGGTGGTACACTACGACCTCAAGCCGGGCAATATCATGCTCGATAAAAACGACAATGCCGTGCTTATTGACTTCGGCTCAAGCAAGCATTTCAACACTCAGTCGCTCAACGAAACATATATGAGCACCTCAAATCCCCCTTTTACTCCGGGCTTTGCCCCCTTTGAGCAAATACATGGCAAAAAAGAGGAGATGGGACGCCATAGCGACATATACGCCTTGGGAGCTACATTATATAAAATGTACACACGCAAAAATCCCCCTTCGCTCAATGAAGTAGCATCACACGGAATACCCGAGGTGCCAAATGCTTCACCTCTGATGCAATCAATAATCAAAAAAGCAATGGCATTTGTGGCTAAAGACCGCATAAAATCAGTTGCCGAGTTTCGCACAATGCTTAATGGCAAAGAGCCGACACATTCCCCCGGCGCAACCGTTATGACAAAACCTGCCACCGACAATAAAACCGTAGTGGTAGAAAAATACACCTCTCAAATAAAAAAACATTTGAGTAGCCTCTCCAAAAGAAATAAAATAATCATAGGAGCAGCAATAATAGCCCTTGTTGCAATAATTGCAATTGCTAATATTAATTCTAATAACGAAATAGACGGTCCATCACCTTTTTTACAAGGGTCAAAATGTGTACTTGCGAATGGCGACACCGCAATAATTTCTCACCAAGGAGACACTATCAAAATCCTTAAAAAGACACCTTCATTTAAGACATTTACTGAAACTGTCAACGGCGTTTCATTTAAAATGATTGCAGTAGAGGGTGGCACCTTTAAAATGGGTTCCAACGACAGCATAGCTCATGACAATGAAAAACCGGTTCACAGTGTCACATTAAGTGATTATTATATAGGAGAAACCGAGGTCACCCAAGAATTGTGGAAAGCAGTGATGGGTACTAGTCCATCAAGTTTTAAAGGTTCAAACAAACCGGTAGAGAGGGTTTCATGGAACGACTGCCAGGAGTTTATCAAGAAACTAAATCAACTAACCGGCAATGAATTCCGCTTGCCCACCGAAGCGGAGTGGGAATATGCTGCTCGCGGTGGCAATAAGAGCCGTGGATATAAATATGCAGGGAGCAACAGTATTGATGAAGTGGCGTGGTATAGAGATAATGCTTATGATGTAGGGAATCGCAGTCCTGCCTATGGCACCCACCCTGTTGGCACCAAGTCACCCAATGAATTAGGAATATATGATATGAGTGGAAATGTATGGGAATGGTGTAGTGAT
>JAZNGZ010000085.1:0-12521 GCA_045576735.1 Muribaculaceae bacterium
AAAGGGAAAGCCTGCTAAAGTTGCGATGATCGCTGTAGTAAATAAACTTTTAAAACAAATTTTCGCGATTGTGAAAAATAATTGCTTTTATGATGAAAATTTTTCTAAAAATATTTGTTTTTGAACACAGTTCATTCTGTCAAAAAACATTCCGCACTCAGCGCTCCTCATTCCGCACTAAATATGCATTATGAATTAAGATTAACCGTAATAGTTAAAAATTATGAATACGGAAAAATTTCCTTATTGCAGTGCGTTTATACGGAAAAAAGTTACTACCTTTGTACTCGATTTTAAAGGTGTAGTTTGATTTCACTGAAAAATATTATTAACTATTTATATATTAAAGTCTTACAAAATGAGCAAAATCGATTTAAGCAAGTACGGTATTTCAGGTACTACTGAAATTGTTTACAATCCTTCTTACGAGCAACTCTATCAAGATGAAACATGCTCTTGCCTCGAAGGTTATGAAAAAGGTCAAGCTACTGAGCTTGATACAGTGAATGTGATGACCGGTATCTACACTGGTCGTTCTCCTAAAGACAAATATATCGTTAAAGACGCAACAAGCGAAAACACTGTATGGTGGACTTCAGACGAATATAAAAACGACAACAAGCCTGTAACAACAGAAACTTGGAACACTCTTAAAGACATCGCTGTTAAAGAACTTTCTAACAAAAAACTTTATGTTGTTGACGGTTTCTGCGGTGCAAACATGGCTACTTGCTTGAAAGTGCGCTTCATTGTTGAAGTTGCTTGGCAAGCTCACTTCGTTAAAAACATGTTCATCCGTCCTACTGAAGAACAACTCAAAGATTTCGAACCCGACTTCGTTGTTTACAACGCTTCTAAAGCAAAAGTTGAAAACTACAAAGAACTCGGTCTTAACTCTGAAACTGCAGTTGTATTCAACTTGACTACTAAAGAACAAGTTATCATCAACACTTGGTATGGTGGTGAAATGAAGAAAGGTCTCTTCTCAATGATGAACTACTTCAAACCACTCGAAGGCATCGCTTCAATGCACTGCTCGGCTAACACCGACATGGAAGAAAAGAGCACTGCTATCTTCTTCGGCCTTTCAGGTACCGGTAAAACAACTCTTTCTACCGACCCAAAACGTAAACTCATCGGTGACGACGAACACGGTTGGGACGACGAAGGTGTATTCAACTACGAAGGTGGTTGCTACGCTAAGGTTATCAACCTCGACAAAGAAAGCGAACCCGATATCTACAACGCTATCCGTCGTAACGCTCTTCTCGAAAACGTTACTGTTGACGCTGAAGGCAAAATCGACTTCGCTGATAAGAGCGTAACTGAAAATACTCGCGTAAGCTATCCTATCAACCACATCGAAAACATCGTTAAACCTGTTTCTAAAGGGCCTCACGCTAAACAAGTGATCTTCCTTTCAGCCGACGCATTCGGTGTACTTCCTCCGGTTTCTATCTTGACTCCTGAACAAGCTAAATATTACTTCCTTTCAGGTTTCACTGCTAAATTGGCTGGTACTGAACGCGGTATCACTGAACCAACTCCTACTTTCTCAGCTTGTTTCGGTGCTGCATTCCTTTCACTCCACCCAACTAAATACGGTGAAGAACTCGTGAAGAAAATGGAAGCTAACGGTGCTAAAGCATACTTGGTTAACACTGGTTGGAACGGTACCGGCAAACGTATCTCTATCAAAGATACTCGCGGTATCATCGACGCTATCCTCGATGGCTCAATCAACAACGCTCCTACGAAGAAGATCCCTATGTTTGACTTCGAAGTACCAACTGCTCTTCCCGGCGTAGATCCTAACATCCTCGATCCTCGCGACACTTACACTAACGTGGAAGACTGGAACGTTAAAGCTAAAGACCTCGCTGAACGCTTCATCAAAAACTTCAAGAAATTTGAAGGTAACGAAGCCGGTAAAGCACTCGTTGCAGCTGGTCCTCAACTCTAATAGAGCATAACAACTCAATTATAAAAAGCCATAGCCCCACAAGGGCTGTGGCTTTTATCTTTTATTGCCACCGTTAGAAGCTAGTAGTTAGAAGCTAGTAGTTAGGAGATAGGAGATAGGAGTTAGAAGCTAGTAGCCCAGTTCCTATCTCCTCTCTCCTAACTCCTAACCCCTCTCTCCTCTAAAAAAATGCTATAACTTTTTTGGATTGTATCTTTTTTTGTACTAACTTTGTTGAAAAGCAATTAGTACAAACAACTAAATCTATTATTATGTTAAAGAAACTTATCATTGGGTTAACCTTAATCCTTGGCGCAACTTCATTGAATGCGCAATCATCCGACTATGATGTTGCTAATGCATCAACCCCTGTTTATGACGACTTGGCATATTCGGCTCCGGCTTTCCCTGTTGGGGAAAAAATGAAAGGACGTGTATATAGCCACGATGTGATGTTTGTATTCGCTCCTCTCTATCAGAAATACAATGGTTATATTGGTTACTATTATAAATTGAAGCAAGGCAACAAACATCGTTATCGTCATTATATTGATTCTAAGTGGAATGTGTATAACTCAAATGGTCGCTACGAAGGTGAATTCTATTTCCCTTCTGATTTCGATATGTATGAAATTTATTATCGTGACGGACGTAATGACTTCGGAGTGAAAATATTTGGAAATTGGGAAAAATATACCTACGATATATATTGGCCATAATAAGGTGAACCCATTTGTGGGGAGCGTTATAGAAATTCACTATAAAATGAGGGGAGATGTGTCAAAATTCAAATAATGACACATCTCCATTGTTTTTATACCCCTCAGTCGCTGCGCGACAGCTCCCATAAAACAGTGACGCAATGTCGTTATCTTCTGGGCGTAAGTAAGTTGTATTATGTAAATAGTCCTCCCTTGCCCTTAGGGGAGGTGGCACGGAGTGCCGGAGGGGTTTATAATAGGATTTTGGCACACCGCTGTGCTATTTGGAATTTTATATTATGCTTCTTGCATCGCCGTTGTTTCAATCATGGCAATCATGTCGCAGCAAGCTCTAATCCAAAAAAATACTATAACTTTTTGGATTGTAATCCAAAATTTCACTATGATTTTTTGGATTAGAGGAATTTTTGACCTATCTTTGTCAAAAATAGGAACTTTATGATACGTCGACAATTACAATCAACCATCGAGTCTCGACTTTTCAAAGGCAAGGCTATTATACTAATCGGAGCCAGACAGGTGGGCAAGAGTACTCTTTTTGCGCAGATAGCCTCAACTCGCGAGGAGTCTATTATAAACTTAAATTGCGATGAGCCCGAAGTGAAAGAGTTATTAAGCGATTTAAACACCCAAGGGTTGCAGACATTGATAGGTAAAAATAAAATTATGATAATTGATGAGGCACAAAGGGTTAAAGATATAGGAATGACTCTAAAGCGTATAACCGACAATTTCCCCGACGTTCAATTGCTGGTTACAGGTTCGTCAGCTCTTGGATTACAAGACAAATTAAATGAACCTTTAACCGGTCGAAAATATGAGTATCATTTATATCCAATCTCCACTGGAGAATTATATAGCAATGATGGTTTATTAAGAGTCAAACAATCGCTTGAAACACGTCTCATCTATGGCTCATATCCCGATGTGATTAATCATGCCGATGAGGCAAAAGAATTGTTGATGAATATCGCCGATAGTTACTTGTATAAAGACTTGCTGTCGCTCGATGACATTCGTCGCCCCATGCTACTTGAAAAAATACTTATCGCCTTAGCATTACAAGTGGGGTCGGAAGTGTCATACAACGAGATAGCCCAAACAGTGGGTTCAGACAGCAAGACGGTTGAGAAATATATCGATTTACTATCGAAGTGTTATATAATATTTCAACTAAACGCATTTTCGCGAAATATTCGCACCGAATTGAAAAAGAGTAAGAAAATATATTTCTATGACAATGGGATACGTAATGCCATATTGCAAAACTTTGCTCCTATCTCTCTGCGGCAAGATATTGGCGCGTTATGGGAGAACTTTATAATCAGTGAACGCATTAAAGCCAATCACTATAACCGGCGATATGTAAAAAGCTATTTTTGGCGCACCTCAACTCAGCAAGAAATTGACTATATTGAAGAATGCGATGGTGCATTTAGCGTTTTCGAGATGAAATGGAACCCTAAAAAAGCAAATACTACAATCCCTCAGTCGTTTCAAAAAAATTATAATGTAGCTGAAATCGCAATTGTCACCCCTATGAACTATTTGGAACATATAATCTAATAATTTCACTATGATTTTTTTGGATTAGAGGATTTTTTCATGGGTAAAATTTGGGTGAGAGAGGTAGTTTTTGTAATTTTACAATTCTATTTTGAGGCTAAAATCAGCCCCACTAACCATTAAAAACCTATAGCCGTGGCAAAGAAAATCGTAGAGACTCCGTTGATGAAACAGTATATCGAGATGAAGCAAAAACATCCCGATGCAATACTCCTTTTTCGCGTAGGCGACTTCTACGAAACATTCTCAGACGATGCAATAGCGGCATCGGAAATTCTTGGTATCACTCTCACTCGCCGTGCCAACGGGTCAGCGCAACATGTGGAACTAGCGGGTTTCCCCCACCATGCGCTCGATACTTACTTGCCCAAACTAGTGCGTGCCGGCAAGCGTGTTGCAATCTGCGAGCAACTTGAGGACCCAAAACTGACAAAGAAACTCGTAAAACGCGGCATTACCGAACTTGTGACCCCCGGTGTGTCAATCAACGATAATATCCTCGACCATCGCGAAAACAACTTCTTGGCTGCAGTACATTTCGCACGCCATGGAGTGGTGGGGGTAGCGTTTCTCGACATAAGTACCGGTGAATTCCTCACTGCCGAAGGCTCTGCCGACTATATCGACAAACTGCTAGGCAATTTCGCGCCTAAAGAGGTGCTTGTGGAACGTGGCAACCGAAACCTCATCGAAGATAATTTCTCGGCTCGATACTTCACGTTTGAACTCGACGACTGGATTTTTACCGATGAGGCAGCAATGGACCGATTGCTCAAGCAATTTGAGACTGTGAGCCTCAAAGGGTTTGGCATCAACAAAATGCCGGCGGCTGTAATAGCATCTGGAGCAATCCTTCATTATCTCGACATCACGCAACATAATCAAATATCGCACATCAATACTCTATCGCGCATTGAGGAGGACCGTTATGTGCGCCTTGATAAATTTACAGTGCGCAACCTTGAGCTCGTCGATAGTTTTGCCGACGATGGCAAAAGCTTGTTGAGCGTCATCGACCGCACTTTAAGCCCTATGGGCGCACGATTGTTGCGTCGATGGGTATTGTTCCCTCTAAAAGACGTAAAAGCAATTAACGCGCGCTTAGACGTGGTGGAACACTTCTTCCGCCACCCCGATGAACGCGAAGATATAAAATCATCGCTCGAACAGATTGGCGACCTCGAACGCCTCATTTCGAAAGTGGCGGTTGGACGCATCACCCCTCGCGAAGTGGTGCAGCTGCGCAATGCCCTCACTGCCGTTGAACCCATTAAGGGATTATGCTCATCAGCCGACCTTGACGCGCTACGCGCCATTGGCGACCAACTCAATCCATGCACAGTGATTCGCGACCGCATAGCTCGCGAAATAGTCGACGATGCCCCCTCGGCGCTCAATCGTGGCACCGTGATAAAAGATGGTGTTGATGCCGAGCTCGACGAGCTGCGTGAGATTGCCTTCCAAGGCAAAGACTACCTCATGAAGATTCAGGTGCGCGAGAGCGAAGCAACAGGCATTCCAAGCCTCAAGATTGGCTACAACAACGTGTTTGGCTACTACATAGAGGTCACAAACACCCACAAAGACAAAGTTCCCGAAGAGTGGATTCGCAAGCAGACTCTTGTTAATGCCGAGCGATATATCACTCAGGAGCTAAAAGAATATGAAGAAAAGATACTCGGTGCTCAAGAACGCATTGCCATTATTGAAGCCCGATTATATAACGAACTCGTGGCTGCATTGGCACAATACACCCCTGCCATTCAGCTCAACGCCTCATTGATTGCCCGCCTCGACTGTCTCACTGCATTCACTCGTGTTGCAATGGAAAATCACTATAACCGCCCGGTTGTAGATGATTCTCTCGACATTGAGATTGTCGAAGGTCGTCACCCCGTGATTGAAAAAGAATTGCCTATCGGCGAGCCATATATCACTAATAGCGTGTCGCTCAGCAACACCGGCACCCAGGTGATGATGATTACCGGGCCAAATATGTCGGGTAAATCGGCTCTTCTTCGCCAAACTGCCCTCAATGTGTTGATGGCTCAAATAGGGTGCTTTGTGGCTGCTGACAGCGCTCGCATTGGCATTGTTGACAAGATTTTTACCCGCGTGGGTGCAAGCGACAATATCTCGTTGGGCGAATCAACCTTTATGGTTGAGATGAACGAGGCCGCTTCTATCCTCAATAATATGAGCCAGCGAAGCCTTATATTGTTTGACGAATTGGGACGCGGCACATCTACCTACGACGGTATATCTATCGCGTGGGCCATTGTGGAGCATATCCACGAATATCGAGGCATTCATCCCAAAACACTATTTGCCACACACTACCACGAGCTAAACGAAATGGAAAAGACTTTCTCGCGCGTGGTCAACTATAATGTGTCGGTCAAAGAAATAAATAACAAGGTGGTTTTCTTGCGCAAATTGGCGCGCGGAGGCTCGGAACATAGTTTCGGTATACATGTGGCTAAACTCGCCGGAATGCCTCAGTCAATCGTGAAACGCGCCGACCAAGTGTTGAAGCAACTCGAAACAGCCAACCGCAAAGACGATATATCAAAAGACCTCGGTGCAGTGGCAGAGCAATGTGGTGGTATGCAACTTTCGTTCTTCCAGCTCGACGACCCGGTGTTGAGCCAAGTGCGTGACGAAATTCGCGACCTCGACATCAACAATCTCACCCCCATGGCTGCCCTCAACAAGTTGCACGACATTCGCAAAATTATAACAGGAAAAGATTAATCATCAACTCTATATCACCTCGCATTATGCAGAAATTGCCATTAATAGGATTGACTCTTGAGGGGTTGCGTGAAGTGGCCTCAAAATGTGGCATGCCCGCATTTGCCGCCAAGCAAATGGCGCAATGGCTCTATGAAAAGCGTGCCACCTCAATCGACCAAATGACAAACCTTTCACTCAAAGCGCGCGCTCGATTGAGCGAGGAATATGAGATAGGTCGCGAAGAACCTATCGCTGAAGCCCGGTCGGTCGACGGCACTGCCAAATACCTATTTAACGGAGCCGGCGGACGTGATATTGAAGCTGTGTATATCCCCGATCGTGACCGTGCCACAATTTGCGTATCATCGCAAGCAGGGTGCAAAATGAATTGCCACTTCTGCATGACCGGCAAACAAGGTTTTCACGGCAACCTATCGGCTCAAGGTATTATCAACCAAGTGCTATCCATTCCCGAGAGCGAAAAGCTCACCAACATAGTGTTTATGGGTATGGGCGAACCGATGGACAACTTGCAGCCGGTGCTCGATGCGATTGAAATACTCACAGCCCCATGGGGCCTCGCTTGGAGCCCTAAGCGCATCACGGTTTCATCTATTGGCAAGATAAAAGAGCTAAAAACACTTCTCGAAACGACTAAAGTGCATATCGCCATAAGCGTGCATTCGCCTTATCCCACCGAGAGGGCGCAGATAATGCCTGTGGAACGGGCTTATCCCATCGTGGAGGTGATGAATTTGCTCAAAAATTATGATTTCGCTCATCAACGCCGCTTGTCGGTTGAATATATCATGTGGAAAGGGTTTAACGACGACATTCGTCATGCCGACGCCTTGGCTCGACTTCTCCGTGACACCAATTCTCGTGTAAACCTCATTCGATTCCACGCAATTCCGGGTGTTGAGCTCAAAACCACCGATGAGAGGGCTATGACAGCTTTCCGCGACCACCTCAACCAACTCGGTATCACTGCCACAATACGCGCCTCGCGTGGCGAGGACATCATGGCAGCCTGCGGCATGCTCGCCGGCGAAAAAAGGACTTAATGGTCTAAATACAAATTCAATATCAACAAGCTATAAAAGAAAAAAGGTTCGCATCGCTGCGGACCTTTTTCAATTACAACTACTATTATTAAAATTAAGGCATATAGTGATTATTGTTTAATCATCATTTTTGCTATGCCAAGGGTGTTGACGATATACATTCCTTGTGGCAATCCTTCAACATTGATTTCCACTGTAGTATCGTTGATGTCTTTCACCACTTTCACCAATTGGCCATCCATTGTGAAGATTTTCACTTCACTCATAGCCATAGGTGCTTGCAATGTAAACACACTTCCCACCGGGTTAGGATAAAGATGGATACCTCCGGCAGCATTGGTGAGAATACCCTCAACACCGGTAGTAACACTTGCTGAGTTTACATACATATTTGAGAGTGGAGTGGGGACAGTCATCACATTCATTGTCCCACCTTCAAGAGGAATGTCATATGTTTCAGGGTTTTCTGCCACCATAAATCCGGCATTTAAGCCTGTGTAATTGACTATAGGATATTCGGCAGTCAAAGTGACATCAAATTTAATCTCGCTCACAGCGGTTTCATCTGAGGCAAGTGGAGCATTTGCTCCATACACATAGTGAACAAGCATAGGAACTTTGTTGTTTTTAATCGCTTGAGCCGACCAGTTATTAGACCCGTCATATCCAATAGCTCCATCGGTTAATGCTGCATTTGAGCTATTAAGACTCGTTACTTCGTCATCGGTCAAAATAGAGCCTGCATGATATTGAACCCATGCATCGGGATTGTGCTCAACATTTTCATAGTGACCATAACATATTGCTTTTGAAGCTCCGTAATATCCCATATATCGGTTGAGCGAGTTGTATTCTCCCCAATCAAAGAGCATTGCTGCATCGTAATAATAAGGATAATAGCCATTGCTTGTCGCATTGTCGTAATAGAAGTGTGAACCTCCACGTTGATACAATGCTCCTGTTACTGTGCTATTATTAGCCTTTGAAACTCCTAACTCGGGAAGACTTGTAGAGCCTATAACAAGTTTAGCTTCGGTTGTCATAATGACTTCTAATCCGTCTCTATTTCCTTCTGCATTTAGACGGCGATATGCAACATCCACTTTTGCGGTATAAGTCTTGCTCGTTGGGTTATAAACCTTACGAGTGCGACCATCTTCGCCAGTCTCCTCTTTATAATCAACTTTTAGTCCAATTGCATCACATATCACATCGTTTATATTAGAATAACATGCTGCGTATTCCGCTGATTCTAACTGATCCTCAAGTTGCATTTTAGCAAATTCATTTCCGTTTTCATCGTAAATATAAATTCCGTATGCCACTGCCCAACCGGCATTTTCATAGATGCCATTATTTAATTTGCCAAGCACTTCCTCTGTAACAAGTACAGGTTTAAGAACACTACTATTTGTTCCGTAATAGTTAGCATTGTTTAGAGTTACAGGGTTGGATGGTGTTGCATCTAATTCATTAGTTTCGGGGTTGATGCGACGGAAAGAACCTATAGGCATATCTTCATTTCCGGTCAATGAACCATAATCTCCCACAAGTTTATAGAAATTGGCCGGAGTAGTTGACCACACCAATTCGGGAACCACAAGTTTTGTCGCCAATACATCACTTGGGATGAAGTATGAGGATGAGGTTCTCACCACATATACCTTCACCTTATATTCCTTATCAGGATTAATATTATGCCACGTAACCGTTGGCAGTTCGCCATTTTCTCCCACTGAGAAACCATCAACTACCACATGATAACCATTGACAGTAAAATCATTAGTTTCCATTATTGAATATGTAGCAGATGTAGATGTACTCTCGCTCACATCGCCTGTTGAAACAGTAACACCTGTATTTTCGGCAAGTGCAGTTTTGGTTACATCATCTTGAGGCACAATTAGCATAATTTGAGCAGAATTAGCACCCGTCTTTGTAATGTCAACTTTTGAATCAAGTTGCACACTAAAGCCATAGAGAGTTTCACCATTTGCATTTTTGTCGGTCACTTGCGCAAATGTTCCCGTAACGGGGCATGAAGGAGCTTTAGTTGTGCTTGTAACAACAGCACTTTCAGTGCCACGATGAGCCGAACGGTCATATAGTGGTATAATCATATATTCATACACCATATCGTAGTTGTTAGAGCCATCGGTATCATGAGGAGCCACATGCTCAAATGTACAACTTTCGGCAGTATATGAATCATAGAAAGTCTTATTTGGCATCATACCACTTTTATTACCGCTACATGTTATGGTAGAGTCGGTAGCACCATTATATTTTACACTTGCTTTGCCTGCAAAATTCCATACGGCACCGCTTGTCCCGTCGATTGTGCGGTAATCTTTATATTCGCTAGCTCCACTCCTTTTTCTGCGATACCACACTTCATAGGTGTGCATTGTAGAGCGGTCATACGCTTGAGGGGTCCAAGTCAATTGGTTAACAACTTGATTGTTGGCATTCATATATTGTTTTGCCACCTTCAAATTTGATACAGCATTATTAGGTTTTACTGCAGTGATAAAATATTTAGCGAAACCTCTGCCTGGAACGTGGGTGTATAGTGCAAATACATTATCATTTACACGTTCCAACTCATTCCAACTACTCACAGTAGTGTTTTGAAACTTCACTGGGAAGTTGGGCGTTGGAGTTGCGAGTTTGGTAGCAGCATCGGTCTCAGCCCATCCATAAGAATATCCTATAGGAGCGTATTTACGAGTTGGACTACCGGTAAACACAGGTGCCGAAGTTGTTGACATTGGATTATTTCCATTGGAGTCGGCATATTTTGAGTATTGAATTATGATTTTACCTTCACGTTTATTTGCATCAGAATCAGTGTCGCTAATATCAAAAGGCATCCATTGCAACCAATAGTTATGCACAATTACACGAGTACCCTTGATTGAGTCAATTTCGGGTGATGACATCTGGTCCGATTTGTGGCGATTAGCACTGGTAGTACCAATATAACTGCTATAATTCAAATCATCTACATAGCCCTGCCATTTATTTCCGTCACGAGTTGCACTATATTCGGCTAATCCTGCGTATGGTACGCTCCAAAAGTATTCAAGCTCATCCGATTCCATAAAGAAATATTCGGTAGGAGCTGTTTCAAAAGAATAGTCACGAGGGTGCCAATACCCTGAACGATACGTATTTTTCCACAAACCACTCCAAGGATAATATCCGGGGGATGTACGGTTCCCCACTGTGAGGGTGTAATTTAAATACCAGTTGGTATATTGACCATCGGCAAACATATTACCATATACTATGGTATCACACGCATGAAATATCTGTCCGGTTGAGTAACCATTATAGTATGAACTGGGAGCTAATTCAGTTGAGCCTTGAAGATAGCCTTTACCCCAAAGGTTACCCGATACCCCAAGAAAGTCGGTGGGTTCTTTTGTGATATTGGTATTTGCCTTGTGATAATATTTATTTGCCCAATCTACCGATCTAGCAGGGTAGTTGGGATTAGGTGTATTTGATGTTGGCGCAAAGTATTCATAATTAGAAAGATCCGATGTCGAAGAGCCGGTTAACTTTCCGTCACTTTCGTTTATCAATCGACGATAAAAGGGATAACTGGCTCTCCCTGTATCGTTCATTTTTGACAACTTTGGAATAAAGTCAATCAACTTGCCATATTCGGTGGCTGATTTATACACTGCATAACCTTTCACAAAGTGTGTGCCGGAAGTATTTCTCCAACCATTTAACCCATCGTTCCACATGTGGACAAGGTTGCCATACCAGTCTTGTGCCATAGCGCCCGAACCGGTTTCGGCACCAAGGAATTCAAAGTCAAAATTAGGATTATTGATGCCGTCGGCATATCCTACACCATACGATTTTGTAGGAGTTGTCCTTCCCGATTCTCCGGTAACAGTGTTCCACCAATAAATATAGTTTTCGGCAGGGTTAATCCAATAAACCACCCCCATTGACACTCCAAACTGGCGCACCATTTGAGCCGTAGCAAGAGTGTAGGAATAATTACTTTGGGTGTAGGCATGAGACATTTCAGCCAAGGGCCAATTATTATCGGTGTAGGTCGTGTTTTCTTCGGTATATGTGATACCATAAAGACCATCACGCGAATGCTTACTAAATGCATCGTTCTTAACCTCAATGCTGTAATCATTAGTCGCAGCATTCAATAGCGGGATACCCATCGAGGCGATAGCAACTAAAGATAGCACCTGTTTTAATAGCTTTCTCATTTTTTTGAATAGGAGTTTAATGTTGTTAGTATATTGTAGTTATTAGTTATACAATAGTAGTAATCAGCGACAAAAATAAATAAAATGGATTTTTTTATAAATTTTAATATACATATGGCTTTTAGATGAACCGTCTTTTTTAATGTTTATCCACAAACGTCATTAAGATTTTTTGTTTTTTATTTTTGTTTATCTTAATGTGCATTTTTGAGGTTTTTTGGGC
>JAZNGZ010000086.1:0-6483 GCA_045576735.1 Muribaculaceae bacterium
TATCCCGGTGCGTTCTACTTCTTGTACCACTGCCAATTTAAAAGGCATTGAATAATCTCGTTGGGTTCGCTTAACATACTTGTGTTTAGTCTCTTCCATTTCTTGTTGCTTTTTTGTGTAACGCTATTTCAGGACTAGACATAGTAATAATAAAAAATATAGGTAATATTGGCATATTCCCTATGTAATCTTTTATTGGACTATTGAGCAGTAGCCCATTCCATTATCATAGAAATGATTATTAAACATTTCGTTACAAAATTAGTAATTTCTTTAATTAAAATGCAAGTAAATATCAAAGTTTTAGCTTTTTATGATGTTAAAGTCGTTTTTTCTGAAAATAAAATTCGTTGCGCAAAAAGGTTGCGTAATGCCTTTGTAACTTTGCATCGTCAAAACAAAGGAAGCATGGTTGAGCGGTTTAAAACAGCACTCTGCTAATGTGCCGAGCCAATAAAGGCTCCGAAGGTTCGAATCCTTCTGCTTCCGCAAAAGGAAACTTGGCAGACATGGTGTATGCGTAGGACTGAAAATCCTAATAACATGGTTCGAGTCCATGGGTTTCCACAATATATGGAGTCTGTAGCTCAGTGGTAGAGCACCCGACTGTGACTCGGGTCGACGTGGGTTCGAATCCCACCGTTCTCCCCACTTATGCTCTCGTAGCTCAATTGGAAAGAGCGTCTCGCTACGAACGAGGAGGTTGCAGGTTCGAATCCTGTCGAGAGCTCCATTTTGTGAGGATGCCCGAGTGGCTCAAGGGGATGGTCTGCAAAACCATTATTCATCGGTTCGAATCCGATTCCTCACTCTCAATAAAAAAGAAAAGAGACTGTGTCTTTTGGCACAGTCTCTGAGTCGTTTTAACATAATGAGAACAATATAGATTATACACATTTCAAAATTACGTTGAGTTTATCTTTCACCTTTGTTAGCACATCAATAAGTTTGTTGATATTTCCGTGTTTTGAATATTCTTCAATTACACTCACAGCATAAACGATTAAGTCATAATCGTCCTCCGTTATAGGAGTGTTTGTGATTGAATATTCAGGGTCGGAGTATCTATAATATTTATTGTCATACACTTCAATAGGCGCATAATATCCTAATTTGTCTGACCTCATCATTTGAATATCCCCTTGTATAGTCCTTGCCGAAACGCCTTTGTCAATTCCCTCCATTTCATAAAGTGTTTCGGAGCAAGCATCAACCAAGTCATTTAAGGTCCATTTTCTATATTTGTTTCTGAGGCATCTATCGATAGTTTTATATCTAATTAATGCATTTTTATTTGCTGGCATAATTATAATGTTTTATTGTTCATAGTTGATTAATTATATTTGCCCACAGAGATAAAAGAATGATGCCTATGGGCATAAAAAAAGTAGGAATGGCTCTTAATAGTCCTTTCCTACATTCTTCTTTTATCCTAAAAATGAATCTAGATTCTACATAAACAACAAGTTATACTACTGCAATGAGAATGCGGGACAGGACCAACGAGCGTAAATCGGAATAAACAACTAAAGCAACAGCTAAAGTGGCTTATCACGAAATCATATCGGTGTTCACGACGTTTTGTTGATATGTTTTGTCTTTGTATAACCATGTTAGAACTTATTTTTTTATCTGAGTGCAAAGATAGTCTATTATTTCGAAAATTAGAATATTTGTGCCGAAAAGAATATTTTGGGCATTTTGGGTGCAAATTTACAGTATTGCTATGCAGCCTATTTGCGTAACGATATTTATTTTAGGATAAAAATAATATATTAGAGTGATTTAGTCCTTATTTGTTGCTTTCTCAAGTTCGCGCCGACCGGCATCGGTCATCAATCCACGTTGCTCAAGGGCGCTGCAACGCTCTTTGTTTAACTCGGTCCAATGGCTTCCTTTGCGGCGAGGCGAAAGGCGTTGGGCAAGGTGTCCGCTTGGCAATCGTTTCACAGTGGAATCAATCCATCCGAAACACAACGCCTCCTCAACCACTTCGATATAGGGAATTACATTGTCGGGAGGTGTTTTGCTTCGTGATGTGACAACCCAACATTCACGTTCTCGGTCATGGTTTTTCTCAAGCCATAGCCTTAAATCCTCTCGAGAGGTAAAATGCAACAAATTGGTGATCTCCATTTGAAATGGTGCGATAGATGCTTATGATAATATTTTCTTAGCCATTTCTTTGCCGGCAGTGTGGGCTTTCAGTAGGTCGGTATCCCAGTTTTGGTCACGCCATGCGTGCTTTGCTTCTTCCGAGAACCCGCCAAGTTCGTAGTGACTGTAGTGTGCAACCTGACAAGTATTGTAGGCGACAATGCGTTGAGGTTCGCCAAGTGCCGAGGTGATACAATACGCCATGGTGCCTAAACCATTGCTATTGTTGCGCTCGGGCGTGCCGTTCATAGTCTCAACCAATACCACCGGCATTCCTTTTGGCGCAGTCAAGCTATAATCGTTGTATGAGAGCCATGGGAATGCCAAGCGTTCCAAGAAAGTGCGCATCTGTCCTGTAACTTCGCCGAAATATATGGGAGAACCAAGCACAAGCCCATCGGCAGTGGCAATCTCTTCCAAAACGGGCGTAAGAGCGTCTTTGAAACGGCAAATATTCGATGCCTTGCCTTTCAACTTGCATGCCAAGCACGATACGCACCCCTTATAATCGAGGTCATAAAGGCGTATAATCTTCACGTTAATTTCTTCGCTCACACTCTTTGCTCCCTCGGCAAAGGCATTTAAGATAGCCGCTGTATTCATTTTTTTGCGAGGTCCGCCATCTATGATTATAATATTTTTCATTGTTGCAATGGTTGAATAAAAGTCGGGGAACGATGATATTCCCCGACAATAAAACGTTATGGTTGATTAATATTTATCTGAGTTTTTGAGCTCTTCGGTTGTGATTGATTTTTTATCCATCTTGCGCCAGAAGTAGGCGATATATGCCACAACAAAAGGAATGGCGAGCGACACGATAGCCATAGTGCTTAGAGTGAACTCGCTCGAACAACTATTGCTCAATGTGAGCGATGATTGCAAGTCGGCCGACGATGGATAGTAGGCTGTGCCGTTATATCCGGCAATCATAAAGAGAGCCATCACGGCAAGCACTGTGCCGGGAGCCGCAAACCATATGCCGCGTTTGAACGAAGTTTTGTAGATTGTCATCACCACACCTGTAACAAGGAGGACTGCACCGATGAGGAACATGGCGAGGACGATAGGCATCTGCAAGAAGTTGTTGAGGTATTTACCACTTTCCATCACCACCACGCCATCGGCATTAACGGCAAAGCCTTCCATGGTGAGAAGTTGATAAACGACCAATACCAACATCACAAGGAAGCCGCAGAAACTGATAATCAAGCTGCGACGGAGTTGCGAAGCAAGTTTGTCGTTGGCGATATTGTTAATCGCATATAAAGCACCGAGGCATATGGCCAAGAACATCACCATCAACCCAAATTCCACATTGAAATGATTGGTCACGGCTTCAAGTCCATGCCAATCGCTGGCCCAACGGCTAATCACGGGAGCGCCAATGTCGCCAACGGCATTTTTGTTGACAATGAATTGAGAGCCGGTGAAGAATGTACCCACTGCAGTGCCTATGAGCAGCGGTGCGAGGCAACCATTGAGGGTGAGAAACACGCGGAATGTTTTTTTGCCTATGAGGTTGCCGGCTTTGCTTTGGTATTCATATGAAACGGCTTGAAGCACAAAGGTGATGAGAATGAGAATCCACACCCAATATGCACCGCCGAAACTGGTGCTGTAGAACAAGGGGAATGATGCGAAAAACGCACCGCCAAAGGTCACCAATGTGGTGAAAGTGAGTTCCCATTTGCGACCGGTGGAGTTTACAATAAGTTCGCGTTCATCTTCGTTCTTCCCGGCAAGGAAAATAAGCGCGTTGCCACCTTGCACAAAGAGAAGAAACACGAGTAACCCACCTAAAAGGGCGATTAAAAACCACCAATATTGTTGTAAAAATTCGTATGTAATCATGGCTCTATTTTATTTGTTTGTTTCAATCTCAGGACCTTTTTTGATGGCCTTAATCATAATGCGCATTTCAATCACAAGGAATAGGGTGAACACTGCCACAAAGATGAAGAATGTGGTCATCACGGCTTCTACGCTCACACTCGACACAGCGGCCTTAACCGGAAGTAGCCCTTCGATTGTCCATGGCTGACGACCCACTTCGGCAACAATCCAACCGGCTTGTCCTGCGAAATATACCAATGGGATAGAGAGTAAACCTACCCATAGTAGCCACTTCATGTCGGCAAGGCGTTTTCTGCGTTCGGCCCACAATACAACAAACATGAGCAATAGCAAGAAACTGCCAAGTCCCACCATCACACGGAACGCCCAATAAACGAGTCCTACGGGAGGCACAAGTTCATCGCGCGAATCGATATATCCATAGCCGAAATAAGCTATGTTTTCTTCAAGCACTTTGCGAGCTTTGAGGGCGGCGACTGAGTCGGTGTCTTTGAGTGCGCGATATTCGCGGAAGGCGTCGATGGCAACTTTGCCTCGTGCTATTTTCTCCTCGGCCGAGGGTATGGTGTCACCTTCGGGGGTGGTGTAGCCGTCAAGAAGGTTGTTGATGCCGGGAACATATCCGTCAACATCGTGAGTGGCGAGGATAGAGAGCATATTGGGTATTTCCACACCCGGCACTATCGAGAATGGTGCACCTTCGCCTCCATCTTCAAGCCCTTCGGCTGCCGCAAGTTTCATAGGTTGATATTGGGCAGCGTGAACACCTGAACTATCACCGCTATACATCACGGCAAATGTGCCGATGATACCCACTATGGTTGCCACTCGAATGCTTGCAAGCGCAAAGCGTGTCTCGCGTTTTTTGAGAAGATACCAGCAGCTGATGCCAATCACAAAGATGGCGCCGGTCATCCAACCGCTAAATACTGAGTGGAAGAATTTGGATATCGCAACGGGATTTAGCACCAACGCCCAGAAATCGACCATTTCGTGGCGCACGGTGTCGGGGTTGAACTCCATTCCCACAGGGTGTTGCATCCATGCGTTGGCCACGAGAATCCACATGGCCGATATGGCGGCACCTATGCCGGTGAGCCATGTGGCGGTGAGGTGTACACGTTTGCTCACCTTGTTCCACCCAAAGAACATCACGGCAAAGAATGTGGCTTCCATAAAGAACGCAAAGATTCCCTCAATGGCAAGCGGAGCACCAAATATGTCGCCCACAAACCACGAGTAATTGCTCCAGTTGGTGCCAAACTCAAATTCCAAGATTATACCGGTGGCAATGCCAATGGCAAAATTTATGGCAAAGAGTTTCATCCAAAATTTGGCTGTCTTTTTCCAAAACTCATCGCCCTTTACTACATAGATAGTTTCCATCGAAGCCATAATAATGGCGAGCCCCAATGTGAGGGGGACAAAAATCCAATGGTAACAGGCCGTCAGTGCAAACTGCAACCTCGACCAATCAACTAATGCGGTATCGACCATAGTTCTACAATTTAAGGTTAGTTATATTTTTCGTTTTTATTTATTTGTCAGTTGATTGCCCACATGTTCAATTTTCTGTTCCTCACTCTTCCCCGACAGCACCGGCTCAAAGAAAAACCACCGCAAAACGACAAATAAGATGATGACCTTCAGTAAAATAAGCCACCACAACTGCCGCCCCCACGTCATATTCTTAAACCCATCGGCATAGAAACGATATATCGAAACAAAAACATTCTTCATATCCATGGCATTATCACATCGTAAAAATACACAATTTCTCCACAAAATCAAAACCCACAATGCAAAAAAATGCTTGTTGTAAGCAATAATAAATAATTAATTGTTATATTTACGCTGGAAAATCGAAGTTGAAAAATAAAAATTTAAAACATTAAGATTATGGAAACAAAAGAATAAGTTTTGGCTACAATGAAAGCCGCTGGCGAACCTTTAAACGCAGGTAAAATCGCTGAACTTAGCGGACTCGACCGCAAAGAAGTTGACAAAGCCATGAAGCAACTCAAAGAAGAGGGCGCAATCGTCTCTCCCGTACGTTGCAAATGGGCTCCAGCTGAATAACCCCCTCTCCCCACACCACGAGCGGCAACCTCCCCGGCTGCCGCTCGCTGTGTTTTAATCTCGACACAAGATTGATATAAATCGTTGTAAAAGGGTTGTGTCGTTACAACCTTTTGGGTAGTTTTTAGAGTATTTTATTATGCATCTCTAACCCATTTGCGATTAGAGTAGATGTCAATAAATTCAGAAATGCTATATCAACAATCGTAGTGAAACCAGTTATATGATTCGCCAATTTTCTGAGTTTTGGGCCTAATGGTCAAATTTCAGGATGAATATGTGCCTTAAAATCCTTAATGGTCAAAATTCAGGATGCTTACAAATTGTAACTTATAAATATTATGAAAAACACACCGGGGGAACGCCAAGCGGCAAGGGGGCGAGTAGCCC
>JAZNGZ010000087.1:0-26044 GCA_045576735.1 Muribaculaceae bacterium
CAATGACTTCTCCGACAAGTACATTAAAAATGTGGCAAAAAAATTAAACAATAGACCTCGTAAAAAATTAAATTTTTCAACCCCTAAAACGGAATTCTTCAAACAAATTGCTATTTTTGCACTTGCTAGTTGAATCTGCAGGTGGTCAAAATTCCGCACTCCGCATTCCGCATTAAATAATGCGTTATGCATTAAGCATTAAGCTTTCCTCTTTCAGCTCTAGAGTTGTCCTTTTCCTTCGCGGGTGATGGTGGGGTTGGCGCTATCGGTGCAGTCGATGATTGTTGAGGGGGTTAGTTCGCCATATCCACCGTCGATGACGATGTCGACCGCGTCTTCATATTTTAAAGCTATGGCCTGAGGGCTGCATCCGTCTTCGGGGTCATCGTCCCATTCGATAGAAGTGGTGAGGATGGGATTCCCTAGTTGTGTGGCTATTTCACGAGCGATGGTGTTGTCGGGCACACGTATCCCCACTGTTTTGCGCCCCTTGAATGCCTTGGGTAGGGTAGATGCTGCAGGTAGAATGAAAGTGAATGCCCCCGGGAGGTTTTCGCGGAGAAGCTGGAACGCACGGTTGTCGATGCGCGCATATTGCGATGCTTGCGAAATGTCGGAGCAGATAATTGAAAGGTTGGTGCGTTGCGGATTAATCCCTTTTATGCGGCAAATGCGTTCGATAGCATTATTGTTAAGAGCGTTGCACCCTATGGCATAGAGCGTGTCGGTGGGATAGATGATGATGCCGCCATCTTTTAATGTATCAATGACCTCGTCCATGAAGCGGTCGTTGATGTTGGATGTGTACATTTTGAGAATTCTCATGGGAATAGTGATTTAAGGTTGTTGAGCTGAGATTATTTCGATGTCAATGTTTTTAGCGTCGGCATGTCGGGAGAGAAGGTCGACAGCAAGGTTGATGGTGTTGTCGACTGATAGTTCCTCGCCGTAGATGTTTATACACATTAATAAATTAATAGTGTCGGGACTTAGTTTGGTGCGCTCCTCGTCGCTGGTGGGAGTGCCTATACCGCCAATGTTGTCGCGGTAGATGGGCATGTGGGCAATGTTGAGCGGCCCACGGCCGATAGCCTCGAATGGTTCACCTTCGCGTCCAGCACCAAGTCGTAGAGTGTCTCCGTCGATTTTGTCGGCGTCAAATCCGCCAATTGAATACCCTGAGCGAATCGACAATAGATTTATGAGGTCGATGATGGTGAGAGTGCGATATAGTTGCATTCCTTTGACGAGTCGACGGCACATCGCTTCGCATGATGGGCGGTAACGGTTGGGCTCTTTCCCTAGTGCTTTATAGGCCGAGCGTGTTGCGGCGATGCCCGGGCGTTTGTTAATCATAGACATTTCAAATGTTTCTTTTATTCTTTCGCCATCAGCGATTAGTTCGCTCCAAAGAGAGTCGGTCGTTTCGGGATTTTTTACCGAAGCTTCGATTTTGATGACTTTTAGTTGGGGAGCTGCCGCTAATATTTCGGGGTCGAAAATGATTTTCATGACAATGTAGAGCTGAAAATTTGTGCTACAAAAATAGGAAAAAGCTTTAAATAATACAAAAAAAAGAGACGTCATCACGACGTCTCTTTTCCTTTAAACCTTTATCTTAATCTAATACTATGAAAAACACACATACAAAAGTAGTCATATTTTTTGAATTAGCAACAAAAACTTGGCATAAAAAACACAATTTTAAGATTTTTTTAGAGAAAAAGTATAAAAATATGTTTTTCAATGATAGATAATTCGTTTTTGAGAATTTAAATTTATTTGCCGAGTCTCGACCGAAGCAATTGAGAGTTGTAGCTCTCCTCTTGAAATTTGAAAAATTTTAGGAGGAGTACGGCAAAGCCGGGAGGTGGTCAAAATTCCTCACTCCGCATTAAATAAGCATTATGCATTATGAATTAAATTTATCCCCGAAGGGCTCGCTGAGGCTCAACTTCTAATCTACTAGTTACTCGTTACTAGCTACTCACTACTCGTTATCGGGCGAGGGAGAGGTTGAGGGAGATGCCGTAGCTGCTGTTTGTTGTGGGGTAGGATGCCGATGATACTAGTGGCGTGTTGATTTGGTGGTCGAAGTATGCCCCTATTGTCAAGCGTTTGCTCATCACGTAGTTGGCTGTGAAGTTGATAGAGATTGAGCGTGTGCCGTTTGTGGCTTGGGTGTAGTTGTTTTCGATGTTGCGAATAAGGGCTTGACTTTGTTGATAAGAGAAATCGGCATTGAGGGTTAGGTCGTTGCTTATGCCTGTTGATTTCTTCATTTTTAATACTGAGTTGAAGCCAATGATTTTGTAGCCAGCACCAACAGTGATGGCTTTGTTTGTGGCTTCCACAACTTGTCCGGCGCTTGAGTTGAGTGTCAATGTGCGGCTGTCGCGGAACTCTGCATTGAATTGAAGGTCATTTTTCAATGTGGCGTTAACACCAATGAGTGGAGCAAATTTTTCGGTTATCGCTACTGATGAAATGTTATAAGGAGAAGAGGGGATAGGTGTGCCGGTCAATTCATCGAGTGTGAACCCGAATTCACCATCGGCGCCAATCCAGTTGAGATATGATGAGTATGAACCTACGGTATAGGTACATTGATAAGCATGTGTTAGCTTGAATGTCTTGAAGATGTTTTTGAGATTTCCAAGTCGGAGTAATCCATCGTAGGTGACGCGCCAGTTGGGTAGCACGTTGGCAAACGAGGGGAATGGGTTGAGGTAGATTGACGATGCATTCTTGCCGGTATAAGCAGCCACGAATGCGGGAATCAATACATCGCTACTTGTTTGGCTCACTGTTCCCACTTTGGGGTCGAATGGGTTGCCGGCATGAATGTTGTTTCTCATGAAGCCGGTAGTGGGGTAGTTGAGACCATAATATTTTTGTTCATAACGCTGTGCAACCACCGGGATGTTTGACAGGAAGGTGTTAAATGCTTCGTTGTAATATCCGTTATCGGCATTACCTCCGCTACGTAAAGATGTGGCAATAGCACAATGTGTCATGGTGAAGCTACCCGAACGCGATGTGGGCATATCGTCATACATGAATTGTATTTGATTTGTGCGATTGTCGGTGCGGTTTGATGTTAATTGAATCTTTAACCCTTTAATTGGCTCAAGGTTGAGTTCAACGTTTAGTTCCTCGGTTTTAGACCATATAGCAGGAGATGTCTGGCCATTGTCGGTGATGAGCCATCCACGTTCAATCGCGCGGTCGATATATGATTCGTCGGTAAATCCAAATGCGAAGTCGAGCCCCGGCGACATAGGTCCATAGCTGTTTGATTGGCCAAATATGTTGCCAATTTCGGGTGAGAACAACGGTAATGACATCGATTGCGATGTACGATATTTAACACTTGCACTACGCACCATTAATAAGAAGCGAGTAGAGTGGTCGGCAATATCGCGCCATGTGCTTTTGTCGTCGCCAAGCACCTCGGTAATGGTGAATTTGATGTTTTGGTCACCCCGAGTGAGGATTTCTACCGAGTTGGCATCGATAACCTTTGACTTCACAGTAAATGCCTCATTTTTGGTAGTCTTAGCAGTAACTTTCACTTTCTTTGTGCGCAAATTATGCTTAATGACCAATGTGGTGTCTTGTTGCAGTTTATATGTTCGTTCAAATTTCTTCGCTTTACGATTGCTCTTAGTCTGTCGTGTAGAGTTGAACCTCTTTTCAACCTCTTTCAAATAAGGAATTTTCTTGTAAAGGCTTTCGAAGTTAACGCGGCCGTCTACGTTCCACGATGATTGGTTAGAGATGGTGTTACCTAGGTTCACATCTTCAACTTGAGCACCGCGATCCCATTTGTATATAGAGTTATATGAAACCGAACCGGTCAAGAAGTCAAGTACAGGTATTTTACTAAACGGAGCTTTGTAGGTGGCGGTGAATGTCTGGTTATAAGCCCATGGTGTACCCATGTGCATGATGTTTTGCCACACAGAATCTTTCCATTCTTTGTATTTGTCGGGGAATAGTTTGCGGTTAACAGCTCCGATAGGTTCTTCGATGCGAGCCGATGTATTGGAGTTGAAATTGAAACTCAATTGCTTGGTGAGGTTCCATGTCAAAGCTAATTGACGATCCCACAAGAAGTTCTTACTAACCGAAACCGGTAGTTGGAACATCACGTCCACTTCGCTTCGAGTTTGTTGCTCATAATAATAGCGCGACATAGTGGTGAGGAACGAGATAGAGTTGGGCAGATAGTTAATTTCCCAATCTTGAAGGAATTTGAGGTTTTTGTTTTTGCTCTTAATCCATGAAAATGGTTTCAACCCTTTCACATAAGGAGAATATGAATATTGGAAGCTACCGCGATAGTCGTTGGTGTATTCATATTCGGTGGTAGGATCCATCTTTGTCTGCTTGTTGAATGAGAAGTTGATAGTGAAGTTGGCAGGGTCCCAAGGCATAGGGTTCTTACTTTGAATGTCGAACTTCAATCCTGAGATGCTGAAACTTTCAATAGTAGAACGTTCAATAGCAAACCCTTCGATAGAGTCTTTTTCAGCCTCGGTTGCAACATTGTCGAGAGCGTCTTTGAGCAACACGTCTTGGTCGAGAGGGTTATATTTAGGCGATGTCTTTTCTTTAGACACAGAATAATATATAGGTGCTTTAAGTTTCGCTTTCTCGGGGAGGAGACGACCTACATCAGCTTGAACTGCAAAATTGTATTGCTCATAGTCATCCATGCGGCGACTATTGAGAGATTGGTCAACACCACCAAACCCGGCAGTTTCTATGTGTGCACCAAAATTGAGTGTCGCCACATCGGATACTCCAAGTGTGGCATTTGCTTTGGCTGCCCAACCGCCACCATTTTCAAAGTCGGTAACCTTCAATTCGTTTAACCATACAATACCATCCTTAGTGGTGTTAGAATTATTTCTTACCCCAATGAGGATTACTCTCACGTCACTTATCGATGGGTTACCAAGCACCGCCATGCGGTTATTTTCATTGTTGGGGTCACGACCGGTGTAGAGTGTAGCATATCCCACGCCACTACCTTCTTGATTTTTGACCATGTTGCGCTCTTTCTTGAGGTTGACGAGTGTTTGAAGGTCTAAGTCTAGGAAGTTTGACGCCGGCCACACTTCGTATTGGTCAGAGTTGGAATAGGTGTTATATTTCCCCGGAGGTGTTAAAGCCAACGGTATTTCATATTCGTAGAAGTTGTTTTTAACATCGGTACCCAATCGGATGAACATCGACATTTCGCCCGATTTGAGGTTAGTTACATCGTCGATAAGAGCTTCGGCGTGTACCCACATTTGTAGTTTTTTGTAGTTGCGCAAGTCGAGTTGAGTGTTGCGATATACTGCACGTCCGTCGCCGGCTTGCAATCCCATCACTTTCATCATCATTGACTGCTCGTTGAGTTGAGTGATTTGGGATTGACCTGGGTCTACGATACGAGTCACACCCGGAGGCAATACATAGTTGACAGGTTGACGTCCGGCGTTTTCCTCGATGTTAACTACCGAGATGTCGAGTTGACCTTCGGCAGGAGCATCGCCACGATTGTTGAGATTGAAATCATAAGTGCGCCATTCGCCTCTTACAAGCTCAAGAGTGGCAAAACGCAAGTGGGTTACTTCTTTAAATCCGGTCATGAACATACGTGCAAAACGTATTGTAGAGAAGTCGGAAATTGAGCCTACTACTCGTTCATAGTCATTCAAAGGTATTTTGAATTGATACCATTCAACTTCTTGGTCTTTTCCGTCGCGAGTGCGTACCATCGACACCTGTTTGTCGGTGATATAGTTTCGACCCACAACAAGGTCTTCGGGACGGATTGATACTTTATATTGGAAGTATCGTTCATATTCGTTGAGGGTATTGTCTTGGTTGATGTCTTCAACATCGGGGACACTGCGCGATGATTGATAGAGAGGTTCATTGCTGTCCTCGGGTGAAAGGGAGTTGCCTTCAACGCCGTTATAGTGTTTATATCGTTCGAGTATTGATAGCCTTTCTTCGTCGTAGTCGTAGCCACGGAAGAAGTGGTAATTATCACCTGCCGGGTCGTTAAAAGGAGAAAAACGGTCGAGTTGCATTTGCTCGATTGTTGTTGGTGATAATTTTTGACGCAATTGGTTGAGGTAGTTGGCATAAGCTTCGTGTTGAAACTCTTCGTCGTTATTCAATCCGTCGAGACCTACGTCTTGTGCTAAACGAGCGCCGGTGGTGTTGTCAAACGCATAGGTTAGCGAGCTTTGGTTTGATACTTTACCCCAAACGGTAGATTGCATATATTGTTGGTTGCCATCGACCGGTAAACCGTTTTCATAAGATTTTAATCCGTCTTTAAGAATGTCTTCACTTAATTCCCCGAAGTTGAAATATAGGTCACCTCCCGAATAGTTAGGATTATTGGGGTCGAGGAATGGGTTCATCATCCAAAATTGGAGGTATTCGATGTTAGATTGTTCGAAGTTGGTATTATCCATTTTGCGCATGATCCCCCCCCAACGTTTTTCGGGGAATAACAAATTGCCTTGTTCGTCGATGTTTGTGGCATCGAGGTTGTAAGGCCCGCGTTCGGTGGGGTAGAACGAAAGGTTGAGAGTTTGGATTGTAGAAGACTCACCATAGTTCAATTCACGGCCAGGGAATATTTCACGCGATGTTACTTCACGCACATATGGATTAGATAATTGCTCAAGGTCGCTCTTGATATATCCGGGAGCCAAGCTTGAGTTGCGTTGTGTAAACATGCGGTCAATGTAGTACCAAGCTAGTAACGCACGGTTTTTGCCATAATCAATGTTGTTGCCTAATTGAGCTTCGGGGAATAATGCGTTAGCACCTTGTTCGTAAGGAGTTGAAGCCAAGAACCAAGAATAGGGTGAGCGCATATCTACGCCGGTTTGTGACGATTCAAAGTCGTCGACATATGAGCTGCCTTTGTTTGACCCCGATTTTTGTTGGTGAGGAACCAATTGAGCAAATTCGCCGGTGAGACTGAATTTAGATGGTTGGGTGGCGTTGACCGTAGGTATTTTGTTGAGCAAATTGGTGAGCCACATAAATTCAGTATTGTAAGATAAATTGGCGCCCCAAATTGTATTGTTGATAACTTCGTCGCCGATGCTCACTTTTTCGGTAAGTGATTTCTCAGAGAAGTGCATCACTGTGGCTCCGATGTTGAAGTCTTTATTGATTTGGTATTGCAAATCAAGCCCGAGCAACGTTTTGCGTTGAGTGTTAAACAACGATTGGTTTTCGAGAGAAACACTGATGCTTTGCCCCGAGTCGATAATGCTCTGGTTGGTGATTGTGACAATCCCCATTGAATAGTCGACGGTGTAGTCGCTGTTTTCAACCAATGTAACCCCCCCGGCAGTGACCACAACCGAGCCTCGAGGCACATTCATTGCATTTAAGCGTATTTGTGAACCCGATGACGCTTGGTATTCCCCCGAAAGGATGAATTTGTTCTTGTCGGCAAATTGACGTGCTACTACTAGAGTTGAGTCGTATAGCTCGTTATATACATATTGTTTGGCGATAGAAGGGTTGTCAATTTGTGATTCCAAGTGATAACCAAATGGCTCTGCTACCGGGAAGATAATTCTACCGGTTGAAGATTGCACAGTATATCCTTCGATATAGTCAAAGAAACCATCGGGATTAGATTGCTCATTGTTATCGATACGGTCCACATTCATCACTTGGAGCAAAGATTTGTCGTTGAGCCCGGGTACCGGTAGATAGTTGATTTGAGTACCGGTAGTATCGCTCAAGTATTTGATGTTTAATTTAAATTTATTCTTTTGTATTTTGTAGGCTCCAAGAGAATAAACGTTTTTCATCATCAAGTCCCACATTGGCAATTTAGGCGCAACTGTGGTACTTTTAAGCATCTTTACATAAATAGAATTGTCGGTTGATGTTACATCCCCCGAAAATTCTCCCACTTGATAAACTTGACCATTATAAGTGTATTCATAAGCCACCCCAAGAACTTCGTCAGCGTTTAGTGCGCTTTTTATTGAAATGTAACCAAGAGTGGGGTTTAAGGTATATTCACTTTCGCTAAGCAAACGTGCACTTTCTATTTTTTCAAAGTCTTTACCACCGTCAAACCCATATGCGGCAAGCGGTTCAAGGGCTTGAGTCACCATGTTTATGTTGCGTGCATCGGGATAGTCGTTTTTGATTGTTGAAAGTAAGTTATTTGACGCATTGGCAGGGTTATCGAAAGTGTGATTTGGCACCCAATGGTTATTGGCTAATTTGCGATTTTCCCCTAAGTCCATAAATGCCACCAAGTTGCGTGCTTGATTGTAATTCCCGCTTTTGTTTGTAACCCACACTTCGATGCGAGTGATGTTTATTCCCGATGAAACATATGGTAGTTTAGACGCGAATTTGTCGTAATTGTCGCGGAAGTAATGAGCCAAGAAATAGTGACGGTTTTGGTCATATTCATCGGCATTAATTTCAAAATCGGTGGTTTGTGCTCCACCTTTTGAGTTTACGGTCTTTGATTCAGAATTTTGTTGCGAAACAAGTGCAGTAGCGGTTAGTTTGCCAAATTGCAATTTTGTTTTTACCCCAAATAGGGCGGTGCTACCTTTTATAAGAGACGACCCAGTGGTCATGCTCACGTTACCTGCTTCGATGTTTTTTACAATATCATCTTCTTTACCTTCATAGGCTAGCTTGATGTTTTTTGAGTCAAAATCAAACGTAGCATCGGTGTTGTATGACATGTTAAATTTCATGCGGTCGCCTACCGAAGCTGTGATGTTGGCTTGAATTTTCTGGTCGAAGTCGAAATATGTTTTACGGCGTGAGTCGAGTGAAAGCGACGGGTTGTCGGTTTTGTTTGACTTCACCCCCATATTGATTGTGATAGACCCTTGTGTTTTAAGTTGTACACCACCAGGGCCGAAGATTTTTTCCAATGGACCTAGAGCAAAATTCATATCAAAGATGTTGAACGGTTGTTTTTCATTTTGTTCTACAGCTTCGGCATTTCGTTGGCGATAATATTCTTGCATTGCAACACGTGTCTGCCAATCGTTATATTGCTTGTCGGAAAGAATGAACGGAGTCATAATCTCACGATCTCCAATCTTTGTTCTCACAACGTAGGAGTGAGTCTCAATGTCGTATTCAACATGAGTTTCGATGTTTTTAGGTTGCTTGAGGTCGATAGGTGTTTCGGGAGGAGTTAATAACTCTTCGTAGGATTGAGGTGCAGCTTGTTTGATGGGGAATTGCACCTCGGGAATAGGAGTCGTAGATGTGGCGCTATTGCCTGTGGACAAGGATGTTATATTGTTGCTATTGTTTTGCTTAACAGGTTCTTTAGGCGCGGTTGTTTGAGATGGCGCAGGGGGTTTAAGCTCAGATTTGTGATATTGGGCAACAGAATATATGGCAGTAGCTGAGACGATTAAAGAAATCATTCCCAGCAATATTCGGTATATGTTTCGTTTTCTACCTATTCCTTTTCCCATTCAAAATGCGTTATTGCACTTCTCTACATCATTGATAATGCCTTCTTTATCGCTGTTTCTACTTTGATATTCGGCTCATTATCAAATACTTTTTTGAGCACTTTTTGCGACTGAAGACGATTGAACCCAAGCATCACCAATGCAGCTAATGCCTCGTCAAACACTTCGTTTGTCGCCGATTGCTGTAATACTAACGTATCACTAACGGGTTTTATTTTATCTTTGAGGTCAACAATTATGCGTTCGGCTGTTTTTGAGCCTATTCCTTTTACTTTTTTGAGTGTAGTGTGGTCGCCCGATAGTATTATTTGTTCTAATTGAGGGGCCGCGATTGAAGAAAGAATCATGCGCGCGGTATTTGCACCAACTCCCGAAACACCTATTAGCAATCGGAATAAACTACGCTCTTGCTCATTAATAAATCCGTATAATGTGTGAGCATCCTCGCGAATAGCTTCGTGTACTAATAATTTTGCATCATTTTTACCCTCTAATGAAGAAAAGGTGGGTACAGAAATATTTAAGAGGTATCCCACACCATTGCAATCAATTACGGCATATGTGGGAGTCAATTCGGCTAAAGTCCCTTTTATATATTCAATCATAATTATTCTTATGTATGTATTATGTTACAAAGTTACGCAATTATTTTTTGATTTTTAGCATTTTGTGAGTTTAAAGGGGGTAAATTGGTGATAATTTGCTATCTTTGCAGTTTGATTCAGTAATTTTGAAGTCTACATGGAGCAAATTGGACAATTAATAAAAGATATTAGTTCTGTTATATGGGGGTGGCCAATGATAATATTATTGTTGGGCACCCACTTGTTTTTAACAATAAGGCTGCGATTTCCTCAACGTAAAATTTTTACCGCAATAAAGCTTTCTTTGCAAAAAGATGAGAAGTCGAAAGGAGATGTGAGTCAGTTTGCGGCTCTTGCTACAGCTCTAGCGGCAACGATAGGCACAGGTAATATTATAGGAGTGGCAACAGCGATAGCATTAGGTGGTCCCGGGGCAGTGTTTTGGTGTTGGTTGACCGGAGTATTGGGTATTGCAACAAAATATTCCGAGGGTTTGCTCGCAATTAAGTATAGAGTGACTAACGAGCATGGAGAAATGTCGGGAGGACCAATGTATGCGCTTGAGCGCGGATTGAAATCAAAATGGCTTGCAGTGCTATTCTGTATTTTTACAGCAGTAGCCGCCTTAGGTATAGGCAATATGGTCCAATCCAATTCGATAGCTAAGCTCGTGAATGAAAATTGGGGCGTTGAGCCACAAATTGTGGGTGGGGTGCTTGTTGTTTTGGTTGCTTTAGTTATAATATTTGGAGTTAAAGGCATTGCAAAAGTGTGTACAACATTCGTTCCGCTGATGGCATTCTTTTATATAGGTGGATGCTTGTGGTTATTATATATTAATTTTGATTTTGTCCCCGAGGCAATAGAGCTAATTTTCAAGGAGGCATTTACATTTGATGCGGCCGGAGGAGGAGCAGTGGGTGCCGGAATGATTATGGCAATGCGATATGGCATTGCTCGCGGGCTTTTTTCAAATGAGTCGGGGTTAGGGTCTGCTCCTATTGTAGCTGCTGCAGCTCAAACACGCAATCCGGTTCGTCAAGCATTGGTGTCGGCCTCAGGAACATTTTGGGATACAGTTATAATATGTGCATTGACGGGAATTGTGTTGGTGAGTAGTATCATGGCATATCCCGATATTGATTATACCAAAGGTGCAGCGCTCACATCAGCAGCCTTCTCTAAAATCCCATTCTGTGGAAGCACCATGTTGACAATCTCGCTGTTTACATTTGCTTTTTCCACAATTTTGGGGTGGTGCTACTATGGAGAAAAAGCAGTGGAATATCTCAGCAATGTTAAGTATATAAAGGTCTATCGATTGGTGTGGATATGTGCGGTATATCTCGGTGCAGTAGTAGAATTGAATGTAGTGTGGGATATATCTGACGTGATGAATGCGATGATGGCTTTACCCAACCTTATTGCATTATTATTGCTTTCGGGTGTAGTGGCTCGAGAAACACGTCATTATCTATGGGATAATCACTTAAATGATTATGAACCACCTACTCAAAAAAATAGGAAATGACAGGGCATTTCCTATTTTTTTGTTCTAGCTATTATTGTTGCTTATAGGGTAATCTCGCTGTTGTCGCGGCGGAGGTGGATAAACGCTTCGGCGCGGTCGCAACGGAACTCTAAGCCGCGGAATTTCTCAATGGGGTCGTGCCATTTTTGATATAGTGGTTCCATCTCTTGGCTTGTGTGGCAATTGCATGCTTTGCGTTTTTGATTGGCGATAGTGGAGATGTCGACATAGTCAGTTGGGTGAAAATAGGTGGTTTGTGTCCCGTTCATGCCTTCGGCATAATATAATTCAAAACTATAGTCAAGTCTACGCCATGCGTTATAAACAAGTATAGCGCATACGCGATGGTCGGCATGAGAGTCGAGAGGCCAGTGTGTAAACACGATATCGGGCTTTTCTGCCGCGATAAGATCAGTCATTTCGGCATAACGTTCTTTGTTGACCTCGGAATTGCCGTCAATTTGAGTCATAAAGATCGGACGTGCACCAAGAATGTTACAAGCGTTTGTTGCCTCTTTGGTGCGGATTTCTACAGCTTCTTCATGTGTTTTGCCTTTAATGCCGGCTTCGCCTTTGGTCATATATACCGACACTACATCCCACCCGGCTTGTTTGAGTCGAATCATTGTGCCGCCACAACAAAGCTCCGGATCGTCGGGGTGTGCGCCTATAATTAATGCTTTTTTCTTGTTTCTTGGCTCTAATGCGGATTCATTGGCAAATGATTCGGAACCGAATAATGTTACACCGGCAATGGCTGTTCCGGCAACTTTTAACATATCACGTCGATTCATGTCTGTTATTTTAGAAAGATTTCGTTATAAAGAAATGTCACTGCTGTCGCGGCGAAGGTGGATAAATGCTTCGGCGCGGTCGCAACGGAACTCTAAGCCACGGAATTTCTCCATTGGAATATGCCAATTGTCATAAAGGGGAACCATGTCTTGACTTTTGTGGCATAGGCATGCTTGTCGCTTTTGTTCGGCAACTGTTGAGATATTGACATAGTCGGTGGGGTGGAAATATGTTGTTTGAGTGCCACTCATCACTTCGAAGTAATATAGTTCAAAACTATAGTCAAGGCGACGCCATGCGTTATAGACGAGGATTGAACACACACGGTGGTCAGCATGAGAGTCAAGAGGCCAGTGAGTAAATACAATATCGGGCTTTTCTGCCGCGATAAGATCCATCATTTCGGCATAACGTTCTTTGTTGACTTCGGAATTACCATCTATTTGAGTCATGAGAATAGGGCGACAATCAAGAACTTTACAGGCTTCTCGTGCCTCTTGAGAGCGAATTGCGGCAGCTTCATCGTGTGATTTTCCCACAATGCCTCCTTCACCTGTGGTCAGATATACCGACACCACGTCCCAACCGGCTTTGCGTAACATAAGTATTGTGCCTCCACAACCGGTTTCAGGGTCATCGGGGTGAGCGCCAATTATTAGCGCTTTTCTTGTTTTTTGGGGGTTGGTTGTAGGCTCGTTGGCAAAGGCCTCTGCACCTAATAAAGTAGCTCCGGCAATAGCTGTTCCGGCAATTTTTAGCATGTCTCGTCGATTCATGATATATAAGATTTATTATTCACTACCACAAATTTATAAATTTTCTTGAAATTCTCTTGAAATTCTCACGCAGATTTTCGCAGAATACGCAGAAATGTAATATTTCAATGTCTTTTATACGACAATGTGGCTTTTATATCAAGATAAAAGCAGTGTTATTCAAAGAAAAGCGACACTCTTTGCAGGGTGCCGCTTCGGATTATTGATGGTTATTCATAATAAGTTATAGTGCGGGTTTCTACAGTGCGCTTTTTGCCGGTCTTGGCAGTGCGCTTAATCCAATTGCCATATTTGTCAAATTTTTGGTAGGAGTAGGTGGTAGTGGTTTTTTCATGCCAATTATATTCATCTCCCAAAACGCTATGATTGGCGGTAGTTTCGATTGTCTTGATTATTTGCCCTTTTGTATTATAAAAGTATGATGTTTCAGAAGAATATGAATTCCCAGCGAGGGATGAAGTGCTTTTGACTTGCTTGTTATTATTGTATGTATAGTATGTTCCTTGCATATCTGCACCAACCGATTCTATGCGACCATATTCGTCTCTGGAGACCTCCTCCCAATCCTCAGACAAGATATATGTGCCATCTTCTTCAAAATAGAGATTGCCATTGTTTTTATCTTGCACCGCTTTCACCGGGCCTTTGAGATTAAATGTGTTGCGGTCGGTCCATTTTGCGCTTGCGTCGAATGCTGTTGTTAATGTGAAGATTGCGACAACGAGTAGTAATAATGATTTTTTCATGTTGAGTTATGTTTTAGGGTTAATTAATGGAGCAAAAATAACTCAAAATTGCCAAAGAGACAATGTTTACCCCCTTTATTTGGTTAAATATATTAATAAAATAAATGATATTGCGGGCGATTTTAAATGTAGGCTGTTTTTTTGTTGTAAAATATTCGCCTGAGAACGAATTTTTTATTATTTTTGCGCAAAAAGTAAGTTATGGACGAAAGAGTTGGATTGATTTCGAAGTATAATCTATGGAATAGGAATATCATAGAGAGTGGATATGCCCGTAAGTCATATACCGATAAAATTTCTCAATATATAGGCAATAGAATAATCAAGGTTTTGATAGGACAACGAAGAACCGGTAAAAGCTATATAATGAGGCAAATTGCAAATAATCTTGTGTCGGAGGGTGTGTGTTGCAATAATATCCTATTTGTAAATAAGGAACTGTCGGCTTTTGATTTTATTGAAAATAATATTGATTTAGAAAATCTTGTAAAATCATATATTCAAGAGCTTAATCCTCAAGGGAAAATTTATTTGTTTATCGATGAAATACAAGAGATAGAAAATTGGGAAAAGGCTGTCAATTCATTGTCGCAAGACTATACTATCGATTGTGAGGTTTTTATTACCGGTTCAAATTCTCACATGCTTTCAAGCGAACTATCTACACTATTGTCGGGAAGGTATGTAGAGTTTCAAATACACTCGTTATCTTTTAATGAATATGTGAAGATAAAGAATTTGTCTTGTGATAAGCAAGGGTATCTCAAGTATATGAATGATGGTGGGTTTCCCGAATTGTTGCATTTCTCTTCTGAAGAGGCAAAGCGCAATTATATCTCAGGATTAAAGAACACCATATTATTAAAGGATATTATACAGCGTTATTCAATCAAAGATGTGCGTTTGCTCGAAGATGTATTTGTGTATTTGGTAAATAATGCATCAAATTTGCTTTCTATTCCCAATATTGTAAATTACCTAAAGAGCAAAGGTCGCAAAACCAGTTATGAAACGGTTGCAAATTATATCGGATATATTGAAAACGTCTTTCTGACTCATAAGGTCGAGCGATTTAATATCAAGGGTAAAGAGATTCTGGCAGGGACTCATAAATATTATACAAATGATGTTGCTTTTAAAAATTACCTATATAATGGTTTTGGTTATGGTATAGGTTATTTGCTTGGAAATCTAATTTATCTTGATCTTCTTCGCTCAGGATATGATATTTATACCGGTAAGTTTTACGACAAAGAGGTGGATTTTGTTGCTATAAAAAACGATCGAACTATTTACGTTCAGAGCGCATATATTCTTGTTGATGAAGATACTATAAAGAGGGAGTATTCTCCACTGCAGTCAATCAAAGATAATTATGAAAAGATTGTGGTTTCACTTGATGATATACAACTTCCGTCGATGGAGGGCATAAAGCATATTCAAGCATGGAAATTCCTTGACTATATCCAATAAGTGAAAATAAGATGTTGGTAATATAGGATAAGAATATTAATAAACAAAAAGTGGCACTCTTATTTCAAGGGTGCCACTTTTCGTTTGTATCGTTATTAATAATAAGTTATAGTGCGGGTTTGGACAGTGCGTTCTTTGCCAGTTTTTGCAGTGCGCTTAATCCAATTGCCATATTTGTCAAATTTTTGATAAGTATAGGTAATGGTAGTTGTAATGCGACCCATTGGGCCATCTCCACTACTCACTTCTTTTATAACTTGTCCTTTTGCATTATAATAGAATTTTGTAATGACATAAGCGCCACTTCCAGAAGTTTCTTTTTGTGTTACGAGTCCCTTGCTATTGTAATAGTATTTATCCATAGTCATGGATTTAATTCGGCCTTTATTGTCGCGATCAATATTCGCCCAATAGATATTAGGGTCTTCTTCAAATATTATATCGCCATCTTCTTCAAATTCTAAATATTCGTCACAATTATTGTTGCCGATTACGGATTTCACCGGGCCTTTGAGGCCGAATGTGTTGCGGTCGGTCCATTTTGCGCTTGCTTCGAATGCTGTTGTTAATGTGAAGATTGCAACAACGAGTAGTAATAATGATTTTTTCATGTTGATTTATCTTTTAGGGTTAATAATGATGCAAAAATAACTCAAAATTGCCTAAGAGGCAATACTCACCCCCCCGTTTTAGTTAAAAAATATAAAATAAGAGCAAATTAATGTAAAACAATTGCGGTGCATGTGTTGCTACAATGACATTTTTCTTGAGTTATGGCGTTTGGCTGTTTGGTTTTGTTTGAATTATGGCGTTAGGAGTGGTGTTTTTTGTCGAATTATGGCGTTAGAAGCGAAATTTTCATTGTCTTTGCAGTATTGAAAATGGAAGATTACTCTTTTGCCGAATGGTGTCAATGTAAAGGGGTAGATGTTGATTCTAAAACAACAAAAGCCGAAGCTTTAAGGCGGGCGGCATTTGATGAATATCTAAACCAGGGCGGTTTCCCTGAGTTGCTGTACAAAAAAAATAAAACACGATATATTGCAAACCTTGTTGACAATATACTTAAACGAGATATTGAGCAACGCCATAAAATTAAATATGTGGAGGCTTTTGAACAATTAACCCACCACTTGCTGAATATAGCACCTGTGACTATCGTTGAGAGTGATTTGGCTTCGGTAGTTGGTCTAAAGTCAAATCATACGATAAATAATTACATTGGCTTTTTGAAAGATGCTTATCTGTTGTTGGGCGTGAAGCGATTTTCGACAAAAAGCCGCCAACGAGTAAGGGCTGAAAAGGTCTATCCGGTAGATGTTGCCTTGATGGATAGCCGTCCTAATGCATTAGCGGGGGTAAATATCGGGTGGCGTTTGGAGACGGTTGTATATATTGAACTACTCCGTCGTAACCGTCCGTTAGATAGGGATATTTATTATTATAAAAGCACAAGTGGATATGAGGCCGACTTTGTGGTGTGTAAAAATAATATCGTAGAAGAAGTATATCAAGTGTCCTACGATATAAGTAAGGAAAAGACTCGCAAACGTGAATTGCGAGGATTGCTTTCCGCGTCAAAAGAAACTCGATGCGATAATCTTTTCCTCATAACTGATTTTCATAGGGAGGAGGTGAACGTTGACGGCAAATTGATAAAGATTATTCCGGCTTATGATTGGTTGTTAGAATGATTATATATCATGACAAAGTAGTCCTAATCAGTATAATTGTCGGGGCTTTGAATATTATTAGGGACCTTCTATGAATTGCTTTGTGAAAATTTATGAATTTATTTGAGCATATCTTGAAATTACAGCAAAGTTTTTTTACATCAGAAAGCCCCATAATAAGGTGAAACAATTTGTGGGGAAAGCAAAAGAACGTTCCCAAGAATTACTGTTTAATTGATTCGTGGAATTTATAGAAATTCCCATTAATAATAAGTTATAGTGCGGGTTTCTACAGTGCGCTTTTTGCCGGTCTTGGCAGTGCGCTTAATCCAATTGCCGTAAGAGTCAAATTTTTGGTAGGTGTAGGTGGCATATAGTGGGAAGCCAAAGTCTTTAGCATATGCATATTCTCCATCGAAGTCAAATCGAATTGTATGACCTTTAGAATTGTATTTATAAATAAATCCACCAATTCCAGTATAGTGTTTTAGGGTTGATATTTTCCCGGAAGAAGAATATTCAAATTCAGTAAAATCTCCAAATGTTCCAATGCGAATAAGTTTCCCTTCTTCATCTCTATTAGCCCAAGCTTTAAGCCAATCTTCAGAAAAAATAAAGTTGCCATCTTTATCAAATTCAAATTTATAAGAAACATCAAATTCACTTATACTTCCGTTGTGGCATTTTGAAATAACTTGTTTCACCGGACCTTTTAGACCGAATGTGTTGCGGTCGGTCCATTTTGCGCTTGCTTCGAATGCTGTTGTTAATGTGAAGATTGCAACAACGAGTAGTAATAATGATTTTTTCATGTTTATATTTATTTTAGGGTTAATAATAATGCAAAAATAACTCAAAATTGCCTAAGAGGTAATACTCACCACCTCGTTTTAGTTAAAATATTGAAACATATAATAATAGATGATAAAATGGGTGTAGGCATAGTACGTGGGGTTGTATTGGTGTAATAAATATATTACATTTGCAATATGAGAGAGCTGATAAGGAGTGAAGAATTTGATGAGTTTTATGATGCTTTGCCAGATAAAGTGCAAAATAAGGTGAAGTATGCTATTAACTTGATGGCCGATGTGAGGGTACTCAACTCGAAGTTAGTGAAAAAACTCGTAGATACATATTTCTATGAATTACGAATTTCAGTTGGAAATGAATATCGGGTTGTATTGTTTGCGATAGATCATTAAAATTTGATTGAAGCAAAACATATATTGCTATTAAATGGTTTTATGAAAAAATCGACAAAAGATTATAAGGGAGAGATTGAACAAGCACAGCAAATTTTAAATAGATATTTATAATGAGACCAAAGATTGATATAAATAAGTTGAAGCATCTTCCTACAGTAGAGGATATGTTTGAAAAAGAATATGGTGCAAAGGGAACTCCTACGCGTGATGAATTTGACGCAAAGTCGCGTGCTTGGTATTATGCCGAGGTGCTGAAAAATGCCCGAAAAACAGCCGGAATCACGCAACAGCAACTTGCCGATAAAATAGGAAAAAAACGTGAATATGTTGCGATGCTTGAAAAAGGTGAAACCGATATGCAACTATCTACGTTTATAATGATCTCAGAGGCAGTGGGGTTGAAATTATCGTTGACTAGTTGATATGAGTAATAGTATATATAAAACAAGATAAAGTTAAAATCGACAAAAGCGTAACATTGTTACGCTTTTGTCGATTAAATGCCATTAAGGGTTAATGTAATGTCTAAATTTATCAATAATAAGTAATAGTGCGAGTTTCGACTGTTGTGCCATATTTGTTTTTTGCAGTGCGTTTAATCCAGTTGCCGTAGGAGTCAAATTTTTGGTAGGTGTAGGTGGTGGTTGTACGATATCCGTCCTCATCAATATGTACTTCTTTTATTACTTGTCCTTTTGCGTTGTAAGTGTATTTAGTTGTTGATTGCCACCCACGATTGCCTCCAGTATAACTCTCTTTTATTAATAATCCTTTTTGATTATATGTGTAACTGAAAAATTCAGTTATCGCTGATGCATCAATATATGTGATTCTCCCAAGCTTGTCGCGAGAATTACTAATAATTTGAACCCCACCCCTTGAGTATAGTGTTCCATCTTCTTCGAATCCCCAGAGGTCATTACCGTAATTGTCGTATATCGCTTTCACCGGGCCTTTAAGATTGAAGGTGTTGCGGTCGGTCCATTTTGCGCTTGCGTCGAATGCTGTTATCAAGGTGAAGATTGCAACAACGAGTAGTAATAATGATTTTTTCATGTCGATTTAATTTTTACGTGTGATAATGTTATATCTACTCACTTTAAGGCTTTTCGATAATCTCCTATAGGAGTTTCGTTTGATTTTTAATTTCTTTACAAAAAAAGCGGGAACTCCTTTGACTTCTCGCCTCTATGGTGTTTGGCATTACCGTGACAACCGAGATGACAAAGAAGCTCACGCTATACACGTGAGCATTCTTGCATTCATTCTTCGTTGTCATTTAGTCGCCAAACTTTTAGAGGGAAGAATATCGCAAAAACGCTTTTTCCTATTTATAGTAAAGAGTTGATTAATATTTATTTATTCATTGGCAAGTGTATTTTATTAATTTTGCTAATGCAAATATATGAATATAATTTTAAAAATAAAAGATTAATTTTTTAATCTCCTAATTTTCCATCCGGTCCATGCAAAAAGGAGAGAGAGTAGGGGGCTGGAGATGTTAAAAATGCAATAGGGGAGATAGGTGAGAGTTGCAACTCCAAGTACGGTTGATTGTGTCACACCGCATGAGTTCCAGGGTATTAATACCGATGTTACGGAGATTGAGTCCTCGAGCGCGCGACTTAATAGGCGAGGCTCTAATCCGTTTTTGATATATATGTTGCGGAATAGATTGCCACCAAGAATGAGCGAGAGATATTGGTCGCCTGTGCAGCCGTTGAGGAAAAGCCCGCTCCCCACAGTGGCGCCAACTGTTTGGCGCAGAGAGTGTATCTTATTGGTGAATGTGGCGGTTATCGTACCGAGCATTCCGGTGCCTATCAATGCTCCGCCAAAAATCATTGCACTAAGTACCAAATATATCGTAGGCATCATGCCCGCAACGCCACTGGTGCCAACCAATGAATTGAGCAATTCATTAGGCGTAGTTATTGCTGTTTCTGTGAAAAGTATGTCGCAACACATTATAGCGATGTCGGTAGCCGTGGAGCTATATCCTAAAGCGTTGATGATTTGTGGTTGGAAGATGAAGATTCCAATTAGTCCCAATGCGGAACTTACGGCAAGCGTGATATATGTTTTTACGCGTAGAGCGATTAATATGCCGGTTATTATAGGTATGGCTAATGTCCATGGGGTGATATTGAATGACGATTCTAACGCCGGTAAAATCTCAGAGGAATGAGATGTGCCAACGGGATTATAGCAAAGTCCCACAATGCCATATACGGTCAATGCCAATAGAATTGCGGGCATTGAGGTGAGCATGAGATATTTTATGTGGGTGAATAGGTCGACTTTGCATGATGATGATGCGAGGACAGTGGTGTCGGATAGGGGAGATACTTTGTCACCAAAGTATGCACCCGAAATGATAGCTCCGGCAATCCAACCATCGCTATATCCCATCACATTGCCTATACCCTGAAATGCTATGCCTATTGTAGCGATAGTTGTCCATGAGCTACCGGATAATACTGAAATTACAGCGCAAACACCACACGCAATGAGTAGAAACATTTGAGGGCTTATAATCTCCAATCCATAGTAAATTAAAGTGGGAACGACTCCGCTTAACATCCATGTGGCCGACACCGTGGCGATAAATACCAATATGGGGATTGCGGGGAGGATTTGTGAGGCACTCTTCTTTAACCCTTTTAGAATCTCTTTAAATGGCTGAGGAGAAAATGTCGCTGATAGCGAAAGGGTTAGGGCTGCTGCTCCAAGCAAAATGAGATAGCTCACACTTTGAGCGGCATCGGCATTTTTGAATACGATTATTCCTACCAACGTTGAAAGCAGAGCAACGATTGGAATTATAGATAATAAAAATGATGGTTGGCGATTATTTTTCAACTATATAGTGCGTTAAATTGTTGTTGCTATTAAAAATGAAATGCAAAATTAGTGAATTACGCAGTCAAAACAAAAAATATTCACTATCTTTGTACCGCAATAACATTAGTTCTGCAAATAAACACAAACGGGGCTGACTGGCTTTGACAGCGTGTAGAGGTGGTGTGTAAGCACGCAGAGAAATGATGGCTACTCTCTTTAAACAGGGACATCAACAATTTTAAATGGCGAAAATAACTACGCTCTTGCTGCTTAATTGAAGTATAGTAGATTAGCTTAATCTCTGCAACAGTTGCGGAGACAAGACATCACCCAATTGTCCTTTTCCCGAGACGGATTGAACAGGTGGTGCAGGTAAATCGGGAATAGGTGATCAAGAGCCTCGCGCGATTGCCGAAATTTTAGAGGATAAGGTTGTGGTTGGTTGTCTTTTGCCTGCCACTGCTCGAAAACCAAGAAAAGACTAAGCGTGTAGAAAGCTCATTAGTTCCGCGTTTGGACGAGGGTTCAAACCCCTCCAGCTCCACATAGGCAGTTGATTAACAGTGAAAAAGTTATCAACAAGGGCGAAAAAAGGCACTGAAAAGTGCCTTTTTTCTTATCCTATTTTGTAGTATGTGAATTCGTGTTGGTCGAGTTCGTTTCGGTCATAGATGTTTCGGCCATCGATAATCACTTTTTGTTTCATCACTTTGCCAAGTACGGCGAAGTTGGGGAAACGGAATTCGCGCCATTCGGTCACTAATAATAATGCATCGGCATCAAGAGCGGCATCATACATGTCGGTTCCGTAGGCAACTTTATCGCCTATGCGGCGTTGACACTCTTCAATTGCGATGGGGTCATAAACTTTGACATTTCCACCTGCGGCGATAATTTTGTCGATGAGTATTAATGATGGGGCCTCACGCATATCGTCGGTTTCGGGTTTGAATGCAAGCCCCCACACGGCGATGCTTTTACCTGCAATGTCACCATTGAAATGCTTCATAAGTTTGTCGAATAGCACCTCTTTTTGTCGCTCATTAACCTCTTCCACAGCTTTTAGCACACGCATTGAATATCCGGCTTTTTCGGCTGTTTTAATGAGAGCTTTTACATCTTTAGGGAAACAGCTACCTCCATATCCACAACCGGGATAAAGGAATTTTTTGCCTATGCGGTTGTCAGAACCGATTCCTTTTCGCACCATGTTTACGTCGGCACCCACCAATTCACAAAGGTTGGCAATGTCGTTCATAAATGAAATGCGAGTGGCAAGCATTGCATTTGCTGCATATTTAATCATTTCGGCCGAGGGTATGTCGGTGAATATCATGCGGTCGTTGACGAGCATGAATGGCTTGTAGAGTCGCGACATGATTTTGCGAGCACGTTCGGTTTCCACTCCCACTACTACACGGTCGGGGCTCATGAAGTCTTTAATCGCTGCGCCTTCTTTGAGAAATTCGGGATTAGAAGCAACGTCAAATTCCACGTTTACTCCACGTTTATCAATCTCTGCCTGTATTGTCGCTTTTACTTTTGCCGCTGTACCTACCGGCACTGTGCTTTTCGTTACAACAACGGTGTATTTGTTTATGTGTTGACCAATAGTGCGAGCTACTGCAAGCACATATTTGAGGTCGGCGCTGCCATCTTCGTCGGGAGGAGTGCCTACGGCGCTAAACACCACGTCGACATCATCGAGAACTTTAGTGAGGTCAGTCTCAAATTTCAAACGACGAGCTTTGATGTTTTTCTTTACCATTTCTTCGAGCCCGGGCTCGTAGATGGGTATAATCCCATTCTTGAGATTTTCAATCTTGGTTTGGTCCACATCAACGCATGTTACGTTAATGCCCATGTCAGAGAAACATGTGCCTGAAACTAATCCTACGTATCCGGTTCCAACGATAGCTATATTCATGATTTTGATGTTTTAATGTCGATATATTGAGGTTTTGATAGACGAAGCACGCGATGCACTATCGGAATTTGATATAGTAATAACGAAACAATAAGTGCAAAAAGTATTTTTTCGAGTATTGTCTGTTCGTAATTGTCGATAAAAAAGAGTAGCTTTGAAGTAATATAGTGGGCCCCACCAACGGTGAATTCAAGGAAATGTATTAAGTAAATCAGGATTGATATAGCCCCTAATCGAGCTAAAATGTTAGCAATTTTGGGGGTTAAGATGCAACAATAATAACTTAATTGTGAAACAATAAAGATGCCTCCCAAAGAACCTAATATATATAATGGGAACATTCGATATTGGCCGGTGAAAATGTCGCAAGGTCCTATATTATATAGTATTGTAGCAAATACAATGGCAAGAATCCACCATATTATGGCATTGGATTTGGGTGTTATTGAATTATAAGCCTTGAACATGTAGCCTGCATGGAAAAAGATAATTGCTGCGCATGCTTGGGGAATGAGAAAAGGTATAACTCGTATGTAATAAATACTTAAGTAGTAACCGATAGTCGTAATGGCTATAATAACTAAAGTGCTATAGATGTATCCTTTGATGTATCGGTTAACAATAGTATATATGATGGAACATACAAATAATGCAGAAAAGAACCATAGCATGGATCCATAATTGTTGTTAAGAAAAGGTCCTCCACCGGTAAGCAATGGGGAAATACGCTCCCATAAGTTGAAGCTTTGATTGTAAATATAAAGGCAAATAAATATTATGGAAATACAAATTCCGCCAATAAGGTAGGGGATAAATAACCTTTGAGCCTCATATTTTAATGCGTTAGCAATAGATTTGGGCTTAAAAAAATATCCCCCCACGAAAAAGAACAACTGTAAAGTACAGATGTAAACCAATGGTTGTCGCCAATCGTGAACACAATGAGCCACTATCACTCCCATGATAGCAATAAATTTCATTATGTCGAAGACCGGGTTGCGCATTACAATGTGAAAATCCGTCGCAAAGTTACTGTAATGAATTGAAATTATAAAATAGTTTTATGTTATTTTTTTTATAGCAAATAAAAAGAGTGATTATTTTATGTGAAAAGTGAGTGTTTTTAAATGGTTGATTTATATGGTGTTGTTGTGGTTTGGGCTAGTTGGCTTAAAAATATTTTGAAAAAAAATGGTCAAAACATTTGCCAATTCAAAAATAATGCCTAGCTTTGCAACGCAATTGCCAAAATAGCTCAGTTGGTAGAGCCCAACCTTGCCAAGGTTGGGGTCGCGGGTTCGAGTCCCGTTTTTCGCTCAAATAGAACAATGACATACATCAATCTTTGTAAAAGAGATTAGAATTGCGAAAATAGCTCAGTTGGTAGAGCACAACCTTGCCAAGGTTGGGGTCGCGGGTTCGAGTCCCGTTTTTCGCTCTAATTTTTTTGTAAAAATTTCAACACGAAGGTTGATACTCGTCCGGGTGGTGGAATTGGTAGACACGCTACTTTGAGGGGGTAGTGGCCGTTCGGCTGTGTGAGTTCGAATCTCATCTCGGACACGTTTTGTTTATAAGGTTGATTGTAGTGCAGTCAACCTTTTTTCGTTGTAGATTAATGTTATGTGATAAATAAAAAGAGTAAAGATATTGTAAGTTGATAAAAATATATTAAATTTGTCGTTTCATAATAAAACTAAACCATTCACTTACTGAAAATATCAATATGGCATTGAAATATTGTCCCAAATGTGGAACTAAAACATACGATAATGCTAAATTCTGCGTAAATTGTGGTTTGGCATTTGACGCGTATGTTGACGAAACTGATAATCTTGAAAAAAAAACTGAGTTACCTTCGGTTGATGAAGTAAAACAACAATCTACTCAAATAGTTGAGCAGAATGAAGCTGTTGATTCCAAAACATTAATTAAAGAATCGGCATTTGTTCTAGAGAAGGATTCAAATGAAGATTTTGAAAAGGATATTAATCCAAAACAAGAAACAATGGATGAAGAACCGACAGCCATTTCGCCATTAGTAGAGAATGCTGAACCCATTGATGATGATGTTATGATGATGTCATCTTCAACCGTCAAAGAGGAGTTGTTTGATACAGGTACTGACGATGAAGAGGTGGTAATGTATAGTCAATCTGTTGAACCGAATGACAAAGAAGTTGGTATAGATGAGCTAGATAAAATTAAAGCCATTGATGCAGGGTTACCTTTGCCTCAACCCAAAATGATGTTGAGTTTTAAAACAATGTTGTTATGCTTTGTTTTATCGGTAGCCGGTATAATTGGGGTTTTGAGCATTAAATTAAGTACGAGTGAAAACAAACAGCAAACTAATGAACAAACTGAGGAGGTGTCAAAGTCTGATGCCGAAGAAAAGAATGCAGTTGACGACGCAAACGCTAATGCTGGCAAAAAAAAGTAGCTCTACTTTTATTATGCCAGAACAATCAGGGTCATTAAAAGAAGTTGCTTTTCATGTGATTGTCTCATCGGTAAAGGATAAAGATGCAGCTAAGAAGCTTGCAACAAAATATAATGGATATGTAATTGAAAGTGATAATAACGGTTATCATAAAATTGCGGTTTATAGAAGTTTAAAGAAAGATGAGGCCTATCTTTATGTTGATTCAGTCGTGAAAAAGAATGGCGGTAGTGCATGGGTGTTTGAAGGAAAAGCAATAAATTAAATAAGGCTTTTATGTCGTATGATAAAATTATACAAAAGGATGGATATATGAATGTCTGTCCTTTTTTGATTAAGTAATGAATTTATTGAATAGGATGAAGATTCCAAACCGAAGTGCGACACCAGCGGTGAAAATAATATGAAAAACACCGCGGGTTTGCCCAGCGGTTGGGGCGCGTAGCCCCAAAGAGCGAATCTCAGAAAAAAAGGTTTAATTAGCAAAATAAAAAAAGGAGACCGAAGTCTCCCAAAGATTAATTAATTTTGTTTTGCT
>JAZNGZ010000088.1:0-32997 GCA_045576735.1 Muribaculaceae bacterium
CGGAGTTGATTGGTTGAAGTTTCCATTTTTATATGTGTTTTATTGTTAATTTTATTGTTAAGTAAATTTTGAGTTTCACAAAGTTAGTAATTATTTCCAACAAACAAAAAGAGTGTCATAAAAAAGCGTTCAAGTGCATAAAATCAAGAGGTATCAGACATTGCCCGATACCCCGGTTATTAAATGCACATCGCTTTCTCGTGCTTTGCACTATGAGAGTGTCGTTTTAGCTATAAATAGGAACAACTTTTGAAGAATCCAAAAGCGATAGATTATTTTTCTATAATCACTTCAACCCAGGGAATTGCACCGTAACCAATTACTACATCTGGATTCTGAATTATAATCGTTTTCAAGCCGGTGCAACCTTTGAACGCATAATTGCCAATTTCGGTTACCGAATTGGGGATAGTGATTGAAGTTAAACCGGTGCAATCCAAGAACGCATATTCGCCAATTTCGGTTACCGAATTGGGGATAGTGATTGAGGTTAAGCCGGCGCATTCATAGAATGCCCCCCTGCCAATATAGGTTACCGAATTAGGGATAGTGATTGAAGTTAAACCGGTGCAATCCAAGAACGCATATTCGCCAATTTCTGTTACCGAATTAGGGATAGTGATTGAGGTTAAGCCGGCGCATTCATAGAATGCCCTTTCGCCAATTTCGGTTACCGAATAAGAAATGCCATTGTGAGTGACTGAAGGGGGAATGGTGATAGAGCCGGAATATTTATTATCCCCGAAAGTTACCTCTACGGTTTTAGATGTTTCATCTAAGATGTTGTAGTAGATGTTGTTGACGTCAAAGTCATAGGCGAGTGCCGAGAGTGTTACGATGAGCATCATCACTGCGGCGAGAATTGCTCGGAGTTGATTGGTTAGAGTTTTCATTTTTATATGTGTTTTATTATTAAGTAAATTTTGAGTTTCACAAAGTTAGTAATTATTTCCAATAATTAAAGGGAATATCATCAAAAAGCCGGGAAACCGCATAATGTAAGGGAGGTATGGGGTAAAGGCTCTCAACCACGGAGTTGCTTGGCGTTGCGTTCTCGTGTGAGGAGAGTATAGGGGCATAGTGAATTATTTTCATCTTAGGGTTATTTATTTTTGCATAAATATTGTATTTTATTTGCGGATATACGCATATTTACTCAACCCATTGCATATCAGGGAAAAATCTTCTATAAAATCATCATTTTTGTCGTTTTTGCCAAATGAAAAACCATATTTATTTGTAACTTTGTAGTTTAATTCTGTCACCTATACTCAATTGAGTATATAAGGAATAAATACGTGTTATATATCTATATTTTATTAATTTAATTCAAAGCTTATGCAAAAAATCTTTTCACGATTTTTGATGTTGCTCGTTATCGCAATGAGCAGCGTTGTGATTGCACAAGCTCAAAGCCTTACGCCTAAAAAAGGCGTTGTGCGCGTGAAATTGCAAACCGAGGTAGCAAAGTCGGTAGGCAATAAAACTCTCACCGCCACCAATGGCGTGCTAAGCACCGGTGTTAACGCGCTCGATGCATCGGTTCGCCAAGTAAAGGCAATGAGTATCAAAAGGGTTTTCCCTTATAGTGCAAAGTATGAAGCTCAAATGTCACAATATGGTCTCGACCTATGGTATGAGGTGACATTTGATGAATCAATCAATCCCAAGGAGGCGCAACGCATCTTCAGCCAAACAGCCGGTGTGCAAGTGGCTACATGCAAGGTGCCTATGGTGTTGAAAGAAAACGGCACTTATAAAGTAGCTGAACCACTTTCTGAAGAAGTGCGTCCATCATCTATGCCGTTCAACGACCCACGTTTGAGCAGTCAATGGCACTACAACAACACAGGGGTGTTAGGGACTAGCAAAGTAGGCGCCGACATCAACCTCTTCAAAGCGTGGGAAATCACTACAGGTAATAGCAACACCCTTGTTGCCGTAATCGACGGTGGTATCGACTACACTCACGAAGACCTTGCTGCCAACGTTTATCTCAACCAAGCCGAATTAAATGGTGTTGCAGGTCAAGATGATGATGGTAACGGATATATCGACGACATTTATGGTTGGAACTTCTGTACCAACTCAAAAGACATCTATCCACATGCCCATGGTACTCACGTAGCCGGAACAATCGCCGCTGTCAACAACAACGGCATCGGTGTGTGTGGTGTAGCCGGCGGTAATGGCTTTGCCAATAGTGGTGTTAAGATGCTCTCTTGCCAAGTATTCGATTCACGTTCAGGTTCAGGCCAAGGCGACTTTGCCGCTGCTATCGTTTATGCAGCTAACAATGGCGCCAACATCGCCAACTGTTCATGGGGTTGGGCCACTCCCGACTATTATGAACAAGACGTGCTCGATGCTATCGACTACTTCATAGGCATGAACCGTGGCAACAACGTGAGCGGTGGTGTAATGTTCTTCGCAACCGGTAACGATGGTGCAACAGGCAATATGTATCCTGCATGCTACGAAAAAGTTGTAGCAGTGGGTTCAATGACCGATGATTTCACTATTGCCACTTATTCTAACTATGGCGAATGGGTTGACATCGTAGCACCCGGTGGTCTCCTCGACTTTGGCGAAGCTCATGGAGTGTTGAGTACTCTTCCCGGCAACCAATATGGTTTCAATGAAGGTACATCAATGGCAACACCTCACGTTACAGGTATCGCAGCCCTTGTTGTTTCACAACATGGCAACTCTACGCTACCCGCTGAAACTGTTCGTCAACAAATCATCACTTCGGTGAATGACATCTATGCTTACAACGAAGGGAAAGAAGGTCTTCATGGTGCAGGTTATATCGATGCTGCAAAAGCCCTCAACATGAGCGGTAGTGGTGTTGCTCCCGAACCAGTTGACACATTCACTGCACTTCCTGCTCAAGATAATATCACACTCGAATGGGTTATCCCTGCTTCAAACGACAATAACGTGAATTATCACGCTCTATATTTCAGCACTGAAGCATTCGATTCTACTACTGATTTGAGCACTCTCAACAAGGTAAACATCGATACTAAATTCCTTTCTTCGGGTGAAACAACAACTTACGTGTTGGAAGGTCTTCAACCATTGACAACTTACTACCTTGCAATGAAGGCAGTAAACCGTTGGGGTGATGCATCGGCACTTTCTCCTGTAGTTGTAGCAACTACAAATGCCGGGCCTAAAATGACTGTAAGCAAATCTTCATTGTCATTTACAGTTAAACCCGGCGCACAAGGCAATGCAACCTTCAACATTGGCAACGACGACGAAGGTCTCTTGAAATGGAACGCATTTATCAATCCTACACAAGCAACTGCTGCTACTCGTTCGATTGCAAAAGCCACTCCGGGTGCTATTGTTAAATACAACAGCAAGCTTGGAGCGGTTCCATATGCAGCTAGCCCAGTATTCAAAACATCGGACTACATTGCAAGCGACTATCCTAAAGAATTCAAATATTTTGATGAACTTTATGCATCAATTGGCGACGAAGACAAAACGTTGACCAACTCTATGGCTCAATGGTTCCATGTTGATGCAGAAACTTATCCCGAAGGGTTCAACCTCACCAACATCAAGGTAACAAGCACCTATGGAAAGAACCCAACATTCCAAGTTTACAAAGGTAGCAACATTTCAACTTCAACCCTCCTTCATGAGTTTACACCTTACTTCTACTCAGACGGAGCAATGAAACTAGACGAACAAATCTATTTTGCTCCCGGTGAATCATTCTGGATTGTTGTTCACTTCCCAGCAAACCAAGAAGATTATCCTCTTGGTCTTGCCACTGTTACCGACAACAACTATGCCGCTTACTCTTACATGAGTAACGACATGGGTAAAACTTGGGTTACTCTCGCCGACGCGCTCAAAGGTTCTAAATACGAATCAATCAGCAGTAAAGCCGGTTGGGCAATCACAGCAATGAGTCTTAACCCCGACTGGAGTAAGATTATCACAATCACTCCTAATGAAGGTCAAGTAAAACATGGCGAAACTCAAGCCGTTATCGTTACAAATGACGGGCAACCTGTTGTAAACGGCACATATAAATTTAACCTCCACTTCAACACCAACGAAAGCAAAAAGAACACCACTGTTATTCCTGTTACAATGACTGTTAGCGGCAACGCTCCTGTAATGTCGCCGGCTAAAGTGGTTAACTTCGGCAACCTCCTCGTGGGTGAAGAAAAAACTATCACTGTTGAAGTATTCAACGAAGGTTATGGCCCATTTGGTTACTATGGTTCATTGAGCGGCAACCGCATCAGCTCTACTTCAGAACATTTCCAAGGACCAACTTATGTAAATGGTGGTTTCCCTGCTCGCACATACAAAACATTCGATGTGAAGTTTGCGCCTAAAGCAGCCGGTAGCCACACTGGCAATATCGTGTTTAAACACTCTGACAACTCTGAATTCAAAATCACTGTTACAGGTGTTGCAACCGATCCTGCTCGCATCGCTATTGACCCCGACACAATCGAGGCCGGAACGCTCAATATCGACTCTGCTGCAATCACAAAAACATTCTCAATCAAGAACGAAGGCAACTATCCTTTGGAATATGTATTCCCTAAATTCTCGGACCGCAAGCTCGAAAACCAAGGCAAATCAGCTCACCGTTTTGGCTATGTAACAGCTACTAACCTCAATGGCGCTACCGACTTTGCTTACGATGGCAATCCTGCACTCATTGGCGGTACAGACATCACATCTTCGTTTGATGATAACACCTATTTGTCAAAACAAATTCCTCTAGGATTTGCATTCCCATTCTTTGGCGAAACATTTGACTATGCTTATATCACAAGCTATGGTGGTATCGCGTTCAAAGTAGGTGAATATGCTTACTTCTCACCATTGACCGAAACATCAGAACGTCTTGTAGGCGTGCCTTACATCTCGGCTTATGGTCGTCAATTAGCATTAGGACCTAACTCAAAGATTGAGTATGGCGTACAAAACGGCAAATTCGTGGTTAACTACTCTAACGTATTAGCGTTGGTTTATGACCAAGAATACACTCCTGTTTCATTCCGCATCGCCCTTTCAACAAATGGCGACATCGAAATATTCTATGATAGCTACGACCCAATGTCGATGAGTCTCTTCCAAGATGGTTCTACTCTCTATTGCGGTATCCACGATACTTACGGAGCCGACCCATTGACAGTAACATCGGCCGAAATAGCTGACTATTGGGACAACAGTGATGACCCTGCAGGTGATGTATATACTCAATTCACCAACCAAACAGCAGTGAAATTCATCGCTCCTAAGCCAAACTTCATCACAGCACTAACAAATTCTTATGGTATTGTTAACCCCGGTGAATCAATCGACCTTATTGCAACACTTCAAGCAAACTCATCAATGTATGCAGGTGCAACATTCAACAACCTCATTGTTTCAAGCAATGACCCATACAATAGCACTTCTTACATTCGCTTCAATGCCAACATTGAAGGTTCAAGCCTTGCTCCGGGTGTAGCTATCGCTCAAAATGAAATCAACTTTGGCAAAGTGTTCCGCACTTCTGATGCACGTCTACCTTTGACAATCAAGAACACCGGTAACGACACCTTGACTGTAACTAAAGTTAATACTTTCAACAGCTTGGTTTACATCGATTCTATCGAGGTTAATTCAGTTGATGCATTCAAAATCCCTGCCGGTATGTCGAAAGATATTATCGTAATTCTTCCTACTGAAAACGAAGGAGCAATTAACGATAGTATCAATGTTTACACCGATGCTGACACTTTGGCGGTTGCAGTAAAAGGAGAGGTTGTCGGTTGCCCTGCAATCGACTTGAGCTACTCTTCAATTGAATCTACTCTATTGAGTGGCACAAAATTGGAAAAACCTCTTAACATTGCAAACTCAGGAAACGAAGCTCTTCGCTACTCAATCACTCCTAACCCCGAAAACTTCTCATTCAACGACATCGCTGATGGCGCTAACGTATCTTACTCTTACAGCGCTTCGGTTGATGACAATAATGTGACATTCAACTGGGTTGACATTGAAACAACCGGTCTTGGCGAACAAAACAACTTCACTTACTACAACAACAATGACTATGTAGAAGTGAAATTGCCATTTGAGTTCCCATACTATGGTAAGAAATACAACACAATGTATATCTACAACACCGGTTTCGTATCATTCACTAAACGCAACGATGACAAGATTTGGCCCGAACCACCTGCTGAATTCCCCGGCGGTACAGTTTACACCAACATCATCGCTCCATACTGGGGTATGCACACTTGCGACCAAAGCAAAACAGCAGGTACATACCACTATATGACCGAAAACGAAGTTATCGTTTCGTGGATGGAATATGGTAACTCAATGAACATGGGCGTTTGTTATCAGCTCATCATGAAGAAAGATGGTTCATTCAAGTTCCAATACAAAGGTTATGGCGACTATGCTATCATCTATGGCATCTTTGGTCTTGCAGGTCTATCTAACGAAGATGGCACAGTGGGCATTCGTCTTCCTGAACGTTATGTAGCATTCAACAACGCCGTTCAATTCTATCCTGTTGTTGAAAACACCATCGAACCAAGCGATAGCCGCGATGTTGATATTGACGTAAATACCACTCGCATGGCAGGTCAATATAGCAGCAACATCGACATCACTTCTAATGTTCCAGGTAAGGAAAAAATTCAAATTCCTATCAACCTCACTATTACAGGTGAAGCTAAACCGGTATTCCCAACCGACTCTATCATCGTTGAACGCGTAATAGGTCACTTCGATGATCCATCAGCAGGTCCTGTTACCCAAATGGGTGCTAACTATGAAGCATACTTCAACGTTGTTAACGAAGGTACTGCTCCATTCGTAATCACCAATATCAAAAATGGTGGTCCCGGCTACGAACAAGAAGATTGGTTTACCGGCGAAATGGTATGGTATCCATTATTCATGACTTATTATGAAGCCGAAGAAACCGACTGGATGACCGGCGAACCTACAGGCAACCGCATCTGGACACAATACTACGACAATACTCCTATCACAGTAGGTTCTACTCCTCAAGGTGTATCTGTTCCTATGATGTATGACATGGCTTCACAACCCGGCATATACGATGTTCCTTTGACATTCTACTACAACGAAAATGACTCAGCTGTAGTAAATATTCGCTTCATTGTCACTCCTGCTCCTAAGTTGGCTCTTGACAAAGAAGAAATTCGTGCTGTGAACGTTACCGACGACTATGTTGGCGAAGACTCTGTTGTGATTAACAACGCCGGCGAATATCGTCTCACTTACGAACTCCGTCTCGACCCAACAGGCGAAGGTGAAGTAGTTGAAGAAGAAGACCTCGGTGGAGGCATTGCTCCTGCTGTTATGGCTCGCACACTTTCAGCTCAAGCCGATTCTACTCTTCGTCAAAACATAAAAGTTCCTGTTAAAGCATTTGAAAATGCTGAAGTATCGGTATTAGATGCTCCTAAAGCTGAAAACTTCACTTACAACAAAGCGCTTTATTACCCAACTATGACAGGTAACAATGTTACTTATCAATATGGTACAGGTAACACATTTGGCGAATACAAAGCTGCGACTTACTATGTAGCTCCTGAAACCGGTTTCAACATTTCACACATCTACACCGCTACTTATCTACCCGGTCTCAAAGATGTTGACCTCAAAGTTGAAATCATCAAGGGCAACAATGTTGAAGGCACTACAGTGCTTGGCAAAGGCGCATTCCATATCGACGAAATGGAAACTGCCAACTTCATCGTTATTCCACTCGACCGCGCCGTTTACATGGCTCCCGGTCAAGAATTCTACGTTGTAATCTCTTATCCTGTAGGTGTTGAATATCCTGCTTACCTTTCTTATAAAGAAGAAGGTGTGGAATCTAACCGCTTCATGGGATTTGTAGAAGGTTACGGATGGTTTGACGTTGCTACAATGTTTGAAGACCAATATGGATCTCTCGGTTACATCATGACTTGTCTTGAAACCAAAGAAGGTGCCGCTTGGGTGAAAATGCTTAACCCCGAAAGCGACAAAGTTGGCGTAATCGCTCCAGGTGAATCTCTCAACATGAAGTTCCGCCTCTGCGCAGCCGATGCTCCTATGGATAAAGAAAACAAAGCTGTGCTTGTGATTAAGAGCAACGATCCGGAATCTCCTATCGTTAACTTCCCAATCTTCCTCGACAAGAACGCAGCTCCTGCAATCACTGCTCCATCAAGCATCACTTATGCTAAAGAAGGCGCATTAACTCAAATCGAGTTTTCAGTTAACGAACCAGAAGGAGATGACTTCACATTGCGTCTCGACGACAATGGCAATATCGCTAAACTCTCGGCTGTTACTTCACTCGACGAAAACGGGGTTATCGAAATTAGCGAAAACACAGCAACCGTTAAGGGAGCTGTTGCCGGTGTGAAAGTTGTAGCCGACATCACTCCTGAATTTGGTTCAGCAGGCGACTATGCATTGACACTCACTGCTACCGACTCTTGCAACAACGAATCACAAGCTTCGGCTCGTTACCTCGTTGAACATGTTAACCGTGCACCTCGCGTGGTTGCAACTACCGACTATATGGTAATGATGGCAACAACAACATCTGACATCATGTCGTTTGCCGACATGTTTGAAGATCCCGATGGCGATGCGTTGACATACGAAATGACTGTATCACCCGACGATGTAGTTACTGCATTCAAATCGGACGAAAGCGCAATCTTCGTTGCCAACGAAGTGGGTGTAGTAATTGTTCGCATCACTGCTACCGACCCATCAGGAGCTCAAGCAGTTTACGCATTCGAACTTGAAGTTACCGAATTTGATGGTGTTGAAAACATCTCAATCAACTCACAAGTGAACGTATTCCCCAACCCAGTGGTTGCTGCTCTCAATGTGATTTGCGACTTCAACTGCGATGCTGCTAACTACTGCATCTATGGTGCAAATGGTGCTGAAGTTTATAACGAAACAACATCATGCATCAGCGGTCAAGCTAAGGTAATCAACGTAGAAAAACTCCCTGCAGGTCTTTACCTCCTCAAGGTGACTACCGACCAAGGTGTTGCTACTTACCCATTGATCAAAAAATAATCTCTAACATGGGGAATTACTTCCCCTAAGATTATCTCAAATACCAACAATGGCGGCCAATCGGTCGCCATTGTTTTTTTAAGGGAATTTCTATAAATCCATAAATCTACACAAAGCAATTTATAGAAGTTCCCTTAATTCACTCAAAAATTTGCCTACCGGTCCTTTCTCACAAATACAGCCAAGGAGACAAAAGAAAACTTAAAAACAGAGGAGACATCAATAAAAATCAAAAAATATTGTTGAAAAATGATATATTTTAGTTATTTTCGCAATAATATTCTCAACTATAAAATTTTAAAGCATAAAATGGATACAGTAAAAGTAAAAATCATAAACCGTTCATCAAATCCTCTACCCTCTTATAGTACTATTTCATCGGCTGGAATGGACCTACGTGCCAACCTCACCGAGCCTGTCACATTGAAGCCATTGGAACGTGCATTAATTCCAACAGGTATATATATCCAATTACCTCAAGGCTACGAATGTCAGATACGTCCACGTAGCGGGTTAGCCCTCAAACACGGCATTTCACTAGTTAATACGCCCGGCACCATCGATGCCGACTATCGAGGAGAGATAGGTGTGATTTTAATTAACTTATCTAATGAGCCGTTTGTTGTAAATCATGGTGAACGCATATGCCAAATGGTTGTAACCAACTATTCAACCGTTGAATGGGAAGCAGTGGAAACACTCGACGACTCAGACCGCGGTGCAGGCGGATTTGGCCATACAGGCGTAAATTAATCTAACACATAGCATCTTCACACAATGACAAAAAAACTAATTTCGACATCATTGATAATCATCCTATTGGCTTTTATCTTCCCATTTGAGATAATAGCCAAAGAGGATTGGGACAAAACCGCCCAAAAGAAAAAATCCGAATATATTTATCTTGAAGCATTAGCACAAGATGCTCTTGAGAATACGAGCGAATGGGCCGACCTTGTTTATTATGCTTATGGTTTATCATCTGACGACATTAATATCGCTAACGACAAAGGATTTTTAGACTATTTCTTCTATACCGATTCGGCAACTACAGCCCAAGGCTATGCTCTAATGGAAAAGCATTTCAACACTTTTCGAAACAACAAAGAAAAAAACATACAGTTTGCAGCCATCACACTCAAGACCCAACCCTTTGAAAAATGTCTTGAAGTGTGTAAAGAAATATATTCCCGATACCCAAAAGACACTTATGCAATCATTTATTATGCCGATGTATTGACCGCAGGAGATACTCTTCAGAACAAACAAGCTCTCGATTTGTATAACAAACTTGAAAGCATCAATGGTAAAGCCCCATTTATTTACAACGCAAAAATTAATACCCACCTTAATATAGGCGACACGATAGGTGCAAAGAAAATAATCAATTCCATTATTGAAAACAGCAATGTTGAAGATGACGAACTCAAGATTGCTCAAGATGCATATTTAAATTTACTCAAAGACACTATTGGTGCGTTAGATTTTTCGCGCAAAACACTTGAGGTCATGCCCTACTCTGATATAGCTAATTATTTACATATAGTCCTATTAGATGCCACCAATGACAGTATAGCCCGAGACAAGCACATCTTAAACATCTTAAACAACGATTATAGTTCCGACATCAAGATCGAATGCATTAGTTTTCTTATCAGAGAATATTCAACCGACCCTAACAAAATGGACGAGATAAACAAACTAATGACTCATCTTATCGAAGAAGAACCTAATAACATAAATTACCAACTTTTATATTCGACATTTTTAATCGATCACAAAGATTTTGCAAATGCAATGCAAACATTTGAGAATATTGTAAAAATCGATTCTACCGACACCAATATATGGGCTCAATATATAATATTATCAAGCGAGACTAAAGATCCTGCAATAATAAATAAAATAGCATCTAAAGCATTGGAAATTCATCCCGACAATTACAACATCGCATTTAATTCGGGATTAGCATATAGCTTAATCAAGGATAAAGATAATGCAATAAAAAACTTTTTAAAAGCCAAATCAATTAACGACAATAATGTCGACTATCTAATTGGGGACACTTATGCTTCTTGTGGAGAGCTTGATAGTGCCTATTATTATTATGACCTAGCCCTTGCCGCTGACAGCACAAATGATAACGCCCTCAACAATTACGCATATCATCTATCGGTAAATAATGGCGACCTCAACAAAGCTGAAAAGATGAGCTATGAAGCATGTCAATTGGTTCCTAACTCTTATGTATATCTAGAGACCTATGCATGGATTAAATTCCTTCAACACGACCATCTTTTAGCTCGTTCGGTAATGGAGATTGTCCTTGAAACCATTTCACCCGAGAATTACACCGGCGAAATACTACATCATGCCGGAGATATATTCTTCATGACCGGAGATCTTCAAAAGGCACTTGAATATTGGGAAAAAGCCCTGATGCTCGAACCCGACAACAAGTTACTGAAGAAAAAATTAGAACACAAAACATTCTTCTATGAATAGGCCTATTATAACCAAGTTATTCAATCTAGTAGTGGGCATATGCGTGGTATTGTGTGCCTATAGTTGTAGGTCGTCAAAGACAGCTACCAATTACCCTACTGAGAAATGCGACACGGCTGCCTGCGAAGAGAAGGCAAACCTACACGACCCTGTGGCATATCAGTTGGCCGAGGTTGCATCAACCTACAAAGATTGGAACGACGTGGAAATTCCCGTAGAATTAGAGTTATTAAAGCCCAGAGAATTTTCTGTGTCGGGACGCGCTACTATGGTAAAAAATCAGAGCATATACATTTCAATCAGAGTATTAGGATTTGAAGCCGCCAATATATATGTCAACAACGATTCAATCCATGCCACATACAAGCTAGGGAAATTGTATATCGCCGAAGATGTAAAAAAACTATTGAAAGGGTATCCGGTGAGTGTTGGAGACTTACAAAATCTCATATTGGGGCGAGCATTTGTCATTGGGAAAGGCACATTCAGTCCTAAACTCAAAGGCGACATGAAGATTGAATCAAATGGTAACATATGGTATGCTACCCCTTATTGCAACGTGCCCGGGGTTTATTATCAATTTGCATTTGACGACTCCACCAACATTCTCAAACTCCTCACCGTGCTAATTCAAGGAGCCAACCCCGTGTTATGCAATTATAGCGACACCGACTACACATCTGTGGGAAATATCGCACAATCATTACTCATCTCGGCCAACACTAACAAACAGTCAATCTCGGCATCCATTAAATGGAATGCCGACAAGGCGAAATGGAACACAGGAGCGAAACCTAAGTGGAAAGCTCCAAAAGGATATAAAAAAGTCAATGCCGAGGATTTATTAAAAGCTTTTAATGAATGATGCTATGAGACGTGTTTTTATCATACTCTTCGCAATCGTGTCGGTAGGAATAATCTTTGCCAACAAGTCGCAAAACAGCATTAAGCAAAAACAAGCGCGCACCAACAAAGAGATTTCCGAAACAACAAAGAAAATCGACGATAACAAAAAGAAAACCCGTGAGCAAGTTTATCTTCTCAACCAGCTATCGGCCGAAATTGAGCAAAAAAGCGAATCAATCAACAAGCTAAAACAATCGATTGACTCTATCGACGGCTCGATGACTATGCTCACCGACTCGATAGCCTCTATGGAAAAAAATCTCGTTATTCTTCGCGAGAAATATGGTGAAACGCTCCGAAATATCAGGGCCTCGCGCCACACCTCTAGCAAGATTGCTCTTATTGCTTCGTCAAATTCTTTTTCTGAAGCATTTAAACGCATGAGATATTTGAAGCAATTTGCCATTTGGCAAACTAATAAGTCAAACGAGCTTAAAGGTGCTATCTCATCGGTTAATGATGCAAAAAACTCGTTGGTTCAACTTCACTCTAACAAAGCTTCTTCGATAAAGAAAGTCGAGGCAACCCAATCGATACTTAAAGAAAATGAGAAGCAACAGGAACAAGTGGTCAATGACTTGGGAAAAGAACGAGCATCGCTCGAAGCATATTTGAAGGAGAAACAACAAGAAGCAAAGAACCTTGACGCACAGCTCAACAGACTCATTGCCCAGCAACAACAAGAAGCTGAACGAAAACGCAAAGAAGCCGAGCGAAAACGCAAAGAGCAAGAAAAAGCAACGGCAAAGAAAAAACAACAAAAGGAAACCAAAAAGCAAAACAAATCAACTGATAAAGCTACAAAAGCCAATAAAAACGATGATGTAGCAATGGCACAACCCGCCAAACCTGCTGCAAAATTACAATCACAGCATCCTGAGTCAAAAGTATTTGAAAGTAAAAAAGGTGCGCTACCGGCTCCTGTGATTGGCAACTACAGAGTTGTAGGGAAATTTGGCAGACAAAAGCACCCTCAATTCCCCAATATACAGACCGACAATAGTGGCATTGACATCGAGCTATTGTCATCAAGTTCAGCCGTTGCCATATGCGAAGGTACGGTGTCGGCAATATTCCGTCAACCGGGATACAACACCATCGTAATGGTGCGCCATGGTGAATATCTATCTATTTATGCCAACCTATCATCTATATCGGTAAAGACAGGTGACGCAGTCAAAACAAATCAGATTATAGGAAATGTCTATGCCAACCCCGAAGACAAGAATCGTCGTATTATGCACTTTGAGATACGCAAAGAAACAACCAAACTAAACCCACAACACTGGATAAAATAACCCATTTCCATGGCAAAGTCACGCAATAGCAAACTCACTGCCGGAGTGCTTAAAGCATTAAGCATCTTTGGTGGAGTGGAGATGATAAAAATCATCTGCTCGATAGTGCGCTCCAAGCTCATTGCGATATGGGTAGGGTCGATTGGCGTGGGATTATTTGGCATATACAACACTGCTATCGACCTGTTAAATGTGATATTTCAACTTGGCATTCGCGATAGTGCAGTTAGAGACATCGCAGCAAACAATGGCAGCTCCTCGTCTCGCACAATAATCATAGTGCGCCGTTGGGCGCTATTTCTTGGCATAGTGGGATTAATCGCTACTATAACACTATCGCCCGCTTTAAGTATTATCTCATTTGACGACACCTCTCATTCATCGGCATTTATTGTTATTGCTGCCATCATATTCATGTCATCGGTGCAGAATGGAGAATTAGCAATTCTACAGGGAACCCAACAACTGGGACGTTTGGCAAAGTCGTCTATGTGGGGAGTTGTGATAGGTGTTGTAATTTCTATCCCAATGTTTTATTATTGGGATATCGACAGTGTGTTACCTGCACTTGTTGTTTACTCTTTGGCAACTACTATAGCCACATTGTCACAAAGAGTAAAAACCCAAAAGCCCACCCCACACATATCTATAAAAGAAACCTACGACAAAGGGCGCGGATTTATCACACTCGGCATCTACCTCACGGTGTCGGCCATTGTCACCAATTTGGTTTCATTCCTTTTCATGGCCTATCTCAACAATGTAGGCGACACAGCCGCAGTGGGACAATATAATGCGGCATACACTATTATTAATAAATATGTTGGAGTAATCTTCATTGCCATAGCCATGGAATATTATCCACGACTCTCAAAAGTAATAGGTTCAAACAATCGCACATCAACATTTGTGTCACACGAAATGTCGATTGCCCTATGGGTTTTATTGCCCTTTATTGCTCTCTTCGTAGCCTCTTCGGGCATCATCATTCCACTACTTTACTCTAATGAATTTGCCGAAGCTCTACCATTTGTCATATGGGCTATAATAGGCACCATTTTCCGAGCTATCTCCTGGTGTATGGCATTTGTGATACTCGCACGAGGCGACGGCAAAGCATTTCTCCTCACCGAGTCGGCTAGCGCTATAACAAGCATAACACTCAATATTATTGCCTACCGACTATGGGGCATGGAAGGGCTTGGATTAGCCTATACTGCATGGTATATTATCTACTCTATTATTGTTGCTTGTGTGTATTATTATCGTTACAAGCTACACCTTGGCGACAAGATGTATCGTCTCATTGCATTGACGGTGGTATTAGCAATAATATGTACTGTGGGTTATAAACACATTGGGTGGTATATCCCGGCAGCCATTGCGATTGTCACAATTCCACTATCTTTTAAGCAATTGCTCCTTCGCAAAGTGAAACGTTAAACAGCCGGCAAACTCATGCCGTTGAGTTTACGATATAAGTCAAGCGCATACACATCGGTCATGCCCGACACATGGTCAATTACAGCTTGAATGCGACCATATAGAGTTGGTGCATTAATATCATATTGTTGCGGAACCTTCGATAACAGCAATTTAGAGTAATTGAGATGAGGATTGGTTACAGCATGAACAAACTTACCCAATAAATATGTGATAATTTGATTACCGGCAAGTTCAATGTCTACCACATCGCCAGCCTTGTATATCTTATCCCACGACATTTCGGTACAACGGCGATAACCGTCTCTCTCCATTTGAGGCATATGATCAATCAATGACCCTTTGAAATCGCCCGACAATATTTCATCTTCATGAGCCACAAACGCTTCGGCACATCGGCTCACCAATCGACCTATTACACAAGAGCGCATATACGATACTTTTTCATTGGGGTCTTCCACTTTTTCCATTACTTCGAGCATATGTTGGCGACGCGACTCCTCAAAGAAACCCAACAACAAATCCTTCACCTCCTGAGTGGTTAAGATTTTCAATTTATGAGCGTCCTCAATATCCATTACTTCATAACAAATATCATCGGCAGCCTCTACAATATACACCAACGGATGGCGAACAAACGCCATCTCACCGTTAGCACCATAACGTGGCAATATTCCTAACTCATTAGCAATGCGTTCAAAGTCACTCTTCTCAGAAATGAAGAAGCCAAACTTATTGGTGTCTCCAGCCAATGTCGACTCGTAAGGATATTTCACTATCGAGGCAAGAGTGGAGTATGTCATAGCAAAGCCACCGGGACGACGGCCCTTAAATTGGTGTATTAGTAATCGCAAAGAATTGGCATTACCTTCAAAGTGAGTCAAATCATCCCATTCATGCGCACTCAACGATTGTTGCAACCCTGCGCCTTCTCCTTCTGAAAAAAACGTAGAGATAGCTTTTTCTCCGGAGTGGCCAAAAGGAGGATTTCCAAGGTCATGAGCCAAACATGCAGCGGCAACAATATCTCCGAGGTCATTAAGTTTATCGCACCACGATGCCAACTCATAACGATTACGCAACGCACTGCTCACTTCATTAGCCAATGAGCGCCCTACACACGCCACTTCCATGCTATGAGTCAATCGGTTGTGCACAAAAATGCTGCCCGGCAATGGGAATACCTGAGTTTTATTTTGCAAGCGGCGAAACGGAGAAGAGAACACCAACCGGTCATAGTCGCGTTGAAAATCACTACGGCTACCGGCATGCTGATTGTGATAAGCCTCTAATCCAAATCGTTTGTCGCTAATGAGTCGTTCCCACTGCATTTTTTCTTTCATCATTTATCTTTTTTTGGGGTTTCGAACCACGAATTTACTAATTTTTTACATCACTACATAAATTATGTATCATTATTTAACAAATTAGCAACAAATTAGTTAAACATAACTTTTTTCTAAACAAATTAATTACCAAAAATTGTTTAATTGAATATTTATGACTACCTTTGCATCATCAAACAACATGTTATAACCACAAAGGGGTCTCATCTAACAAGCTGAGATTCTTTATTTTTTTACTTTTTAAAAAAACAATACACTATGGCAATTACCTATATGACCAAAGACGGCTATAAACGTAAAATGGAAGAAATAGCATACCTGGAGTCGGTTAAACGTCCCGAAATTTCACGTGCTATAGCCGAAGCTCGCGACAAAGGCGACCTATCAGAAAATGCAGAATATGATGCTGCAAAAGAAGCTCAAGGATTGCTCGAATTGAAAATTGCGCAACTTAAAGACCTTGTTGCTAATGCTCGCATCATTGATGAAAGCAAACTCAACACCGATGAAGTACAAATCATGAACAAGGTGAAAATCAAAAACCTCGCCAATAACATGGTGATGGAATACACCATTGTAGCCGATAGCGAAGCTAACCTCAAAGAGAAAAAACTCGCATCGAGCACACCCATCGCACAAGGTTTGCTTGGCCACAAGCTCGGCGACGTTGTCGAAATCAAAGTGCCTCAAGGACTTGTTAAATTTGAAATCACCGAAATTTCATTTTAACGAAAACATTTTTGCAACAATCTTTTAACCCTATAATCAACCATTATCGCCATGGCAACAATTTTCAGTAGAATCGTAGCCGGAGAAATCCCATGCTACAAAATTGCCGAAGACGAAAAACACTTCGCCTTCCTCGACATCAATCCCGTCGCTCCGGGACACGTTTTAGTAATTCCTAAACAAGAAGTAGATTACATCTTCGATTTAAGCGACAATGATTATGCCGACCTTCAACTCTTTGCTAAACGCATCGCCGTAGCCCTTAAGCAAGCTATGCAATGTAGCAGAGTAGGTGTTGCAGTGATGGGCATGGAAGTGCCACACGTACACATCCACCTCATCCCCATCAACAAAGAAGCCGACATGAACTTCTTCAAAGAGAAAGCCACCCTTTCGCCCGAAGAAATGGCGGAAATCGCTCAAAAGATAGCGCAACACACTGCCCCTCACTCTGAAGTGTATTAACCCACACATCAACATATATAAGAAAAGGCAAATGAGTCACCGCTCACTTGCCTTTTCTTTTTAATAACATAAGCTATTTACTACAAAGCATATCTATAGACAACCATTTTCTCATTGTTCTGCTTCGGTAATTAAATTATTTTAGTTACTTTTGCACTCGTGCATTTTTTGCTCATATTTAGAACAAAAACTAACAAATACATAACCATGCAAAAAATTAAAAAATGGCTTCTGTTAGCCATACTCTCCTTGTTTATTTCAAACAATCTTTGGGCTGAGACAGCTCCTAAACGCGAATTTCGTTCGGTGTGGATTGCAACAGTGGCAAACATCGACTGGCCAAAACAAAAAGGCACTTCAGCCTCGGTTGTAGCGCAACAAAAAGCCGACCTTCTTGCTTATATCGAACGAATGCAAGAAATGAACCTCACTACAATTTGTTTCCAAGTGCGAAGCATGTGTGACGCAATGTACAAATCAAGTTATGAACCTTGGGCAAGTTATCTTACCGGCACACGTGGCACCGACCCGGGTTGGGATCCCTTGCAATTTTGTGTTGACGAATGTCATAAACGTGGCATTGAAGTATATGCGTGGGTAAATCCTTATCGCTGGTCGAGCACAGGCACTACCTCTACTTGGAACACCGCTTTCGACACCCAAGTGAAAAATAATGGTTGGCTCATCACTAACGGCACGTTTACTGTGTTGAACCCGGGGTTAGATGAAACTCGTGAGCATATCGTAAAGGTGTGTAAAGAAATCATCTCAAATTATGCCGTTGAAGGTATGATTTTCGATGACTATTTCTATCCATCAGGTGGCACATCTGAAGGTAGTGACGCACCTGATTATCAGTTATGGAAAAATAGTGGCACAAGCCTTTCAATAGGCGATTGGCGTCGTGAAAATGTCGATAAAATGATTGCCGACGTATATAACATGGTGCAAGAAACTCGCCCCGAAGTGCGTTTTGGGCTTGCCCCTCCCGGGACAGCCGGTGCATCGGCAAGCAAATATGGCCTTACTACTTGGCCAGGTGGATATGACACTCAATACACCTCACTTTATTCCGACCCACTATCGTGGATGAACAAGCATATTGTCGATTTTATGTCGCCTCAAATCTATTGGCACAATGACCACTCAATGGCTTCATTTGGCAAAATCTCAAACTGGTGGTATGGTCTTGCCAAACACTTTGGCAACGTGCATTGCAGTATTAGTGTAAACATCTATGACCTTGCCCAAGCGATGGGTTACCAAGAAGACCTTGGCAACACTCAAGCTCACTGGGAAGAGCACGTATATAATGTGAAACAATCTCGCCAATTTGCCGCCGACAACGGCGTGAAGGCATTTGGCTCAAACTTCTATAGCATTCAATATTTCTGTGGCAACTACAAAGCTCATGGCGACTATGTGGCTAAAGAATGTTTCCCCACTAAAGCACTTGTGCCCGAGGTGGATTGGAAAACAGTGACTCCATATGCCGCTCCCGGCAATCTCACCAACACAAGCGGCACTCTCTCATGGACAGCTGCAACAGGTCCTCACGCTAAAACTATCATTCGTTACTCTATCTATGCCGTGCCTTTGAGCGTTACAATCGATGACGCTACTACCGATGACGGCATCGACGGACAATATCTCGTTGACGTGAGCTACAACAATTCGTTCACATTGCCTGCCGACCGCCAATCGGGTTATTGGTATGCAGTGTGTGTGTATGACGGATTTGGTAAGGAACACCCAGCCTCATATGTGGGTTATCCCGATGGAGAGGCTGAAAAAGTTACACTTATTGCGCCTATTAATGGAGCTGCTGTTTCGTGGGATAGCGCAATATTCTCATGGAGTGCTATCGAAAACGGAACATATGACCTATACATCTGCGATGATGCAGCTTGCACATCGGTGAAATATAGCCAAACAGGACTTACCTCAAATTCAATATCAATCGATGTTAGTGATATAGCCGATTTCAAAGACAATGCTACATATTATTGGAAAGTGACATCTTCACAGCCCGGCAAACTCACTGCATCAAGCGACATAGCCTCATTTAAAAGTCCGGCACGTGTTCAAGGTTCAAAGCCTCAACTCGTATCACCCGAAGATGGTGCAAGTCTTGAAAATGAAGTGACATTCACATGGCTTGAATCTGATGATGGCATGACCGACTATAGAGTGGAAGTGTCGGCCGATGCTTCTTTCCCCGCATCTTCAACAAAAACATTTGAAGGAATGAGCGGAACGGTAACTATTCCTGCCGCTTCAATAGGTGTGGGCACTTATTATTGGCGTGTGATAGGTGGTGGAGGTAAATATCTCGACACTCCATCCGATGCGCGTTCATTCACTATCACCAGCATTGGCATAGGTAACTACGAAAGCGGTTATACTATCAAAACCGATGGTGATTCATATAGCTCAGTGGGCTCTATCAATGTTGAAAGTATCTGGTTCCGTTCGGTGCGCACCGGTTATAAAAATATAGTTTTTGCAAGCTCGGGAAGCTACAACCGCTCAATGGTGGCGGCCGGAAACTATGTGTATATCTCAGGACGCACCGAAAACGATGAAGCCGGTACTGCATTCCTCGAAAAATATAGTGCCGCTACAGGTGAACACATCGGTCGTCTCACATTAGGGCCTGAAGCATCGGTTGCTTATTATCCTTGTAACAATGTGTGCAAAGACTCAAAAGGCAACGTGTGTATCTCTAACCTCATCATGATGCAATATGGTCCATTGGTAATACACAAAGTAAATCTCGAAACCGGAGCATTGACCGAAGTGGCTCGCATAACATCGTCAATGAGCGATGCTCGCTTCGACTATATCGCAATTACAGGTGATGTGACATCGGGCAACTTTATTGTGTTTGGAGTTCCGGCAAACAATAGTAAAATTGTTCGTTGGATATTCAAAAACGGCACTTACACCGAATCGGTTACTAATGTGAGCCTATTCTACCCCACTTCAGCATCTAACTTCGGGATTGCTCCACGCATAATGCCTATCTCTGACAATGATGTCTTTGTCGATGGCGCCAACACATATTTCACTCGCTATTCATTGACCGACGGTTCTCGTTCGGGCTCTTTCATGGCCAATACCACAGTGCAACCCACTAGCATATCGGCTAATGGTGGCGCGTTCTTTAACCTTGGCGACAACACCTATGTGATATATGCCAACGACGACCCTATCACTCGTCCTTACAACACATTTAAAGTTGTTACAACTACTAGCAACCTCACTTTTGGAGACATGTCGCAACTATGGGTACTCCCCAAGAAAGGACTCGGCTCGGTAAACAGCCAAACAGCAAATGCCGTTGTAGACTACTTGCAAATGACACCCAACACCGTGCGCATTTTCCTTTATATCCCCGGCGATGGCGTGTGTGCTTATGACATTAAAGACACAAGCGTTTCAAGTGTCGAAGAAATCCAATCAGAGATTGCCTCGCCAATGGCTCCAATTGAATACTACAACCTCAACGGGGTGAAAGTGAATGCCGACAACCTCGTCCCCGGCATCTACATCACCCGCCAAGGCAACAAAACATCAAAAGTATTGGTTAAATAATAATCATAACATACCGAAACAAGAAAACGGTGATCAATTTGATTGCCGTTTTCTTATTTTATCATATAAATAGGGCTTTTAGTCACAAAAAAGCGATATTTTCTTTATCGTTTGAGGAAAAATAATTAATTTTGTCACAATTCCACGCCGAACCTCCAAGAGTGGAGTATTATGGGTAGGTGGGGAATTTATATATATAAAAGGACGTTTACTTGACGTTTTGTTTTGGAGCTTCGAAACTTCGCAACTTTCAATCACTCTCGAAACAACGCAACGGTAGATGTCTGCGGGATATGTATATATCCATCATTGTACTTATAAAAATAAGGCCTAATAGTCAAAAATAAATAAGTCTAATGATTGTTATACTCATATCGGCGTGGGCTTCACGTTGCTCGTTCTAGAGTGATGGGCAATGCGAAGGCCTCGAAGCGCGGGACGAGCGATAGTGCTGTTTCCCACGCTCTTTTTTTATATATACTTAATCGTTTGTACTATTAATTTCGGGAAGGGAAACACCGATATAAAAACAACACAAATTATGAAAATAATTAAATCTTTGTTTCTCACACTTCTGCTATCGTTGATGGCTTATCCACTTTCAGCCGAAAATAATGGGCTGAACAACAAATTTGTGAAAAAAAATGCCGAAGCGGTGATGTTTTTGCCCCAATTCTCCCATTACGGGATAGCTGGCATTCACCTCAATATCTCAGCTAATGATTTTTCCATTTTCGCCGCTAAAGACAACGGCTCTACCGTATTTAACCTCTCTGCTCAAAAATCTTTCATAAAAGCAGAGAAATTCGAACATAATGGAATTTACGCCTATTATTTCATTTGTAAAAACCATAATATCGCTAAAGAAGATTGGTTTGGAATTAAAATCATTTTCACAGACGATTCTGACAATGTCAGTGTTGCTGTTTATCAAGACTTTTATAATAAAAAATTCAACTCTGTTAAGGAATACATTTGTGATGCTATAGGGTTTCACTCCGGAGGGTATTATGGGTTGCAAAACCCCAAATATGATACTGACATAAAGAAATCGTTTAAATTTCTCGAAACTTTTATAAATGCAAAATTCAAAAAAATCAATAAAGCGCAAGATTATCCATTTTAATAGAATAATCTCACCTCTATCATTTTACTCGGTAATCATTTAAAATTATATAATTATGAAAAAAAATACGAAACAACTTAAAGTATTTGCCATACTTTTAATGGCTTGTTTTATTGGCTTTGCCACAATATCTTGTGGTGGAGATGAAGATGAACCTCAGATAGAACCTACACCTACTCCAGAAGAAAATGACCCTTTGATTATAGAATCAACACCTCTTATGGGATATGATTGGAATGGGTATAGCAATGATTTGTGTATGATGATTATAAAATCATTAGACAATAATCCTCAAATCTCAGCCAATTCAACTCAAAATTGGGTAAAAACATTTGTGGAAAAAGGAGGAAATACTCCTGATAATGATGGTTATTACACATTTTATGTATTTGCCAACATCGATAAGAACGATAGCGAAACCGCTCGTGACTTCAAAATAAAAGTCAACGCAAAAGTTAATTACAACGGCTCCACTATCACGGAATCGGAAAGCTGCTCATGCACCCAATATGGCTACATCACAATCGACGACTTTTTTGCCCTAAACGAAAAAGTGGCAAAATGGCAGTTGCGTTCCGAAGTAGCATTGCTAAAATCTTCCGACAAATTAGACGTAAAATATATTAAAAACGACTACTTTGATACTAGCATGTTCTTATATCGACCTGAATGCGAAATGGAAAAGGTAGAAGTCGCAATGGGCAATACAATAACTACTGAAGCTAGGGTTTTAGGCGGTTGTGATGGCGAGAATTTAGAAGAAACTTTCTTTGAAGATATTAAAGGCACAGATTATGATTATTTATTTGTATTTGGTTTTTCTGAATCTAAAGAATCAGTTGTAGGCTCAAATACCTCTATATTTAAGCACCACCATCAAAAGAATCTAATCTCAATCTCAGAAAAAGAATTAATATTACAATATAATAATGCTGATGGAATATATTCGTTTTACCTCACCGCATTAGAATAAAAAATTATTAAAACAACAAAACAATGAAAAAGATTCAAAAATTAGCAATGATGCTATGTGTAGCAACTATGTGTATCGGATTGGCTTCATGTGAGAATTGCAACCATGAATTGACCAAGCCTCAAATAAGTTGTCAGCTTTACAATCGAAGTTTTGGAGCGAAGGAATACAACAACATTTGTATCGGGACAATCACTTCGAGCGAGAAATTAAGTTCTAAAGATGTAGAGATATATACTGACTGGGTTGATGCTCGCATCGAGAACCCTTCGATTAATGATAACGGATATTTTGTCTACCCCGTATATGCCGATATTGAAGCAAATACCATCACCAAGACTTCAACTCGCAATATAGAAGTCGACTTTATTGGCAAAGTATCAGCGGAATGTGATTGCGGAGATTATACAGCATCTAGCACATCAACAGGAATATTCCGAAGCTATCAATGGTGGGAATTGGATCCAGAGATTAGCGAAAATGATTTTATAGGCACATGGCGATTAACTACCGGCCAGTATGCCACCGGCACGGAGTATACAAACAATGATTACAAATCTCGTTATATGACGTTAGCATTTCTCAACGAAAATAGTGGTGTTGCGACCAACGTGGTAACAGATACCGAATTTCCAGGCAATGGGAACTTTACGTTTACGGTGCAAGGCGACAAAATCACATTTAAATCGGGTTACACGACAACAACTTATAATATTATTACTATAGCATATAATCTATTTGTGCTTGAATATTATCAAGGTAATTCATTACACACCCTTTGGTTTTATCGCCAAGGCTAACGCTAACAAATCATTAACCGGCAAAGGGGGGCGCATTATTTTGTGCAATCCCCATTGCCTATTAACCTTTTAACAAACGACAACAATGAAAAGAATTAAAGTTATATTTTTAAGTATTGCGTTTTGTATGATATTAAGTGCAAACGCATATGCTGAATCGGTTTGGGAAATTTTATCAGGTGACAAACTTCACCTTGTGAGTTATGGTTTTTATAAAGATGGCAAACAAAATGCTAAAATATATCCATCAGTAGCAAATAACAATGCGGGGGAATACCTTTTATTTGATTCATCAATAAATACGCTTTATTGGACCAATTCGGCAGATGGAGATCGTGTATATCGCTGTTCAATAAACGATAAAAAGTTAACACTTTATCGCATTTGGAATGGCAAAGTGAACTACAATAATCCTATGTGGATAAAGGTTGTTGAGTATGATTATCGTAGAGATAGCAAAAACAAATTGTATTGGGAAGTCTACACCATTGATAGTAATAACGTCTATCGTTATTTCCACGTTAGATTCAAATAAAATTCTTAATCAATCTATTTTATGAAAAATTTAATAGTTGTCATATTCATTCTTTGCTCATTTATAATTTCAAGCCAATCAATAGAAGCAAAAGATTATAGCAAAATGAGCCTGGAAAAATTAGAAAAAGAAGCCAATAAGGGCGACGCCAAGGTTCAGGCATATTTAGGTGATTTATATTATATAGGTGAAGCTAATCGCAACATTCCACAAGATTATATTGCAGCAGCTTATTGGTTTCGCAAAGCCGCAGCGCAAGACAACGCAATAGCTTTGTTTTATTTGGGGCAGATGCATTACTATGGCAAGGGGGTGGCTCAAGATTTTGATGAGGCTATCAAACACTATGAACGTTGTGATATAATTAATAACAAATATTGTATGGAAACCGGCTTTGCCGAGCTTATTTTGGCAGAATGTTATTTAAAAGGATTACATGGGAAGTATCGAAACCTAAATAAAGCACTTGAATTGGCGAAATCGGTAGAATTAGCATATATTGATTTGACTGGAAAAAGCTATGAATTATATGGTAAACAAAATAAAATGCTTGGAGATATTTACATGGCTATAGGCAATGAGAGTTTTTCGGCTAATGATTACTTAAGCTCATACAACCATTATGTAAAGGCGGCTGATGATTTTCTACGATGGTCGGTGATGCGATTTAGAGATAGAACTGCCTCTACCAATCGTTATTGTGACGAGTTTTACGAATCGCATTTGCTTGCAGGTAATGCGAGGGTATTATACAACATTACAATAGATTCAAATGATTATACAAAAGTTGTATACCATTGGGATTTAGCCGGGAGTTTCGGAAATGCACAAGCTCAATATAACTTGGGATACCAAATCTATCTCAATGGATGTGGCAATATCTCCAAAGATGTGGCTAAAGCAAAAACATGGCTAACAAAAGCTGCAAACCAAGGGCATCAAGATGCGATTAATGCATTAAAAAACATAAGATAAACAACGATTATGAAGGCGAAAATAGTTTTATTGTTAAGCATTATTATGCTTTCAAGTGTTAATGCATTTGCCGATTGGGAATACAAAGGAAGCATAAACGAGAAGCAAGCAAAGAATGCTAAAGAAATTGAATTTAGAATCCCCGGACACTATAAAGTCGAAAGCGATTATGACAAACAAGGATATATTCTTGCAGACTCTGACATTAGTTTTTTTCTACACAATAAAGATAATTTAGACATATCCATTTGTGATACAGGAGAAGATGGTTATCAAAATTTTGGAGTTATATTTTATGAAAAGCCCTATGTCAGGAACGAAAATGGAAAGATAATCATATTCGGAAATAGCTATTGCCAGCTTAAGGATAACGAGGAGGCATTAGAGAATTATCCCATATTTATAACGATAGAACCGGTAATTGAGGGACGTTACGCCACCTATTTTTTCCGTGTTTATAAAGACAGCATGAAATCTGTTCCTGTCGTAGAAAAACCTTTATATAGCTGCAAATTCATAGATAAGAAAAATAATTATCGTGATACTGAAAGCATCGCCGAAGGGCTTGAATACTTCTGGATATGGCTCGAAAATAGATTTAAATAATGAGACGTTTTATGCATGATTTTGATTAATAAGCTCTGTCGTTAATTATGAATTGTATAGCAACGGCTACCGGTATTAACAGGTAGCCGTTGTCGATTTTGTAATATTGAGTTTAACCTAAATGTTTTTGAAGCGAGGTGGTTTTACATTCCGAATGAGAGGGTGGTGAAGTAGCGGAGTTGGCCGTTGTTGGTGTATGCCGGGTGGAACTCGAGCGATACATATTGGCCGTCATATCCCCACCATGTTGCTGTAATGCCATTTGAGGTGTTTTGAACGCTTATCGGTGCGCCATATTGACCTACCAATGAATTGTATACCATGTTATAACGTCCGCGGTCGTAGTAGTTTGTCGAATACATAAATTGTGAGCCTGTCAAACCTCCAGAGCCGTAAAAAAGAGTTGCGTCGGGCCACATATAACCATATTGATTAACGTTGCGGAGATAGATTACATCGTTTCCATATCCATAAACACTATAGCTATTGCGATATAAGTAATCGAGTGAGATATTTATTGCAGTGCCAAATGTTATGCCAAATACGCCTCTAAATGTTGGGCATCCATGATAAGGACGGAATGAAGGCGGAGGAGTGGGACGATGATATGGACGTGGAGGTGGGCAGTGTGGACGATGAACATATCCGTGTCCATGATTTGGGGCATGATAATGGTTACCGCCGGGCTTGGGTGCGTGGTGGTTTCCATGATTGTTGCCACCGGGTTTGGGCGCATTGTGATTATTGCCGCCGGGCTTGGGCGCATTGTGATTGTTGCCACTGGGCTTGGGTGAATTGTGATTATTGCCGCCGGGGCGTGAATTATTGTTACCACCGGGGTTGGGTGTATTGTTGTTGCCACCGGGGCGTGAATTGTTATTGCCGCCGGGCTTTGGGGTATTGTTGTTTCCACCGGGACGTGAATTGTTATTGCCGCCGGGCTTAGACGAATTACTTCTATTACTTGTTGAACGAGAAGGACTGCTTGAGCGAGAAGTTGATGTACGTTGTCCACTATTATTTCTTCCGCGTGCATCGAGTTGAGGAGTAGCCAATGCTCCACAAATTAATACGATTGATACTATTCTCCAAAATCTTTTCATGATCGTAAATTTTTAATGATTCGTTTTCTTTATAGAGCGAAATTATTCCAAAAGGTTTAATCGCAACCGAAAAAGTTTCCTTTTTTACCAATTTCAAGCTATTTTTAACAACTCTTCAAAGAGTTGCGTTTAATTAATGTGCATTTTTTAGACAAAAATCATCTTTCAATATTTGCATTTACACAACTCATGCATTAATTTTGTAGTTCAAAATCATTAAAGCTATACCGAATATGAAAAGAATGGAACAACTTTTAGCTGAAAAGCTGTTGAAAATCAGTGCTATTAAATTGCAACCCGACAATCCTTTCACATGGGCTTCGGGTTGGAACTCACCTATATATACCGACAACCGTAAAACTCTTTCTTATCCCGACATTCGTAGCTTTATCAAAGTAGAGCTTTGTCGCTTGATTATGGAAGAATTTGACGCTCCCGATGCTATTGCCGGAGTGGCTACCGGTGCTATCGCTCAAGGTGCTCTTGTTGCCGATACAATGGGGCTCCCTTATGTATATGTTCGTTCAACTCCTAAAGATCATGGTCTTGAAAACCTCATTGAAGGTAACCTCAAACCGGGTCAAAAAGTGGTGGTTATCGAAGACCTCATCTCTACCGGCGGCAGCAGTTTAAAAGCAGTTGAAGCTATCCGCGCAGCAGGTTGTGAAGTAGTGGGCATGGCAGCAATCTTCACTTATGAATTCCCTGTAGCAATCGAAAACTTCCGCAAAGCCGGAGTAACCCTCCGCACTCTTAGCAACTACAATTCGATGCTCGATGCTGCTTTGGCAACAAAATATATCAAAGAAGAAGACATCGAAACACTAAAAGAATGGCGTAAAGACCCAGCAAACTGGGTGCCAGGTAATCCTCAAGCTGAATAATAGAAATTTATGGCAAAATACGCAAGTAAACCTGTAGCGGTCAATCAACCAGTTGAAGTATTGTTTGACCGCTTCAGTGATGTATCGTTGTTTCAACAACGCATCAACGAAATTCCCGAAGAGGAACGTGCAAAAATTGGCGATGTAACATTTGAAGCCGATGCTATTTGCATCAACACTCCTCAAGTGGGTCAATTAAAATTTAAAGTAACCGAACGCACAGCTCCCGGCCACATCGTGTTCTCGGCTGTGGGCTCACCTATTCCCTTGGCAATGATGATTGACATCACCGCCACTAGTGAATCGACATCGGAGGTAGTAACCGCCATCGATGTTGAAATTCCTGCGATGTTACGTCCTCTTATTGGCGGAAAAATGCAAGAAGCAGCCGACAAATTTGGCGAAATGATAGGCCGATTAAACGAATCAAAATAAAATTCTGTAACAATGGCATCAAAACTCTGGGAGAAGAACGTGAAAGTCGACCACGATGTAGAAGCATATACCGTGGGGCTCGACCGAGAAATGGATTTATATCTCGCACCTTTCGATGTGCTTGGCTCTATGGCACATATCACAATGCTCGAATCCATTGGATTACTCGAAGCTAAAGAACTAAAAGTATTGCTTAAAGAGTTGCGCAAAATCTACAAAATTGCCATAAGTGGCGAGTTTGAAATAGAAGAAGGCGTTGAAGATGTTCACTCTCAAGTTGAATTGATGCTCACCCGTTCATTGGGCGATATAGGCAAGAAGATACATTCGGGTCGTTCACGCAACGACCAGGTGCTTGTCGACCTCAAGCTATTCACCCGCTCGCGCATTGAAGATGTGGCGATGGCCGTGAAACGACTTTTCGACACACTCATAAGCCAAAGCAACAAATATAAAGATGTTGTAATACCCGGTTACACTCACTTGCAAGTAGCCATGCCCTCTTCTTTCGGGCTATGGTTTGGCGCATATGCCGAGTCGCTCGCCGATGACCTCGCCGTGCTTCGTGCCGCTTACGAAGTGTCCAACCGCAACCCTCTTGGTTCGGCTGCCGGTTACGGTTCTTCATTCCCTTTAAATAGAGCCATGACCACAAAACTTCTTGGCTTTAATTCAATGGCCTATAATGTGGTATACGCACAGATGGGACGTGGCAAAACCGAGCGCATTGTGGCTCAAGCCATTGCCGGAATTGCCGCCACGCTTTCAAAACTCGCTTTTGACGCATGCATGTTCAACTCTCAAAACTTCGGGTTCATCAAACTTCCCGATGAATTTACTACAGGCTCATCAATAATGCCTCACAAGAAAAATCCCGATGTATTTGAGTTAACTCGCGCCAAATGCAACAAATTGCAAGCACTTCCCATTGAGATTACTTTAATAACCAACAATCTCCCCTCGGGTTATTTCCGCGACTTGCAATTGATTAAAGAGAATTTCTTACCGGCATTTGACACCATCGTCGATATAATCAATATGGTCGATTCAATGTTGTCGCAAGTAAAGGTAAATACCGACGTGGCTACTGACCCTCGCTATAAATTAATGTATTCGGTCGAAGAGGTTAACCGACGTGTTGCCGAAGGTACCCCATTCCGTGATTCATACAAACAAGTGGGTCTCGAGATTGAAGCCGGAAACTTTGAACCTCGCTATGACATCAAGCACACTCATGAAGGCTCAATAGGGAACCTTTGCAATGATGAAATTACCGAACTATTCAACAACACATTGGCTCAATTTGACTTCAACACTTATCACGAAGCCTTTGACCATCTTTTAAACCCATAGTATACGGCACTCATGAAACGACTAATGCTTATAGCCGCGCTCTTGTCGTTGTTGTTTTCCTCTTGCGAAAGAATCAACGATGACCGCATACCTCCATTAGCCGTAAATATAGAGTTTTCAAACGTGGGCATGTGGAACACCTATGGAGTGGCTGCCACCCCCGACTTCCGCTATTTCATCAAACAAGAATTAAAACCTGCCGGATTTCCTTATACCGAGTTGACTTATACCGGTTTTGGCGGGGTATTGCTCGTGTGTGACGTGATGAATTTCCCTCGAGCCTACGACATGGCTTGCCCCTATGAGGCAAAAAACAACGTGAGAATTTACGTCGACAAAGAAAAACTCCAAGCAGTGTGCCCTAAATGCGGCAGTCGATTTGACATATACGATAATCCCGGCTATCCATTGTCGGGACCTGCAGCAGAGAAAAGATATGGACTACAACAATATCATGTCTTCGGACCTAACGAATTTGGAGGCTATACCATAAGACGTTAACCTTGCACTCAAGCAAACACCTGTTCACTTGAGAGCAAACACTTGTTTGGTTAATCTGCAAGGCCTACCATTTTATGATGTTCTTTTTTAATATTGAAAATAATTCCTAACTTTGTAAAACACAAAATTTACTTAACTCTAAAACACATTCCAATATGGGAACTACAACCAATCAACCCTTTGAAGTCAATGGCATCTACTACAACATCTTAGACGAAACCGCTAAAACCGTAAAGGTAAGTCGTGGGGATAATAAATATTCCGGTTCTATAACCATTCCACCTTCAGTCACTCACAATGGCATTTCTTATTCGGTAACCTCAATTGGCGATTGGGCGTTCAGAGATTGCTCCGGCTTGACCTCAATCACTATTCCAAATTCGGTGACTGAAATTGGCTGGGGTGCGTTCTCTGGGTGCGAATACCTGACTTCAATCACTATCCCTAATTCGGTAACCTCAATTGGCAATTATGCGTTCTCTGGTTGCTCCGGCTTAACCTCAATTATAGCAGCAAAAGGAAACACCAAATATGACTCAAGAGATAATTGTAATGCTATTATTGAGACAGGAACAAATCGCCTAATTGCAGGATGTAAAAACACCATAATACCTAATTCGGTAACCAAAATTGGCGAAAGGGCGTTCGAGGATTGTACCGGCTTGACCTCAATCAATATCCCCAATTCAGTAACTGAAATTGGCGAAAGAGCGTTCTCTGGGTGCTCCGGCTTGACCTCAATTGTTGTTGCAAAAGGGAACTCTAAATATGACTCAAGAGATAATTGTAATGCTATTATAGAGACAGAAACAAATAGTCTGATTGTAGGATGTCAAAATACCACTATCCCTAATTCGGCAACCTCAATTGGCAATTATGCGTTCTCTGGGTGCTCCGACCTGACTTCAATCTCTATCCCAAATTCAGTAACCTCAATTGGCAAAGATGCTTTTTCGGGTTGTACCGGCTTAACCTCAATCACTATCCCCAATTCGGTAACCTATATTGGAGATGGGGCTTTTTGGGGTTGTACCGGCTTAACCTCAATCACTATCCCCAATTCGGTAACCTCAATTGGGTGGAGAGCGTTCTATGGGTGCGACGGCTTGGAAACGATTATAATTCATCCCGATGTAAAAATTGGTTACGATGCAATTCCCGAAGAGGTTAAAGTGATCCAACTCTCCTTTGAAGTCAATGGCATCTACTACAACCTCTTAGACGAAACCGCTAAAACCGCAGAAGTAACTCACGGGGACAATGACTATTCCGGCTCTATCACCATTCCCCCTTCAGTCACTCACAATGGTATTTCTTATTCGGTAACCGAAATTGAAGATAGGGCATTCTTGGGTTGCTCCGGCTTGACCTCAATCACTATTCCCTATTCGGTAACCTCAATTGGCAATTATGCGTTCTATGGGTGCTCCAACTTGATCTCAATCACTATCCCTAATTCTGTAACCTCAATTGGCTATCGGGCGTTCGATGGGTGCTCCAACTTGAAATCAATCACTATCCCAAATTCGGCAACCTCAATTGGCTATCGGGCGTTCTATGGGTGCTCCAACTTGAAATCAATCACTATCCCAAATTCGGTAACCTCAATTGGCTATGAGGCTTTTTGGGGTTGTACCGGCTTAACCTCAATCACTATCCCAAATTCAGTAACCGAAATTGGCTATCGGGCGTTCTATGGGTGCTCCGGCTTGGCATCAATTATAGTGGCAAAAGGAAACCCCCAATATGACTCAAGAGATAATTGTAATGCTATTATAGAGACAGGAACAAATTGCCTAATTAAAGGATGTAAAAATACCACTATCCCCAATTCGGTAACCGAAATTGGCCATCGGGCGTTCGATGGTTGCTCCGGCTTGACCACAATCACACTCCCCAATTCGGTAACCGAAATTGGCTATGAGGCGTTCTCTGGGTGTACCGGCTTAACCTCAATTGTTGTAGCAAAAGGAAACTCTAAATATGACTCAAGAGATAATTGTAATGCAATTATAGAGACAGAAACAAATTGTCTAATTGCCGGATGTAAAAACACCACTATCCCCAATTCGGTAACCAAAATTGGCTGGAGTGCGTTCTTTGGGTGCGACGGCTTGAAAACGATTATAATTAAGAATCCCGATGTAAAAATAGGTGACGATGCAATTCGTGAAGATTCCAAACCGAAGTGCGACCCCAGCGGTGAAAATAATATGAAAAACACCGCGGGTTTGCCCAGCGGTTGGGGCGCGTAGCCCCAAAGAGCGAATCTCAGAAAAAAAGATTTAATTAGCAAAATAAAAAAAGGA
>JAZNGZ010000089.1:0-63841 GCA_045576735.1 Muribaculaceae bacterium
GAAGCCCCCCTCAAGATAAGATCTCCATACAAGGGTCGTCAGAGACGATGACGTTGATAGGTTGCAGGTGCAGAGGTGGTAACATCTATAGCCGAGCAATACTAATTACCCAAACCCTTTCCGGGAAGCGATTCCCCCCAAAGAAAGACTGCAAAGACGTCGCAGTCGGAATATGACTAACGTTACTATAGAGATTACTTGTGCGCTTCCGGTCAACCTTTTCAACTTATACGGACGGTTGTCACCGCAAAGACAACGCCAAAGAGACTAAGGTGGTGATAGCGTGAGGGTTCCACCTCTTCCCATTCCGAACAGAGAAGTTAAACCTCACCGCGCCGATGGTACTGCGAAAGTGGGAGAGTAGGTCACCGCCCCCTATCCAAGCCCCGATTCAGAAATGAGTCGGGGCTTTTTGTTTTATACAAGATTGCATAGCAGTAAACCCAAATCAAGAGATGAAACCCGTGTTTGCGGGTTTACTGAATACATCTAATCTAAACAGTTTTTTATAAACATCAGGTATCTAATAAGTGTTGAATTAGAGTAAAGTGATGTTTTGTGATTAGATATTGGTCGTTATTGTATTTTATGTGTATAATGTTGGAGGTATTTCCCAACGAATTATGTAATGATTCTATTTTAGATTCATTACATCTTGACCATAGTGACAAACCTAAACCTATTGAAGCTTTTTTGTTGACTACTGGCATTAATTGTGGCGTGTGGGCATTTGATCGTTATGTATTAAATGCTGATTATGCAAAAATTGATTTTAAATCTATTGGTGACAACTTTAATAAAGGTTTGGTGTGGGATAATGATAAGATGGAGACAAATATGATTATGCATCCTTATCATGGAAGTTTATATTTTAATTCGGCGCGCTCAAATGGTTTTAATTTTTGGCAATCAAGTTTGTTTTCGGTTGGAGGTAGTGCTATGTGGGAATTTTTAATGGAAAATGAATATCCTTCAACCAATGATATTATTTCTACTCCTATAGGGGGCATGGTACTAGGTGAGGTGTTTTATCGAACTTCTGATATGTTGATTGATGAACGTACTATTGGATTTGAACGATTTAAAAGGGAATTTGGAGTGTTTTTATTGTCTCCGATGCGAGGTGTGTCAAGGTTAATTAATGGTGATTTATGGAGACGAAATGTTGAAAGTGGTAGACAATTTTCTATACCTTCTATCAAGTTTGAAATGTCTCTTGGTCTTCGGATGACTGAATTTAATAATTGTTCTAATGTTGGTTCTGGTCTTGTAGTTGGGTTTGACTTTGAATATGGAGATAGGTTTGACGAAAATAGTGCAACCGCATTTGATTATTTTAGAGTAAATATGATGTTTAATGTGCAAAAATCTCAACCATTATTAGGAGGAGTTGATATTTCGGGGAGGCTTTTTAATAGTTCGTTGATAAATGAAGATTATATAAATCTAAATATAGGCTTTTATCAACAATATGGTTTCTATAATCAATATTTTAATAGTCAAAATGGGCACAAATTGAGCTTTAAATATTCTACTCCTGCATCGATAGGATTAGGGGGTATGTGTTATTATAAAGGATATAATTGGGGGACAATTGAGGGTGAGTGTTATCTCAATGGTGTGATATTGGGTGCGTTTTCGAGTGATTACTATAATGTTGATAATAGAGATTATAATTTTGCTAGCGGTTTTAGTATAAAGTTTGGAGCGAGTTATTTGCTTCCAAATGAAAAGATAAAACTGTTGTTGTCACATAATTTATATAAGTTGTATTCATGGCAGGGATATGGAAAAGAAATTGATTTGAGTCAAGTTAATTCTAAGTCATTAAATGTTCAAGGAGATGCATCGCAAGCTTTAATTAACACGACTGCGATTACATTGAAAACAATTTTTAATGATGATATTTCGGCTAGTTTTTCTCTGTTAAACGAGTCTTATCGAGTTAATTATAAGCATTATAATGATAGTCGTAATAATAATCTTCAGGGAAGAATTCTTTTAAATTATAGATTTTAATAATAGTAAAATCGAAAATAAATATAAATAATTGAGTGGGCATAAAAAAGAATTTATTAACTTTGTGAATGTAAAGGTTGAAAATCTATTGTTAAGATTTAAAATCGGTGAATTTATTTGATATTAACTTAAAATAAAGATATTATGCTAACTCAATTTATTAATGCTAAAGTTTTAACTCCTCAAGGTTGGATAGAAAAAGGATCTGTGCTTGTGGAAGATAATAAAATTGTTGAAGTAATAAATTCTAATTACGCAGTTATTGGAGCTGAATTAGTTGATGCAAAAGGAATGTATTTAGTTCCCGGTGGAATTGAAATCCACGTGCATGGTGGCGGAGGTCGCGACTTTATGGAAGGAACAGAAGAAGCCTTTATGGTAGCAGTAAATGCTCATATGAAACATGGTACTACAAGTATTTTCCCAACATTGTCGTCTTCTTCAGTGCCTATGATTGAAGCAGCTGCTGAAGCTTGTACAAATTTGATGAAAGATCCTAATAGCCCTATTCTTGGTTTGCACCTTGAAGGTCACTATTTAAATATGGCAATGGCTGGAGGTCAAATCCCTGAATATATAAAGGATCCCGATCCCGAAGAATATATTCCTATCATTGAAAAATGGCCATGTATCAAGCGTTGGGATGTTGCTCCTGAACTTCCCGGTGCAATTGAGTTAGGTAAGTTCTTGAAATCTAAAGGTGTTTTGGCGTCAATAGCTCATACTCAAGCCGAATATGATGATGTTCATGCTGCATGGGAAGCGGGTTACACACATGCTACTCACTTCTACAATGCTATGCCCGGTTTCCACAAACGCCGTGAATATAAATATGAGGGAACAGTTGAAAGTGTTTATCTACACAAAGATATGACCGTAGAGGTTGTGGCCGACGGAATTCACGTACCACCAGTTATGTTGCGTATGGTATATGACATTAAGGGTGTAGAACGTACTTGTGCCATTACCGATGCATTGGCTTGTGCAGCAAGTGCAAGCAATGTAGCATTTGACCCTCGAGTAATTATTGAAGATGGTGTGTGTAAATTGGCTGACCGTTCAGCTCTTGCCGGTAGTGTAGCAACTATGGACCGCTTGATTAGAACATTGGTTCAAAAAGCAGAAATTCCTTTGCAAGATGCAATAAGAATGATTTCTGAAACTCCAGCAAAAATCATGAAGGTTTACGATCGTAAGGGTTCTTTAGAAAAAGGAAAAGATGCCGATATGATGATTCTTGATGAAGATTTGAACCTACGTGGAGTTTGGTCAATGGGTAAACTAGTAGAAGATACTTATACATTATAAGGTTTCCTCTGAATATAAAATATAAAGCGACTTGGTTATTCCAAGTCGCTTTATATTTTATAGGTTTATTGGGGATTATTTTCTTAATGAGATTTCACCATTGTCGCTAATTTGTGGGCATGTCTCGGGAAGATCTTCTTTTGAAAGAGCTCTGATTTCTTTAGCCGCTGCATTTGATGGGTCTTTTGCAGGTCCGCGACCTTTTGCTTGTCGGAAACTATGTATTTTGCCTTTTACAAATTTACCATCGCTATCAATTGTCACTTCAAGAAGAGGGGCATAACCGCTAATGCCACTAACATTCATGCGAAATGGAGTGCAGAAGTTTCCAAGGCTATATGCAATAATATGTCCATTGTAGATTTCCATTGCTCGACAAACGTGTGGACTATGACCAAAAACGATGTCGGCTCCTGCATCTACACATGCGCGACCAAATTTATATACATCTCCACGGCTAGCTCCACTACGGAATACTTCACGTTTTTTTGGAACATGTCGTGCATTTCGCCCTTCATTACCTCCATGAAATGATACGATGACAATGTCGGCTTTTGTTTTTGCTTCAGCTACAATCTTTTTTGCATTGTCTATCTCGTCAATGTGGTTTCCGTTTGCGCTTGTTCCAAAAGCACAAAGCGCGTATCTCACACCATCTTTGTCTATTATAGTGTAATCGCCATCGGCTTTGAACCCTGAATAAGGTAACCCTATTTCTTTGAGTGTTTTGCGAGTTGATTCTATGCCTAGGTCTTTCATATCATTGGCATGGTTGTTCATTACAGCTAAAGCAGTAAACCCGGCATCTTTGAATAGTTGAGCATATCGGGTAGGTATCATGAACACAAATTGAGATGACGGATTTACGTGTTTATCGTTGCTTGGCGAGCGGTCAAGAAAAGTGCCTTCGAGATTTCCTACGATGAAGTCGCCATTTTTTATGATAGGAGTTACGCTATTGAATAGACTTTTACCGTCATCTTTAGTGAGATAGGCCTTGTGGTTATTGAATGGATGTTGTGTGCCGGGCATAATGTCGCCCATCATCATCACCTTGATTTCATTAGGTAAGTTACGCTTTGCAACTGTGTCAGTATTCTTTGTAGAATCGTTAGGGGTGTTGTCGGAGTCAGATTGATTGCTGCCACAATTGGTAAAAGCGAAAGATGCAACAATCAAAGAGATACATACTAAAAGAAATTTATTCATAGTTTAAAATTTATAATTTATGATGATACAAATGTATGAAATTTTTTATTAATAAAGAAAATTTGTTGTGTGAAAGTGGTTTTATGCCTAACTTTGTGGAATGAAAAGGATTGCAATATTTGCTTCGGGCGAAGGTTCAAATGCAGAAGCAATAGTCAAATATTTTATAAATAAAGAAAATATAGAAGTGTCATTGGTGTTGACTAACCGATGCAATGCCGGTGTGACAAATCGTCTTTTACCATATGGGATAAAAATTAACTATTTTACAAAGCAACAATGGGATGATGCTGTTGAAGTCCTTGAATTGTTGAATGCATATAAAATAGATTTAATTGTATTAGCCGGTTTTTTAGCTATTATACGTAAACCTATTATTAATGCTTATGAAGGCAAAATAATCAATATTCATCCGTCGTTATTGCCACGTCATGGAGGCTCGGGAATGTGGGGAATTCATGTTCATCGGTCGGTTATTGCGAGTGGCGATAAACACTCAGGAATAACTATTCATTATGTAAATGAGGATGTTGATGGAGGAAAAATAATAGCTCAATATAAATGTGATGTAGGTAAAGATGATACACCTAAATTATTAGCTGAACGGGTTCATCAGCTTGAATATAGATATTTTCCTCAAGAGATAGAAAAAGTGTTGTTAAGGAAATAAATTTATTGATTTGAAATGTTGCCTAAAGCGTTTATAGAAGAACTTAATGGGTATAATTCAGCGATTTTTGACGGTTTGTTTGAGGCATTGACGTCTACCCAACCATCAGTGTCTATAAGAGTCAATAATCACAAAAAAGTTTCCTTACCTCTTTCTATGAGTAGGGTTAAGTGGTGCGAAAATGGCGCATATTTAAACTCTAGAGAACTTTTTACCTTTGATCCGGCAATGCATCAAGGACTATATTATGTGCAAGATGCATCATCGATGATTATCTCGTATATAATAAAACAATTAACAAGAGGCGTAGATAAACCTTTATGCTATCTTGACGCATGTGCAGCTCCGGGAGGAAAAACTACTGCAGCAATAGATTCTCTGCCTACCGGGTCGTTAGTAGTGGCAAATGAGTATGTACCGGGTCGAGCTATGGTGTTGACCGAAAATGTAATTAAATGGGGGTATCCTTCGGTAATAGTTTCTAATAGCGACACTTCTAAATTCAAGAAACTGAAAAGTTTTTTTGATATAGTGGCAACCGATGTGCCTTGTTCGGGAGAGGGAATGTTTCGTAAAGACCCTGACGCGGTTGCACAGTGGTCACCTACGTTGGTAAAAGAATGTGTCGATAGGCAAAAGATGATATTGGATAATTTATGGGGTTCATTGCGATGTGGCGGTTATTTAATATATAGTACTTGTACATTTAACCGACATGAAAATGAGGATATGGTAGATTATTTAGTGTCGGAATATGGAGCTGAAACTGTAGATATAGATGTGATTCAAAATTGTGGTATAGAGAAAGGCCTATTAGAAAATCTTCACACTTACAGGTTTATGCCTCATAAAGTTAATGGAGAAGGTCTTTTTGTGGCAGTTTTGAGAAAAACAGGTGGGACTGATTCAGGTGAAAAAAAAATAAAGGATAGAAGAAAAAATATTGAGAAAACAAATAAAATAGATAAGAAACTATTTAACTGGGTTAATAATACCGAGTTGGAGTTTAAGAATGACAAGGACTCTATTGTGGCTATCCCCAAAATGTGGGATAAACAAATTGCCGAATTGCACTCTACGTTAAATATTCTGCATTATGGACTACCTATTGCTACAATCAAAGGAAAAGATATTATTCCGTCACATTCGTTAGCAATGTCTACACTTTTAAATGTCGAAGCTTTTCCCGTTGTAGACATTGATTACAAACAAGCAATATCTTATCTTCGACGCGAAACACTTACTCTCAATGATGCCCCAAGAGGTTTTGTATTGTTGACCTATCGATTACATCCATTGGGGTTTGTGAAGAATTTAGGAAATAGAGCTAATAATCTTTATCCACAACAATGGCGCATTTTGTCAACTCATGTGCCCGACAAAGAAATCGCTATAGTAGACTAAATCTCGATGGTTAAGCCATCATATGCAATCTTTACGTTTTGAGGGAGTGTTTTTTCCACTTCTTCATGAAATCCCATCTCGTGACATAGATGAGTGAGGTATGTTATGCGAGGTTTGATAATATCTATAACCTCAAGAGCTTGTTCTAAATTGAAATGCGACAAATGGTCCTCTATGCGTAGCGCATTGATAATCAATGTGTCGACACCTTTAATCCTATTTAGGGTTTTAGTTGATATGGTGCGAGCGTCGGTGATGTAAGCAAAATTGTTTATTCTAAATCCTAGTATTTCCAGTTTGTAGTGCATCACCGGTAATGGGGTAACTTTAATTTCGCCAATTTTAAAAGAACGATTTGGATTGATTTTGTGTATTTTAAAAGACGGGACACCAGGGTAGGGATGTCGAACAAAACAATAAGGTATGTGTTGGTGTAAATTGTCTGAAACATCAGCTTTGCAATAGATGGGAAAGTCTCGCTTTTTACAGTATGGGCGCAAATCATCAACACCACCTACGTGATCATAGTGGCTATGTGTAACTAGTAAGGCATCAAGATGAGGGCTATCACAATTTAGTATTTGAGTCCTGAAATCGGGGCCGCAATCAATCAAAATATTATAGTTGTCAATTGAAAGTAATGCTGATGCTCTTAAGCGTTGGTCTTTGGGGTCGCATGATTTACATACTTTACAGTCGCACCCTATTTGTGGTACACCGGTTGAAGTGCCTGTTCCTAAAAATCTGAGTTTCACGTTTGTTATTGTTTATATTCTTTTAAAATGCCATTTTCAAAATATAATATATATCCATTATCGTATTCCCAACGTTTAATAATCTCAGGAGATGAAGTCTCCTCAATTATTACATTGGCAGGGTTGCCTATAGATAGTTGACACTCTTCTTGAGTCATACCTATTTTGATCATTCCTATAGTAATTAACTTCCAAGTATCTTTATCGATGTGAGGATAATTGTCATGAGGATTATATGTGGAAAAAATTGTTTCGAAATTGCGAGTCGTTTGAAAGTCATTTCCTATTGTCATATATGTGAAAAATGTGTTCTTTTCATCATCACTGAAAATGACTTTTATGGGGTAAATCGCATTTCCCACTTCTACCTTAATTATTGTTATTGGAACAAATTTCTTTCCCGATGCTTGTTTGCCGTCAATATTATACCATGCATGGGAAAGTATGAATAGATTTTTGTTTGAGAGTTTATTGTTAATGTCGTCAATCAACGATTGTTGAACGAGGAAAGGTATTTCTAAATTATTGCGTTTTATTAGTTCCTCATGGCTAGCGTTGATGTGATATGAAATTGAATCACCATCATTTGTGGTGAAATATAAATTTGTAGATGAAGAACCTGTTATAGAGGGATCTACTTTATATCCGATATACGTTAATGTTGTGCCACAAAGTGAATCAATGTTATTATTTGAGTGAAATGCCAAGCATGCTTTGTTGTCGGTTACGTGAAATAGCTTTCCTTGGGCCCAATTTTTAAATGGTACGTTTGAAATATTTGAAATCAGAGACTCTTTGTGGTTCTCGTCGGGATTAGACGATGGTTTATATGAAATTTTAGGAGTACTTTCCACTTCAGAAAAACAACCTTGGCAAATTAAAGCAACGATTATTATAGTGATAACAAAATAAAATCTCATCTTATCAATATAATATCTTAAACCTATTTTTAGTCTCTATTGTTTTTTTCAATATCATCTTCGCGTTCTTTGCGAAGCTTCTCTTTTCTTTTTAATGAGAAGAATAATAACACTATTATAAGGAAAGATACAGCTATTACGCCAAAATATCTTATAGCCGAGAATTCACCTGATGCATATCCTTTGTAACCGATATAGCTCATTACTCCTAAATAAGCCAATAGTGCAATAGGTATAATTATTGATTTATTTCGTTTCATTAAATATAGAGATGTATGTTATTGAAATTATAAAGACCGATATGGTGAGTTTTGAGGATTGAATTCACCTTGGCATAAATGACGATATATGCGCAAACAAGCCCAAGCATCAATTGATGCATAGTTCTGTTGGCTAGAAGATAAAACTTCTGCTTCCCAATTAGATAGACGTTGACTTTTAGAAATACGTTCGTTAAATATTATTGCGTATATTTTTTGAAGACTCGCATCGGAAATGCTATATTGCTTTACGAAATCTTGAAGTTCAATGAACCCTTTAGGTGTAAAATCAGCAATTTTTCGTAATACATTGAAATCATCTTTAAGCGAAAGCCCTACTTTGAGAATATTTTCGTTCTCAATAAATCTTTTCAAACCATCAAAGAACCCAAGTTTATTTATGCGAAATAAAAAACAATGGTTTATTGTTGAAATTTGAATTAATGATACGTTATAACGTTTCCCTTTTCTAAATGATGGGCGAGTTTCTGTGTCAAATCCCACAATATTGTGGTTTGACAGAAAATGTAAAGCACTATCAGCAGCGTCTTTATTATCGATGACTGATATTTTGCCTAAAAAATTAACAGTGGGAAGGTCTGATAATTTTTCTTTGGGAATAGATATATTTAATGTTGCTTGTCCTGTCATTTTATTACTACAACTATTCGTTGTAAATTCTTATGCAAAGTTATGAATTAAGATTGAAACAACCTCATTAAATGGCACTATTTTACTTTTATTTGCTAAGTTTTAACACCAAGTATAGGAGTGTTATTCATTGATGATAATAGTGTCGCCATCGGGCATTAACTTTAATGTTCCTTCGTCGAGAAGTGTGCGTATCATTTCTACCGTTTCTTGCTGAGAGGCGTTTGCGGTAGAGATGAAATGAGAAATTTTGTTCCCATTTTTTTGTGAAGCCATGTAAATGATTGACTCTCGTAATAATGTAGATTGGCTTTTTGTGGGTTTTGCTTTTTTGACATCACGGCAATAGTCACATTTGTTGCAATTTTGCGTGGGTTTCTCACCAAAATATTCGAGCATAGTATTAACTCGACATTGACTATTATCAAAAGCAAAACTTTTCATAGCCTCTATTCTATGAATGAGTTTGTCGCGTTGGTGCTCATATACGTTTATTGGGAGTTGCACATATTTGGGAAGCTCTCGAGATGTAGTATATAAAATGTAAGGCGTAGACTTGCGAGGAATGTAATGAACAGCGTGTAATCTTGAGAGAGTGAGCAATGCGTCATATATGTCATGCTCTGAGCAGCTGAGCCTATGTGCCATTAATGTCTCATTAATAAATACATAATCGGCAAATAAACCGGTGTAGGAGCGAAGTAGTAACTGAAACACTTTGTCGACTTCAGTCTCTAACTTAAGAGAGTACAACTCATCTTTGTTGAGAAGTATCATTACTCTCGACCCCATGTTGACCTCCTCGATAAAATCGATGTATTGAGCATGAGTAAGAATAGTCAACGCACTATGAGTAGCTATTGGCTGAAGATCAAAACGTTTACAAAATAAATTAAAGTTAAATTCATAAACCTGATTATATCCTCCGCCTACCGGAACTTCTAGGAAATTGCCTAGTAATTCATAGACTCGTTTTATGAAATCTTTCTCGGGAAATTTTTCGCTTATACGACGGCTCAATATCGCTTTGTCGTATTTTGCTACTAATAACACGGCATATGCAGGCTTGCCATCTCGTCCGGCACGCCCGGCCTCTTGATAATATTCCTCAAGAGAAGAGGGTAGGTCGACGTGGACTACAGTGCGAACATCGGGTTTGTCAATCCCCATCCCAAAGGCGTTGGTAGCAACCATAACACGACATTGGTCACATTTCCATTTGTTTTGTTTATCTTCCTTATCTTCCGACGCTAATCCGGCATGATAAAAGTCGGCTGAAATCCCTTCTTTATATAATATTTCAGCTATTTCGCGAGTCTTTTTTCTTGATCTCACATAAACAATGGCACTTCCGGTGGTTGATTTTAGAATCTTGACTAATTGCCCCTCTTTATGTTCTCCATTTCTGACAATGTAGGATAGATTTTCTCGTGAAAAACTTCGTGAAAAAACATTGTGATGGCGAAATTCAAGTTGTGTCATTATGTCATTGACCACCTCGGGAGTTGCTGATGCCGTTAAAGCGAGCACAGGTGCTTTAGGGAAAAGAGCCCTTATTGCTTTAATATTTAGATATGAGGGTCTAAAATCATAACCCCATTGTGATATACAATGGGCTTCATCAACAACAATTAATTCAATATTCATCAGTCTCACACTGTCGAGGAGTCTTTTTGATTGTAATTTCTCAGGTGATAAATATAAAAGTTTTACCTTCCCTAGACGGCATCGGTCAATGGCTAGACGATGTTCCGATTTTGTGAGCCCTGAGTGAAGATATACTGCTTTGATGCCATATTGACGCAAGTTGTCAACCTGATCTTTCATTAAAGAAATGAGAGGAGTAATAACTATGGTCAATCCTTCGAGAGCAACTGCCGGAACTTGGAACGTAATCGATTTCCCTCCTCCGGTAGGCAATAGCCCCAATGTGTCTTGCCCGTTTAATACCGAGTTGATAATCTCTTCTTGGCAAGGACGAAAGGAGTCATATCCCCAATATTCGTTGAGAATTTCATGGATTACGCTCATTGTGATGTTCCCTATTTTTTTGTAGTGCTAATTTCTTTTACTAAAAGTTGTACTCTTGAAGTGGCATTATGATGCTTGTTCTCTTCTATAGTATAGCATATGTTAAATGGTTCGCCACTATGAATGTGCTCAAAGTGCTCAGCCATGTTAAATGCTATACCATTTACGACTTTTCCCGATGAGTTGTCGACCAATTCTAGCTTAATGTGCTCTAGTTGCCGCCCTACTAGTTTGCTGGTTCCGAAATCTTTGACCCCTATTGAACAGAATATAGGTTTGTTATTTCCGGGTCCAAATGGATTGAATTTTTTCAACATGGAAACAAAATCGGGTGTGATGTCGGCAAATGTTAGGTAAGAGTCAATGTCGAGTTGTGGGCGTAGTTGGTTTGGCTGTATATTGCTAGCTACAAATTCCTCAAATCTACGCGCAAATTCGGGAATGTTTTCCTCTTTTAGAGAGAGTCCTACAGCATATGTGTGTCCACCAAAGTTTTCGAGCAAATCACGCGCCGATTCAATTGCGCGATATACATCAAACCCTTGAACCGATCGAGAAGACCCGGTGGCCAAACCATTTGTTAACGTCAATACAACAGCCGGTTTATAATATAGCTCAGTTAATCGAGAAGCAACAATGCCAATGATTCCTTTGTGCCAATCTTTGTTATAGATGACAATCGATTTTTTGCTTGAATCCATTTCTCCGCGAGCGTCAAGAATTGCGTTTGCTTCTTCTGTGATTTGTTTGTCGAGCTCTTTGCGATCTTGGTTATATTGGTCAATCGCTTCGGCTTTCTCGTATGCTTCGTTAATGTCACGAGCAACTAAAAGATCTACAGCTTCTATGCCACATTGCATGCGTCCCGACGCATTTATACGAGGGCCAATCTTGAAAATTACATCACTGATAGATATTTCGCGATTGTGTAATTGACATATCTTCATGATGGCACGAAGACCTAGGTTGGGGTTGCTATTTAATCGTTTTAGCCCATGGTAGGTCATAATGCGGTTTTCGTCGACCATAGGAACAATGTCGGCGGCAATGCTAACGGCAACAAGGTCGAGCATAGCTTCTAACTCAGTGAATGGAAGACCGTTGCTTAAGGCAAATGCTTGCATAAATTTGTACCCAACACCACATCCCGATAAATGAGGACATGGATAAGTGCTATTCTCTAGCTTCGGGTTTAGAATGGCAACAGCTTCGGGCAGTTCTTCATCGGGTACGTGGTGATCACATATAATGAAGTCAATGCCTTTTTCTTTAGCATACTTAATCTCGCTTATGGCTTTTATGCCACAATCGAGAATGATTATTAACTTGATGTCGCGCTCGGCCGCTTCATCGATGCAACGTGTTGAAATCCCATAGCCATCGTCATAGCGGGTAGGGATATAGTACTCAATGTGGGAGTAGAAATTAAGGAGGTATTTATATACCAAGGCTACCGATGTTGTTCCGTCAACATCATAGTCACCATATACCATAATTTTCTCCTTCGACCCCATGGCTTGATTAAGCCTATTTACAGCTTTATCCATATCGGGCATAAGGAACGGGTCGTGCATATCCTTCAGTGTAGGATGGAAAAACTTTTCAGCTTCCTCTACTGAAGTAATGCCTCTCTGAACCAAAAGCTCGCTAATAGGAGGGCAGTTAGCGTAGTTCTTCGCTAAGTCTGTCTCTAATCTTTGTTCTTCTGTAGTTAGGGGCAAATAATTCCATTTGCTAGTCATTTATGTTGTTTTTTATTTTTTATCTATCTCGTGTGGCATTCTATAGTGTTAAGCTAATTTAGTCGTTAGCTATGCCACAATATATTTGACAAAAAGACTATTATGAGGAGACCATCAATTTGTCAATTGTGAGAAGTGTGGGGTTAATATGATGAATGTTAGTGTCTTAATAGGACTATTGACTCAAATATCATCAAATTAATGCGCTTCTTACGGTATAATTACGCAAAAATAACAAAAAATATTGAATAATCCGAATGATATATAATATTTTGTGATATTTTATGTGTATTGAGATTTTATTATTAAAAACTAAGAAATGGAATTGTGTTTAATGAGATTAATCGTTTTTAATGTGAATATCCATTTGAGGGTAGGGGAATGATAACCCGTGTTTAGGGAGTTCTTTGTAGATAGTTTCATTTATGTCTCCCATCAATCCCCAATAATTTTCAGTAGTAGTCCATGCTCTAACGGTTAAAACAATGCTACTATCACCAAGTTTGCTTAATATCACAACAGGAGCGCAATTCGCTTGCAATGATGCTAGATTGTGTTTGTTAATGGTCGCATTGCAAGGTTTGTTGCGGAGTTGTCGGTCTTCTTCGATTGAACCTTTTACTACTCGTTCGTCGTTGTTGAGTATGTCAATTATTGCTTTTCGAGCAACATCAACATCATCGCCATAAGCCAAGCCCACTTCCCAATCAACTCGTCGATAATCTTCGCGTGAGTAGTTGTTTATACTGCCGGTTGATAATCCTCCGTTGGGGATGATTATTGATTTGTTGTCGGGTGTACATATAATGGTGTGAAAAATTTGTATTTCTGTAACTGTGCCTGCATAACCTTGTGCTTCGATGTAATCGCCTATTTTATATGGTTTTAATAATAGTATTAGCACGCCTCCTGCAAAGTTTTGAAGTGTTCCGCTCAATGCCATGCCAATAGCAACACCGGCCGATGCGAAGAGGGCTAAGAAGGATGTGGTTTCGATACCTAGTACGCCAATAACAACTATTATTAGAACAAAGTATAATACAATTTTGATAAAACTAAGAATAAATGTTGATAGAGATTGGTCTACTTTTCGGCGTTGAAGTATTGCATGAACCAGATTGTATATCTTTTTTATGATAAATTTACCCACATAAAAAATTACAATAGCAATTACTAAGTTTATTGCAAATTCAGTAATATTGGAGATTGATTGTTCAATAAGTTCGTCTAATGATAGAGATGATATTGACTTAACATCGGGGATGATTTCGGCAACGGTTGAATCGTTGGGGATTGGAAGTGTTTGTAATGTTGTCATAAATAGAATTTTCTTGAGTTTATTTTTTATTGCCACAATTTTGATGCTACATCATTCCACCATTGTAGTTGATTGTAGTTTTTTATGGCTGAATATTCTGAACTATTTAATATATAGGTTGATAATCCGCTATGATGTTCTAGTTTAAGCCTATTCCACATGTAGGGTGTTGCTGCTTTGAAAACTACAACTTTGTTTAAACTCTCATTCCATTTGTCATATAAGTGTGGCAAATCGTTACAAAGTGCTTTGATGTATTGTTCAAAATCGAAGTAGTAACAATTTGCATCTAGTGTGAATTTTTGAGGAGAGAAGTCAGATGGGAGAGTGGGCTGCTGCTCATATATTGCAGCTGTCGCTTGTGCCAATTCGTCGATATGTTGAGTGTCGATTAAAGAGATTGCGCATGAACGGGATGCTCCCTTTTGGATGTTGTAATAGTCGTATGTGGTAATACATGCTTCTTTCAGCTTAGGAGTATTGGCAAATAAAAGTGGAATGTTTTGTTCATATGGCATGCCATCTGCCGGTGTTTCGGGTGCAGAAGCAATAATATAAGGAGTTGTATGGCGCAATTCATACATTACTTCTATCGAACCCATGTAACAACAATCAAAATAAATGAAGCTAAATTTTTCATCATTAAGAATGTTGGCTAAAGTAGTTATATTCATTGTTTTGCCTTGATCTTCGCCAAATGTGAGTGTGTTGTTAGTGTGCTGTGTGTCATATAGCGAGGATGTTTTAACCTTTTCAACCAATCCGTTTTGCAACCAACCATTTGCATGACTCCACAAAATAAGCCCATAATCATTAGCCGGTGCAAGTCTTTTTGTGTCATCAATTACTTCTTGCATGCGTTGTTTTTCAACTGATGAAGAGGATTGGTCGTATTCTCTCAGTATCGTTATTTTCCCTCCTTTAATTTCTTTTAATGATGGATTTTTACCATATGGAGCATGGTATATAATTAATCGGCCATTGTTAAATGTACTCATTTCAGATGCAGCCAACATTTCATTGATGTCGGCACTGTCGTAGTTGCCGGTACCTAATGAGTTCCCGGCAACCATATAAACGAGAATAGTGCGGTTGGCGGTAACAATGTTTTCAGGCACATCCTCACTGCACGAAAATATTGTACAAGCAAAGATTAATGATATAATTCCGTATATTATTGTTTTAATATGTATCATGGGTAATTTTTTGCAAAAATACAAAAAAATGAAATGCATCATACATTAAAGATACATCTTTTTGTAGTTTTATTTGTGTATTTATGAATATAGGACAATGTGATAGTGTGGAGCTGTGTCTTGTCAAGGTTTTGTGTTATATAAAAACAAACAAGGTCACTCCTCACGGGGTAACCTTGCTGTTGTCTTTTTTGTAAGACTTTACATAACTAACATAAAACACATTTACTTTTTCTTAAGCGAATCTTGTCGCTAAAATACTAACAATCTATACTAACCCTAAATATAATTATAATGTGTGTGAATCACAAATTTTGTTTAGTCCGTGTCATTAATTTCTCAATGACAATGCAAAGATACAAGGTTTTGTTGAGGTGACAAACTTAATATAACTAAAATATAAATAAAATTTATTTGAATATATTGTTATTTTATTGATTGTGAGTAGTATATATTTTTATTATATTTATAGAAATATAAACTTAAATATTATAATATTGAGGCGATATTCATGATGTTTTCCTCAAAATTATCTCGATTGACGGCTTTGTTTTTTAACTTATTTCGATAAGTGTATATTGTGTTTATAGAGTAGTTCAGCATTTGAGCAATTCGAGAACTATCTTCTATACCTAATCTCATTAAAGCAAGTATACGGAGCTCAGTGTTCATTTTTTCGTTCTCTTTTAATGTAATTTGTTGATTAGGATCAAGTAGTTTGTTCACGTTTTCAATAAATGTTGGATATAAATTTAGGAATGCATTGTCAAATACTTCATAAAACTCTTTACTTTGTTCTTCAATAAATTTACCCGATTTAGTAATTTTATATAAATCTTCGGCTTTTCCGGCGCTTAGCTTTCGATTTACGATGTTACTAAATTGGTGTAATTTATCCATGTATATTGAACTTAAGTTAAGGAACTGACTAATGTATATTTCTTTAATCTTGTTGGAATGTTGTAGCTTTTCTTGGAGTTGGCTCAGACGATTCATTTTAAATCTAAGGAATATTGATACGGCAACAATCCCTATTAATAAAGTGATAGTACCTATAATGATATAAGTCATCATTTGTTGCCACGTGTCACTTTCAACCGTGTGGGCTTGTTCGATTACTGACATCGCTTCGGACGATTCTATCATACGCATATAAGCTTTACATTTAACAGCATTAGCTAATGCTACTGAAGAATATTTGTGTGCGCGTTTTACATCGCCTTGTTCTAATAATGTTTCTCCTAATTCTTGCATTGATACAACTTCGAGTGTTGCAGATTTGATGTCGGCAATTGAAGATAATGCTAGATAATAAGTGTATTCATTTGTTTTGTTTTCCATAGAAGCAACAGTTGCGATAGCATGTGCTGCTCGAGCATATAGATTGTCATTCTTGTTAAGCGTTTTAAGAGCATCTTTCAATATGGCATCGGCTTTAGATAACTCATTGCTGTTGATGAAATATTCGCCCATATTTAACTTGTATTTTATAGAGTTTGTGGGCAGCACTTTTAATAGTGATTCTTGAGCTTTGATAGATTTATTTTGCCATGATTTACTTATTGTAGGTTGGTAAATGTAGAACGAAGCTATGTAGGAATACATTTGTTTGCCGGCATTATAATATAGTTTTTTTATAGAAGGGGATAATGTTGTTGAATCTATTTTCTCATATTCGCTGACGGCTTCAGATATAAAACCGGCTAATGGCATGTATGTAGCTCTTTTAAGGGTGAATATGTTGGCTAATGAGTCGTTGCAAATTTCATTAGCTCGAGTAAGTCCCCTATCATAGTAAATTAATGCAGAGTCGTTGTTAAATGCAACATATTCATCTCCTATTGATAAGGTTAATAAGAGCGAACTGTGTGCATTTGTAGATTTTTGTAGTTCCTTTTTTAAGGAGTCGATTCGATGTTGTCTAAGTGAAATATATTTTTCACGATTAGCGACTTCTGAGTCAAGCGTTTTTAGCGTTCGGTCGATTTCATTATCGGTTACTTCAACACCATAAGAGTTAAAGTGAGAAGCCGATGTAACTATAAATAAAAGTATATGTATAATACGGTTTGACATTATATAATGGGTTTATTCATTGCGTTATTGTTGCAAAATTAAGAAAAAAAAGGCGATTATTAGGAGCAGTTGTGATTAAAATGTTATCTTTGCACTATATTATTAAGATAAACAGAATGATTGATTCTAGTCATAAAACAATTAATTCATTTACTTCGCGGAAAATTGCGTTTGGACTTGAAGGTCCCCGACAGGTTATGGTTCTAAATAGCATTAATGCGATATCTCACTTATCTTTCCCATTCAAACTTAAAACATTAATTTCAATAGTATGTATAAGGGGTGAGTTAAAGGTTTTGGTTGATGTTACTGAACACACTCTTACGTCAAGCTCTATAATGGCTTTGCGTCCCGGGCATATGTTAAATGGTTATAAAGCAAGTGATGATTTTAGCGGTTTTTTAGTAATGGCTCCATTAACTTCGTTAAATCATTCGTTACCATCATACTCTAGACTGCTCTCATGCTTTATCTATTTTAGAGAAAATCCTGTAATTAGGATTACTGATGCCGAGTTGGAAATTCAACAACACCTTCATGCGGCTATAACTCGAAAACAAACCGAACCACGCACACCCTATTATGATAATGTTCTTGATTCACTTTATCAATCAGTATTGTATGAAACATTAAGTGTTTATACTGCTTATATGGAAAGGGAACAAAAAGGTGTAGATGCACGCTTGCGTCGTAAAGAAGAGGTGTTCTACAACTTTTTATTGATGGTTGAAGAGAATTTTAAAACCGAGAGATCGGTAAACTTTTATGCTGAAAAACTCAGTATCACACCTAAACATTTGTCAGCGGTGGCAAAAGAAACAAGTGGCCACACTGCCGGAGAATGGATTGATTCATATGTAATACTCGAAGCAAAAATGTTGCTAAACAATAGTGAGTTGTCGGTTCAAGAGATTAGTTCTAAACTCAATTTTGCCAATCAATCATTTTTTGGTAAATACTTTAAACACCACACGGGTATGTCTCCTCGTGCTTATCGTAGTTCAATGATAAATGAATTATATTCAGAATAATTATTATGAGTAAATTTAGATTTTTAATATTGACCATTATGATGCTTTTATCGGCATCAATTTCTTTAAATGCGCAAGATATGTCGCTTGATCAGCTAGCCAAAGAGGGTGCAAGGATTGGTCGCAAGTTTAGGGCAGCAGTTGAGATGGGTGATGTGAATGGTCAAAATGCTGCATTAGGTGAAATAGACGCCATCTTGGTAACACTTAAAAAACAAGAACAAGTTGACGCATTGACTAATGCGTTTAATAATTGCAATGTGCCCATTACCACTCCTTCGCGCGATGCAGTTGGTTACACTATGGCTTTAGGGAATGCGATGGTCGATGGCGATACGATTGGTATTGAAGATGCAAATGATATTATTGCAACCGTTCGTCAGCAATATTTAGAAAGACCTATCGAAGAACAGAAGGATTTTGAAAAATATCTTGCGGCAGCAAAAGCCGGTCTTCAATTAGGATTGTCGGCATATGAAGCTAATGGTAATGAAAGCCAAATAATGCAAATAGAAGCACAATTAAGTGCTGAGTGTGATAAATATGAAGGTGATTCAATATCTGTAAAGATTGTTAATGATATGTATGGTTTGTTTTCAATAAAAATTACTGATATTGAAAATGATGCTCGAATATGTGCTGAAAAAATTATAAATGCGGCAGCTTCGGGAGAATCACCTTCTCATATGGAAAAAGCAAAAAATGTGTGCGGAAATTATTTTAAAAAGTATGCATTGTTAAAAGGAGAGGAAGAGGCAAATAAACTCAACGAAAAGATTAATGCTATTCTTGAGGGCAAATATGAACTAAATCAAAGAATAAAGAAATGAAATGTTTGAGAATTATGATGCTTTTTTTAATAGCATCATTAACTATATTTGCTGTAAAAGCAAGTGATTGCGAGGCTGAGCTATATGATGCTCGAAGTTGTAAGATGGTAAAGAATTACAAATCATCATGCAATCAAGGCACTGAGCCATTCTATAAATTTTTCAAAAAATTTAAGTCGAGTAAATCATTCCGCTTGCAACGTACAATAATCTGTAGAGAGGGTCAATCGTGGGATGATAATTGTGTTAATGAATCATTACTTGATGTTTTAAACGGAGAAACATATCCAATATATCGGTGGAAAGATGAAAGTTGTGCCACATGGGCTAATGTTTCAAAAAATCAAGTTACATATCAGAGAGGATATTTTGGCGATGGAGATGACTCCGGTTGGGGTTTTGTCTTGACATTCAGTAGGATAAAAGGCAAATGGCATCTAACGCGTTTTCACTTATGTTATTGTCAAGACCTTTTGTTTAATTAACGAGCAAATTTACTTGTGTAATTATTTAAAAGCTGATTAATAGGTGTAGGTTGTGATATTTGTATAACCGAGAAAAAAGTGTTAATTTTGTGCCGCTTTTTGTATAATAAAAGATATGATTGAAATCAGTCCACTAAAGTTTGATCCAATTCTTAAGTCGGTGTTGTGGGGCGGTTCTCGCATTGCAGCATTCAAAGGTGTCCCTTCAGTTGATTCACCTATTGGTGAAACGTGGGAGATTTCAGGGCTTGAAGGATTTGAAACAAAGGTGACGGAGGGCAAATTTGAAGGGTTGTCAATCTCAGAATTGCTCAGGATTCATGGTGAGTCAATTTTAGGCGCTCGATTACATGAAAAATGTGGGGATAAGTTCCCTTTATTGATTAAGTTTATAGATGCTGCGCATGATTTATCGATTCAAGTACACCCTAATGATGAGATTGCTACTGAGCGCCATAATTGTAGTGGAAAAACTGAATTATGGTATATGTTAGAGTCAAACGATGGCTCTATAATATATTCGGGTTTGAAAACACCCATTACACTTGAAGAGTTTCGTGATCATGTGGAAAATAATACATTGACCGATGTGTTGGCATGTTTTTCTCCTAAAAGGGGTGATACGTTTTATTTGCCGGCCGGTCGCGTGCACAGTATTGGAGCCGGAAACCTTCTTCTTGAAATTCAGCAATCGTCTGACATCACTTATCGTGTTTATGACTACAATAGAACCGATTTGAATGGAAAAAAGCGTGAACTTCACACAGAATTGGCTATTGAGACAATTGATTATCAAGTTTACGATGAATATTGTCAACATATTGAACCATTGGTTGATAGTGAGGTTGAAATAAACCGATGTGAGTATTTCGTTGCGACATTAGCTAAAATTAAATCGTCATGTCGTATTGATGTTGCGCAAAAAGACTCGTTTAGAATTATAGTTGTAACAAGTGGTGTCGGTAGCCTTGAGGATTGCAATGGTAATGCTATGAAGTTGCGACAAGGTGATGTCGTTCTAATTCCTGCATCAACTAATTGGGTTGACCTTAAGAGTGATAATGAGTTGGAAGTGGTGACAACTTATGTGCCTTAAGTGAACGGAATTCATTAAATATGTCAAATTTATATTTGTTTAATCCCGAAAACGACTTGGCTTTAGCGCATGGTAAGTCGCAATATACAGCACCGCCTAATGCACTACGTTTGCACATAGCAGGAGCTTCATTGCCTTTGTGGTTTTGCCATGAGGGCGATTTCGTTTTTGCTCCATATATTGATGATGCATGGTGTAGGCGAGTTGCATCTAAGTTTGATATAAAAGGTAATATTGTTCATGATGCACATGGTTTAAATGTATCCTCTTGTATCCCTTGGGGGTGGTCGCCAAATGCTAAACGACAGTTTATTGATTGTGGGGTAGATGCATCATTATTGCCCAATGATGAACAATTGAACCAAATTAGAGAGTTGAGTCATCGTCGAATCTCAATTGAAGTGTTGTCAAGAATAAACGAACTAATGCCGTCATTAAATGTGAGCATTCCTTGTGAAGCGAAATGCATTGATGAGGTGATTATGTTTGCTCATTGTTATTCTCAGTTCTATGTTAAATCTCCATGGTCGAGTAGTGGTCGAGGAGTAATTAATGCGTCGCTGTTGAGTGAAGAAGAATTGCGTCGTCGAGTGATGGGGATTATTCGCCGACAAGGCTCTGTGATGTGTGAGAAATCACTTGATAAAGTTAAGGATTTTGCGATGCTTTTTTACTCTGATGGCACTTGTGTGAGATTTCAGGGATTTTCTTTGTTCTTCAATGAAAACAATGGGGCGTATGCAGGAAATATGATAGCTTCACAAGAAGAAATATTTAGCGTGTTAAATTCATATGTACCACATGTTGATATATATGAATTGGCCAATAAAATGCAAATAATATTGACTGATATAGTCTCAAATCATTATCATGGATATTTGGGAGTTGACATGATGATATATCAAGAAAGAGGGCAATGCCATGTGGCTCCTTGTGTAGAGGTCAATTTGCGCATGACAATGGGAGCTATTGCAATGTTATGGAGTCAACGATATTTGGCTGAATGCAGTAGCGGAGTGATGCGTGTTGAATATAAAACGACTAAAACTATCGACGTGCCTTATGAGTCAGAGTTAATAAAGTTTGAGGGTAATAAATTGAAATCGGGAACAATCTCGTTGATTCCTCCCGATGAATATTTTAGAATGACTATTAGTCTAACTGACGGTGAAACTAAAACTTTTTAAGTTCGCTATATAGTCGATGTAATGGTAGCCCCATTACATTATAATAACTGCCATTAATATTTTTTACCCCTATGCAACCTATCCATTCTTGAATACCATATGCACCTGCCTTGTCTAAAGGAGCGAAGTGATTCACGTACCATGATATTTCTTCATCGTCAATTGGTGCAAATTCCACTTGTGTGTCGGCTGAAAATGTAATTTGCTTATGCGCAGTTGTAATTGTTACACCGGTGACAACGTTATGAATTTTACCCGATAATGATTTAAGCATGTCGAATGCTTCTTGAGTCGACGATGGTTTTCCTAAAACAGCCCCATTATTGATGACAATAGTGTCGGCTGTGATGATTAACTGATTATTAGTAATCAGCTCTTTGTATGCATTTGCTTTAAGTTGAGATAAATGAGGAGCAACCTCCACAGCAGGTAATGACGAAGGGTAGGTTTCGTCAATATCAATGCTTGGAGTAATCTCAAAATCGAGACTTAATTGTGCCAACAATTCACGTCGGCGAGGTGATGCACTAGCTAATAGTACCTCATATTTATATAAATTTTCAAGTGGATGGACTGCCATAATAGAAGTAGTTTGAAATTACCAACCAAATGCTTTTTCTGAAGACAACCAATGCCCATTATTTCGCAAAATTTGTTCTAACAAATCTCTTGCAACACCTTCTCCACCTTTATTGGGAGATATGTATGTTGAGATATTTAATATGTCGTTAGCAGCATCGCAAGGTGCTACAGACAATCCTATATATTTCATGCATTCATAATCGGGGATGTCATCGCCAACAAATGCCACCTCTTCGGGGCGTAAATTATTTGATTCAATCCATTCTTTTAAACATGTAATTTTTACAGATGTTTTTAAAAATACATCTGTAATGCCAAGACCGTTAAATCTCACTTTTATCGCTTCACTATCGGCACCGGTGATGATTGCTATTTTATATCCCATCTTCACGGCAAGCTGTAGAGCATATCCATCTTTGATATTAACCATGCGCGAAGGAGTGCCATCGGGCAGTAATGGTATTGTAGAGGGGGATAATACACCATCTACATCAAAAACGATACCTTTTATATTTTTAAGATTATAAGATATTCTACTCATTGTTGTTGTATTTTGTCAATATACTATTGGAGATTATATGATATAAATTTCCTAGATTTGGGGGTAATAGTTCCTTATGGCTATTTATTATAGATGCGTCACCGCGTCGAGCGGGACCGGTTTGTCCCTCCTCAGGAGAGATTATTGTAGCTTTGTTTAATGTTGCTTTGATGAGAGGAATTAATATATCGAAGCTATAGCCCGACTTTTGAAGTATTTCATCGGCAATAGCCCACATATGGTTAACGAAGTTGCATCCAAATACCGCGGCAATATGCAGCTGTTTGCGTTGTGCGCTATTGGCTGCATATGTATTATCACTCAAAGTCTTTGCTATTGCGTTAATTCCTTGAAAAGTAGAGTTGTCGATGCCTTCTATAAAGAAGGGTACGTTTGAAATGTCTATATCAACATCGCGTGAAAAGGTCTGCAATGGGTAAAGTACACCACATCGAGTAAATTTATTCGATAGAGTATCGATTGAAACACTCCCCGATGTGTGAACCCATAATCCAGTGTTGAAAGGTACAGAGTCAACGATTTGTTTTATAGCATCGTCTTTAACCGAGATTACATATAGGTCGGCATTAGGTGAAAGTTGGCTAAGATTATCAATGGCATTTGCCCCTTTGATATTATTAGCTAAAAGCTGTGCATTAGCAATGTTTTTGCTATATATTTGCACCACATCATTGCTTTTTGCAAATGCTTTAGCAAGATGTGTTGCAACGTTACCCGAGCCAATTATTACGATGCGCATTTCAGAGGAAAATTATATTTCTTTCCAAGTGCCAATGTGGACTTTTTCCCACAAAAGTTTTGAAGTGTCAACCGGTTTGCGTTGTTCATCTTTGTGTCCAAGGGTGATAATGCAAACTACGGGAAGTGTGTCGGGCATTCCTAACAAATCTTGAACCCATTCCTCAGAAGGTGTTCCGTCAGAGGCAAAACGACCTCTAACTTGAATCCAACAAGAACCTAAACCTAAATCTTCGGCTTGAAGTTGCATGAATGCTGCTGCTATTGACGCGTCTTCAACCCAAGGGTCAGATAGTGTTGGATCGGCTGCTACAACAATAGCTAAAGAGGCCTTTGCGATAGGACCGGCTCCGGCCGGTTTGCATTCGCTAAGACGTTGAAGCATTTCTTTATCTTCTACAACAATAAATTGCCATGGGCGGCTACTTTTTGATGTAGGAGCCAATAATGCGGCTTCAAGAATGAGCTTTACCGACTCGGGGTCGATACTTTCAGAGGTATAACGACGTATACTGCGTCGATTGACCAGCAATTCATGTAGATTTTCCATATATGGTGAGATTTATGTGTTATTGACTGTATTGCTCTAACATCAACGGCGACACACCCATGTGCCTTTGTAACGATTAACTAGTCCGTTGCTCACTGCTATTGAGTAGGCTTGATTATAAGTCGCACCTGTTGCAGCATAGACTCTAAACTTGCCGTCTTTTTCAAGAATCTGAAGAGAACTATTGCCTGATGTCGCGATAAATTTCTCGGCTTGTGCTCTACTTGTCAATGATGTGATTATAACACAATATTTGTCAGAGTTATTCATGCGCATTTGAACATTTGCTACAGCCTTAGGTTGAGCCTTTTGTTTTAATTCTTCTTTAGCGGCAGCTTCTTCTTTCTGTTTTTTTTGCTCTTCAATCTGCTTTAATATTTCCTCTTGACGAGCTTTGCGTTGTTCTTCGCGTTGCTTGTAGTAGGCCATTACTGCTTGGTATTGTTTGCGTTGCACGGTGTCAACAATTGCAGTCGATTCAGTTGAATCAATATTGGCAATATTAAGTACCAAGTTGGTGCTGTTGTTAGATAATAATGGGCTTGCTTGAGGCTTTGTGGGCGTAGTCACAACGGCAGCTTGATGAGCAGTGTCATTAATTATAGGTGTTGACAAAACAAAACCTAGTCCTAGCACAACAGCAATTGAGGCGGCTATGCGAGTCCAACTGCGACGAATAGGCACATATATAGTGTCGCTATTTTTCGAGTCTTCTTCGTTTGCCTCAGAGCGAGCTTGAGATAGAATAGAAGTGACATTTATTTTAGGTAACCCATAATATTGAGCTGTTGTAGCAATTGACGAGAATGGAGTGAAAAGCATTGTGCTTTCATTATTGCGAGTGAAAATGCCAATGCAACTTATTGCTACTTCTCCGTTTGCTTCAAGTTGATGACGTAAAGCGTTTACTTCATCAGAAATTAGCTTCATAGCTTGGTCATATCCAATCCCTTTTTGTCGCACAATAGAAGAGGCGAGAAGCCCGTCATCGTGAGTAAGTGAAGGGTTAAACGCTAAATTACGAGTGGGTGGCATTAGTTGATTGTCAACTAATGCCGAAGGTTGGTATTGGGCAATGAGCGCGCCCCAACCGGGTATAATAACACAATCATTATACCTTACCAAATATTCGATATGACGGCTAATTAAATTCATCGTTGCAAATATACTTAACAAATTGCAACTAATCAAAAAAATGTCAATAAAATCGCCGTTTTGTTGATAAGTTGTGATATAAATGTATATCTTTGTCACATAATAAATGAAGGATATAAATATATGAATAGTCTAATTAAACCTACGGTTCTTACTATATTGAGTTTGCTGTTTCCCTTGTTTATAAGTGCTATGCCGGTTGATTCGGCAAATGTTGAGGTGTTGTTGAATAAGGAAGATTCGATATATTTGTCATATGTGTCTAAGGCCGATTCGGCAATTGCAAAAGGGGAGTGGTCTGTTGCTGAATCAATGTTGTTGACAGCAATGCGCAGTTATCCGTCAAACCCAACGAATGTAATGTTATTATCTAATCTTGCAATGATTCAGTTTCAACAGGGAAAAGATTCAGTGGCGCTTGCTTCAATTAATGATGCATATTTTATGGCTCCTAAATCAATAACGGTGCTGAATAATCGCGCACGCATTCATAAAGCGATGGGAATGGTTGATGAAGCATATGAGGATTATCGTCAAATGATTGATATAGATTCTACTTTGCTAGAACCGCTTTATATGCATGGACTCATTGCCTTGTCAAAATCTGACTACGATACCGCTAAGAAGGATTTTGATGCGTTGGAACGACTCGATGCCGACAATGAAATGGTGTTAGACGCAAAAGCCTCATTGTCATTTTATACACAACAGTATCAAGATGGTATAAAATATTATACAAAGCTAATAAAAAATAATCCGTCAGAGGAATATTATTACAATCGTGCTGTGTGTTATATCTTAACCGAACAATTGGCCGAAGCCTCTGCCGATATTGGCGATGCCATGAAATTATATCCTCAAAATGGTGAACTATATTTACTTAGAGCTTGGCTCAATAAGCTATATTATAGACATTCAGATGCCGAGGCCGATGCAAAAAGAGCTATTGAATTGGGGGTTGATATAGAGAAAGTGAAAACAATGTTACAAACCACAATAAAATAAATGTTTTGTTAATAGTAGCTTTTGGGTTGTGTCTTGTGTAGATAAATTGATGATATAATTTGAAGTTAACACATTATTTATTCTTTGTTTTTGTTGTAACTTTGCCTTTTGGAAAAAAAGATATTCGAATAAATGAGTGATGTTATAAAATTATTACCCGATTCAGTTGCTAATCAAATTGCTGCAGGTGAGGTTATTCAACGCCCGGCTTCGGTGATTAAAGAGTTGGTAGAGAATGCTATTGATGCGGGAGCTGATAATATAAAGATAATCCTAAAAGATGCCGGACGCACCTTGATTCAAGTAGTCGATAATGGTTGTGGTATGTCGCCAACCGATGCTCGATTGGCTTTTGAACGTCATGCTACATCAAAAATTACCAATGCCTCTGATTTGTTTGCATTGCACACCATGGGATTTCGTGGTGAGGCATTAGCATCGATTGCCGCGATTGCTCAAGTTGATTTGCGTACAATGAAAAAAGGTGAGTCGGTAGGTACTCGTTTACTTATTAATGGATCAAAAGTTGAGAGTCAACAACCTGAGGCGTGTGCACCGGGGACGAATATGATGGTCAAAAATCTTTTCTTCAATGTGCCTGCACGTCGCAAGTTCTTGAAAAAAGACTCGGTTGAGTTGAGCAATATCGTTCATGAGTTTGAGCGATTAGCGCTTGTTAACACTAATGTTGAATTTACGTTGGTTCATAATGATAACACATTGCATCAACTTCTTCCGGGTTCGTTAAAAAAACGTGTTGTTGATTTGTTTGGCAAATCACTCGATTCTCAGTTGATACCAATTGAGACTGATACCTCGCTTGTGAGGGTAAGTGGGTTTGTATCATTGCCCGAGAATGCCCGTCGAAGAGGTGCTTTGCAATATTTCTTTGTCAATGGCCGGAATATGCGCCACCCTTATTTTCATAAAGCGGTAATGACTTGCTATGAGCAGCTTATTCCATCGGATGAGCAACCCAATTATTTTATCAACTTTGTGGTTGATCCCGAAACAATTGACGTGAATATTCATCCCACAAAGAATGAGATAAAATTTGAGAACGAACAACCTATATGGCAAATCCTTGCTGCAGCTATTAAAGAGTCGCTAGGGAAATATAATGCTGTTCCGTCGATTAATTTCGATGCAGAGGATGTTCCTGATATTCCCACATTTAAGCCAAATAGCGATGCGGAGCATGGATTGGATTTAGATACTTCTTACAACCCTTTTGCACCAAATAAACCCAAGGAACAATCTTTGTCCAAGGTGTCATCGAGATTAAACGATAGCTCATGGCGCAAAGATATGTCGACAGTTACTCAGAATTGGGAAAAACTATATGAACAATTTGAACGAAATCGTGATGACGAGTTTTCTCAACATCAGCCGAGCCAATTGAATAATACAAGTGACCAACTATTTAATAGCGATGACCATGTATCTGCAATTGATGAAATAAATACTGATTTAAATGCGTTGCAGTTAAGAAGTCGATATGTCATTACTCAAGCAGGCGAGGCATTAACTATTATAGATCGTCATCGAGCACACATAAGAGTGTTATATGACCGTTATTTATCTATGATTGATGAAGGAAAACTCACGACACAACGGTTGATATTTCCCGACACTTTAAAGCTTACGGCGGCTCAAAATATCATACTTGAAAGTATGAGCGAGCAATTGGGATTGATGGGCTTTGACATTTCCTTCTTGGGCGACAATTCGTGGAGTATTAATGGATTGCCATCGATACTAGATAGTGCTAATCCTATTGATGTGATAATGAAAATGATTGAAGGTGTTGAGTCATCGGGCGAAGATGTGCAACAAGAACTTATTTCAAAAATAACTTTGTCAATGGCAAAAGCATCGGCCATAAAGCCATCGCAAATACTAACAAGTGAGGAACTTGAGCGATTGCTGAGTGACTTATATAAATCATCGATGCCCAATTACACACCCGACGGAAAAACAATTATAGCAAATATGCCTATAACCGAGATAACAAGATTATTTTAAATGCATAAATACCCCTTAAATACATAATTTTTTATGAGATATATATTATTTATAATTTCGGCAGTTATTGCTGTTTCATCTATGAATGCTGTTGATGTGGCATCGCAAGTAGATGCATTAATGAAAAAACGATATAGTAGTGATACACCCGGGGCAGCTATAATGATATTGAAAGGTGACTCGCTAGTTATGGAAAAATATTATGGTGTAGCCGATATTGAGACAAAAGAACCAATATCAGTGCTCACCCGATTTAATATCGCATCGGTTTCAAAACAATTCACCGTTGTAGGTGCGTTGAGATTGGTAAATGAAGGAAAAATTACGTTGAATGACACTTTGGCTTCGTTTTTTCCTAAATATACCGAACCATTTTGGAAACAACTTCAAATATGGCATTTAATGAGTCACACTTCGGGATTGCCCGATAGCCGAGACCGAAGCAACCGCGAGGCATGTGTGTTTGCTAATGATTCAATTTCAATGAGTTACTTCCCTTCGGTAAAGGAGTTGCGTTTTAAGCCGGGCTCGGCCTATGATTATAAAAATCCTACGTTTTTATTGATTGCCAATATTATAGAACAATGTGATAGTATTCCATTTATTGAATATCAAAAACGTTATATTTTTGATGAATTGGGTATGGTGTCAACAACATATTTTAATCCTAATAACATGCCGGCAAATACAGCCCATGGATATATTAACACTATGGCCGACGAGGCATCGTCGACTGATAATGACACTGCCGGCAAAACTGTTGAAATAGATAATTCAAATTCATCTCAGTGGCAACAATATGATTATGGCGAAGAAACTTTTTTTGCTACTCGTCCCGACGGAGGTATTTATTCGACAATTCGCGACTTGGCTCAATGGGAAAAAGGATTGCGTGATAATCGCATCATCCCCGATTCGCTATTGCAATTAGCATATACTCCTCATGTTGAGGTGACCGGTAGCAAGTGGAGTAGTTATCAAAACCGCCCAAATACTTATTATGGATTAGGTTGGTTTATCGACAAAACTCCAGGTTTCCCCACAAAAGTGTATCACACCGGCGATAATGGTGGATTTCAAGCCTACCTCGCTAAGTATCCCGAGAAAGATGTTGTTGTGATTATTCTTGAAAACCGCAACGACAATGACCGCTGGTCGCTCGCTACAGCCATCGACAAAATCCTACTTGATGCAGGGCTGCTCAAGTAGGTAGCTTTTGATAAAAATTATTTTTAAGTAATATCTGGTTGAGGATTAGAAGGCTTTTCGGTATTTATCGTCGGCAGAGTCTTCAAGTATACTTAGGTAGGAATTGTAGCGTGATTGCGAGATGCGTGCTTCTTCGAGCGCGTCAAGTACGGCGCAGCCTGGCTCATGGGTGTGTGTGCAGTTGCCGAAGCGGCAATCTTGAGCAATCTCGAAGATTTCAGGAAAGAAATGAGCTACTTCGTGACGGTCGAAATCAATTGTGCCAAACCCTTTTACCCCCGGAGTGTCAATGAGATAGCCTCCATGGGGTAGGGGGAACATCTCAGAGAACGTTGTAGTGTGCATGCCGGTGTCGTGAGTGGTTGAGATTTCGGCAGTGCGCAGGTTGAGTTCGGGCATTATGCGGTTGATAATGGTAGATTTGCCCACACCCGAGTTGCCCGATAAGAGTGTGATTTTGCCGTCGAGTAGAGCATTTAGTTTTTCTAAACCTTCGCCCGTTTCGGCCGAAACTTCAAGCACTTCGTAGCCTATAGAACGATAGAGATAGCACCATGCTTCGAGATATTCCTTATCTTCATCTTCGCTTAACAAGTCTATTTTGTTGACTACTATTACCGCCGGTATGCGATAGGCTTCGGCTGTAGCTAAAAAGCGGTCAACGAAGGTGGTTGATGTGACAGGGTGTGCGAGGGTGACAATTAGCAATGCTTGATCCACGTTGGCTGCAATGATATGCGCCTCTTTCGATAAGTTGCTTGAGCGTCGGATAATGTAATTCTTGCGAGTATCGATGCCGGTGATAAAAGCAGTGCCATCAGCATTAGGTAAAATTGTTACCAAGTCGCCAACAGCAATAGGATTGGTGGTGCGTATCCCTTTTAACCGAAAATTACCTTTAATTTTGCAATTAATTTCCGCTCCTTCGTCGGTTTTTACTACATACCAACTTCCTGTATTTTTTATTACTAAACCGTGCATCGAATAGTGTTATACGTTTTACGATGTAAAGTTACACATTTTTTGTGATTATTCACCAATAATAGTGCATACTATGTTGCGACAACCTCCATGGTTGCGAAATTCCATGAGATATATGCCTTGCCAAGTGCCGAAGTTAAGTCGGTGGTTGGTAATGGGGATTGAAATAGATTGTCCCACAATAGTGGCTTTGGCATGTGCCGGCATATCATCGTCGCCTTCAAAGGTGTGTTGATAATATGGTTCCCGCTCTTTAATCAATCGGTTGAGAATTGCGTTGAGGTCGGTGCGCACATCGGGGTCGGCGTTCTCATTGATTGTCAGCCCAGCCGATGTGTGTTTTATAAAGATGTGTAACAATCCACAATTGGGCAAAGGTGGCAGTTGACGGGTTATCTCTTCGGTGATGAGGTGTGCTCCACGAGCGCGGGATTTCAGTGTAATATTTTGTTGTATAATCATATTATATTTTTATTGAGATGCAAAAATACAAAATAAATTAAGATGTAGCACAAGAATTGATGCCTCATTATGTATAATTTGCTAATTATAAGTCAATTTATAAAGATATAAAAGAAATGATGCTAAAACTTTGATGGGTTGATAATGGTTTGTTATTAAGGGGTTTATGATGTGAGTTTGCATAAACGGATAAAAAATGTGCAAAATAATGTTGCGGTTTCATTTATTTTTTGTACTTTTGCACCCGAAAAAGATTTGAATATTAATATTTTAGGTTTAAAAAAAGAAAAAAATGAACGCAGAAACAATTGGAACATGGGCTGGTCTTATGTGGAACGCCCTTAACGAAGTTGAATCTTTAGGTTTGAAACAAGTTAAGAAAGAAACAAAATTAAAAGATAAAGAACTTTATGCAGCTATCGGTTGGTTGTCACGTGAAGGCAAACTCAACGTAGTAGAATGCAAAGAAGAAAAAGAACTTTACCTTTCTCTCGTGAAATAAAAAATTCTTTTATATCAATAACGCGGGCAGTGAGATTTCTCATTGCCCGCGTTTTGTTTAGTAATGATAGCTTTTCAAAAATTTTTAGTTACTAGTGCAACTTTTGAAAATTATGTGCGTCTAACTAGCATATTAAAGAATGTAAATGGGTTATAAATCGGAAAAAGAGCAGCAATTCATTGCGATTATTGAAAATAATCGTCAGGTGATATATAAGGTATGCTATATGTATGCTGCCGATGATGACCATTTTAAAGATTTATATCAAGAGGTATTGATAAATCTATGGCGAGGAATCGACCGTTTTCGTGGCGATGCGCAATTATCAACATGGATTTATCGCACCAGCATCAATACTTGTGTTACCTACTACCGAAGAAACCATAAACATGATGAGGCTTTGTCGCTCGAAGGGGTGTCGGTAGTGGATAATGACGATGGCACTCGCTTGCAGCAGATAAAAGAATTGTATAGGTTGATAAGTCGCCTCGATCGCATGGAAAAGGCGATAATCCTCTTGTGGCTCGATGAAAAATCATATGATGAAATATCGGAGATAACCGGATTGAGTCGCAACAACGTGGCATCGCGATTGCGTAGAATAAAAATTAAATTACAACATTTTAGCGAAGAATAGGGTACACAATATGGATATCGACGAATTGAAAAAACAATGGCAATCAATGGAATTGCGCATCGAAAAACTCGAAGAGGAGAATCATCGCCTGATGTCGAGCATAAGTAGCAATCGTGTAGCCGGTTTGCGAGGTAGGCTGTTGACTCGTTACTGCATGATGATAATAGTGTGTATCATTAGCCCGGTGTGGCTTTTTCTATTGGATAATGTGTTTTATGTGGGACAAGTTGCAAATGTGTGTTATGCCTTGTTCTTTATGATAACCGCTGTGGCAAACGGATATGTTTACTATCTTATCCGCAAAATTGATATGTCGACGATGACAATAAAAGAGGCTTTGACGGCTGCCACAAATGTAGATATTGTTCGTCGAAGAATGAAAATACTTGGTTGGGTATTGGCTATGCCATTGTTGGTGATTCTCTTTTACGCATTCTATGAAGTAGGTCGCGACGAAATAATCTATGGTGCATGGGTGGGGTTGGTTATTGGTGCGATATGCGGAGGTATCTATGAACGTAACACACGTCAACTTATTCGCCAAATGCGTCAAACTCTTGCGGAGGAATTGGGAGAAGATGAAGAAGAATAAGTTTTAGACTAAAAATGTTAAAAACTTATGTGAAAAATGTGAGGGAATAATTTGCGAGTGGCGGGATATTGCATTAACTTTGTAGCTATATAAGTTATAACTAAAACTACATTGTACAATGAATAGCAATAGTCTCGTATCAATCTCCGATATCTCGAAAGAGGAGATATTGCGACTCCTTGAAAATGCGCGTTATTTTGAGGAGAATCCTAATCACAAAATTCTTGACGGAAAAGTGGTGGCAACATTGTTTTTTGAGCCATCGACCCGCACGAGATTGAGTTTTGAAACAGCTGTAAACCGTTTGGGTGGGCGTGTTATCGGTTTTTCTGATGCAAGTACCACAAGCTCATCAAAAGGGGAGACGCTCAAAGATACTATAAAGATGGTGAGCAACTATGTAGATCTTATCGTTATGCGTCATCATCTTGAAGGTGCGGCACGTTATGCTACTGAGGTGACCGATACTCCTATCATCAATGCCGGTGATGGAGCGCATCAACACCCATCGCAAACGATGCTCGACCTCTATTCGATTTACAAAACACAAGGCACGCTCGAAAATCTCACAATAACAATGGTGGGCGACCTCAAATATGGCCGCACAGTGCATTCATTATTGATGGCAATGCAATATTTCAACCCCACATTTAATTTTGTGGCGTGTGATGAATTGAAAATGCCTGCCGAATATAAAGAGTTTTGCGACCAAAAAGGCATAAAATATACCGAACATAAAGATTTCTCGGAAGAGGTTATTAACTCGTCAGATATTATTTATATGACTCGCGTGCAACGCGAACGATTTACCGACATTATGGAATATGAGAAGGTGAAAAACCTTTACAATCTTCATAATGCAATGCTCGATAACTCAAAGGATAATCTTCGCATTTTGCATCCGCTACCACGTGTGAATGAGATTGACCAAGATGTCGACGATAACCCAAAAGCATATTATTTCCAACAAGCACAAAACGGATTATATGCCCGTCAGGCTATAATTTGTAGAGCGTTAAACATAGATATTAAGGAGGTGCAAAAATCATGAAAGGTAAAAAAGAACTCGCTGTAGCTGCATTGCAAAATGGCACAGTTATCGACCACATTCCCTCTTCGGCATTGTTTAAGGCTGTGAAAATTTTGGGAATTGAAGAACTTGATACTCATGTGACTATAGGAAATAATCTCAATAGTAAAAAACTCGGCACAAAGGGTATTATAAAAGTTGCTGACGTGGAATTCCCCGAAGCGACTCTTAATCGCATAGCTCTAATTGCGCCTACTGCAGTGGTGAATATTATTCGCGATTTTGAGGTGGTAGAGAAACACCCTGTGCAGTTGCCCGATACTATTGTGGGGATTGTGAAATGTGGCAATCCTAAGTGTATCACCAATAACGAACCAATGAAGACTCGTTTTGAGGTGGTAGATCGTGAAAACGTAACAATTAGTTGTCATTATTGCGGTCATTCGGTTAGCAATAAAGATGCACAAATAGATTAAACGATTGCCGATGAAGCAGAGCTGGAAGCCCGGAACAATGATTTATCCACTGCCTGCAGTGCTTGTGAGCTGTGGTAACACCCCCGAGCGTCGCAACCTCATCACCGTGGCTTGGACCGGCACTATCTGCACAAATCCGGCAATGTGTTATATCTCCATTCGTCCTGAACGTCATAGCTATGGCATCATCAAGGAAGAGATGGAGTTTACAATAAACGTCACAACCGAAGAAATGGCACGAGCCACCGATTGGTGTGGGGTGCGTTCGGGACGCGACTACGACAAATGGAAAGAGACCGGCCTTACCCCTATGCCGGGAGAAAAGGTGAGTTGCCCATATATAGATGAGGCTCCATTGTCGATAGAGTGTCGTGTGAAAGAGATAATAAAACTTGGCAGCCATGATATGTTTATAGCCGAAGTGCTTAATGTGCTTGCCGATGAAAAATATTTTGACCCCGAAACAGGAGCTTTTGACTTATCAAAAGCTTCGCCTATTAGTTACAGCCATGGAGGATATTTCACTCAAGGCGAAAAAATAGGTGGATTTGGGTGGACTGTAAAGAAAAAGAAATAAAAATAATAATTAAATATATTATCAAAATTTATGGAAAGAGACAACCAAATTTTTGACATTATTGAGCGTGAACATCAACGCCAAAAGAAAGGTATCGAATTAATTGCATCGGAAAACTTTGTGAGCGAACAAGTGATGCAAGCAATGGGTTCATGCCTCACTAACAAGTATGCCGAAGGTTATCCCGGACACCGTTACTATGGTGGTTGCCAAGTGGTAGACGAAGCTGAATCACTTGCAATCGAACGTTTGAAACAAATCTTCGGTGCATCATATGCAAATGTGCAACCTCACTCAGGAGCACAAGCTAATATGTCTGTATTTATGGCTTGCATGCAACCCGGTGATAAATTCCTCGGTTTGAACCTCGCTCATGGTGGCCACCTTTCACATGGTAGCCCTGTAAACTTCTCAGGCCTTATGTTCCAAGCTCTCGAATATAACGTGAAAGAAGATACCGGCTTGGTTGACTACGAACAAATGGAAGAAATGGCACGTCGCGAACGTCCTAAATTGATTATCGGTGGTGCAAGTGCTTATTCTCGCGAATGGGATTATGCTCGCATGCGTCGTCTTGCCGACGAAATCGGTGCAATCTTCATGGTCGACATGGCTCACCCAGCAGGTCTTATCGCTGCCGGTTTGCTTGACAACCCTGTGAAATATGCTCACATCGTAACATCTACAACTCACAAAACACTTCGTGGCCCTCGTGGTGGTATCATTCTTCTTGGTGAAGACTTTGAAAATCCTTGGGGCAAGAAAACTCCAAAGGGTGTGACTCGTATGATGTCATCATTGCTTGATTCTGCAGTGTTCCCAGGTGTGCAAGGTGGTCCGCTCGAACATGTTATTGCTGCTAAGGCTGTAGCATTTGGCGAAGCGCTTCAACCTTCATACAAAGAATATCAAGCACAAGTGAAAAAGAATGCTGCTGTTATGGCTCAAGCACTTGTTGACAAGGGTTATAAGATTATCTCAGGTGGTACCGACAACCACTGTATGCTCGTTGACCTTCGCACTAAATTCCCTGAATTGACAGGTAAAGTTGCTGAAAAAGTGCTCGTTGAAGCCGACATCACTGCAAACAAAAACATGGTGCCATTCGACAGCCGTTCACCATTCCAAACATCAGGTATCCGTCTTGGTACTCCTGCTATCACTACTCGCGGTGCTAAAGAAGACCTCATGGGTGAAATCGTGGAAATGATCGACACTGTTCTCTCTAACCCTGAAGATGAAAAAATCATCGCTTCAGTACGCGAAAAAGTAAACTCAATCATGGTCGACTACCCAATGTTTGCATATTAATATAGATAACCACTATCAATATTATAAGGTTGCATTCTTTAGAGAGTGCAACCTTTTGTTTGTAGAAATAAAAGTCAAATTTGTGAGTTTGCGATTTTACTTGTAACTTTGCATTATAGTAAAAAAACAAAACAATGAAGATTTTATATCGCATATATCAATGTGTATTTATGGGGCCCATGATTGTCGTTTTAACAATTCTTGCGGGATTGTCGACGGGAATTGGCTCAATGTTGGGCGGAGGCAAATGGTGGGGATATTATCCTGCAGTGATGTGGGGTAGGTTGATTTGTTGGATTTCATTTGTAAAAGTGACTGTAACCGGTCGTGAGAATATTGATTCGAATACGCCATATGTCTTTGTCGCCAATCACCAAGGCGCATACGATATTCTTTCGGTGTATGGTTATCTTGGTCATAGCTTCCGATGGATGATGAAAAAAAGCCTTGAAAAGATACCATTTTTAGGGTGGGGCTGCAAGCGAGCAGGTCATATTTTTGTGGATAATTCATCTCCTGCCGCAGTGAGACAAACTATGGCAACTGCACGTCAGCAATTGCAAAAAGATATGTCTATAGTAGTCTTTCCCGAAGGCTCTCGCTCATGGGATGGCAAGATGATTCCTTTTAAGAAAGGAGCATATCTATTGGCAGTGCAGTTTAATTTGCCTATTGTGCCTATTACAATAGATGGATCATTTGATGTGATGCCTCGATTTAAAAAACTTCCAATGTGGGGACACATAAAAATAACAATTCACAAACCGATAGAAGTTCCCGAAGGAGGATATAGAGTGAAAGATGTGATGGAAGAATCATATAATACAATCCACTCAGCTCTCTCAGAAAAGGATAAATAAATTTTAGATATACAAAAAACACTCTGCAATAATTCTTTGCGGAGTGTTTTTATATTATTAAATAGTTTATTTTTTCTTGCCTTTACTTTCGTCGGGGAATTTGTTGGGATATTCAAGGGCGATGCGGGGGCGTTTCATTGCGTAGATGATTAGTGCGATGCCTATCAGTACGAATGGAATGCTGAGCCATTGTCCCATGTTGAGAGTCATTGATTCTTCCCATGCAACTTGGTTGTTCTTGACGAATTCGATGAGGAATCGAGAGCCAAATACCCACACAAAGAATATTCCGAGTAATAACCCTTGGCGTTCTTGTGCATTTTTACGCCAATATAGCCACATCAACACTCCGAATAGAGCAAAATAGCATAATGCTTCATATAGTTGGGTTGGGTGAGAAGGTGCCGTAAATATAGGTGCAGCGCCAGCTTTCCAGTTACTTATGTTGCTTATAAAACTGAATGCCCAAGGGACATCTGTTGCATGTCCGTAAATTTCATGATTGAAAAGATTGCCAAGGCGAATTAATCCGGCTACCATGGCAACGGCAACTGCCAATCGGTCTAGAGTCCATATAATGCTACGCTTTGCTGTGTGTTTTGAGAAAATAAATACTGCAAGCATCACTCCAAGTGTGCCGCCATGACTAGCTAATCCACCTTCCCACACTTTGAATATCTCTATGGGATTTTGTGAATATTGATCCCACTCATAAAAAAACACATGGCCTAAACGGGCACCGATAATGGTTCCTGCCATTACCCATAACAATAAAGACCCTAGCCAACTTTCAGGAGCTCCTTCGTGTTTAAATATTTTTTCTACAATTTTATAGCCACCTAAGAATCCTAGAAGAAACATTAGGGAATACCATCTAATGTCAATAAAAGATGTGTCGAGTAGGATGGGATCAGCAGTCCATGTTATGAAGTTAAGCATAATTCAGTTTTATAATATTGGGTTATTTCTTTAGCTTTTCTTTTGCAAAATATTCTCGGGTGACTTTTCTTACTTTTGGACTAAGTAGGAGTATTGCAAACATTGTTGGGAATGCCATTAGACCATAGAAAAGATCACATACTCCTACTGCTTTATCGGCGTCAACAACCGCAAAAACAATGAGAGAGAGTATAAAGAAGTATGTATAATATTTTGCATTTTTTGCTCCAAATAGATAGCTTGCACATCGGTTGCCATAGAACGAATAGGAGAACATTGATGACATGCCGAAACATATTACGATAATCATAAGCCAATATTTTCCGCCGGGAATAGCGTTATTGAATGCGTCCATCGCAATTTGGAGTCCTTTAACACCTTCCACATCGATATTTCCACATAATAATATTGCCAATGCAGTGAGAGTGCAAACTAGCCCCGAATCGATGCTTGGACCTAACATGGCAACAAGGCCTTCACGCACCGGTTGATCATTTCGTGATGCACCATGCATTATTGACGCGGTACCTACACCGGCATCGTTTACCAAAGCTGCACGTCGCGCGCCTATTAATGCAATCCCTATTAATGCGCCCCAACCGGCTTTTAGGCTGAATGCTTCACGAAATATGCTTGCAAATACTTCGGGCACATCTCCTATGTGTGATATAATAATATATAACACCATTAAGAAATAAGCTCCCACCATGAAGGGTACAAGCACTGTTGCAACGTTTGCAATACGTTTAATGCCTCCAAGCACTACAATAGCGACAATCGCTGCAACTATAGTTCCAAACACAAGTTTGAATGATTGAAGATTGTCGAGAGTGGTGAAAGATGATATAGTAGAAAGGAATTCACTACTTGCAATCCATTCGGGAGTGGTGAAAGTTGCTACAGCTCCTTCTGCTAGCTGGTTGGCATTCATAATACACATTGTGCCAAACATACCTGCAATAGCAAATGATATGGCCAATGGTTTCCATTTTTTGCCCAATCCTTGCTCGATGATAAACATAGGACCTCCTTGTGGATTCCCTTCATTGTCTCTCCCTTTATACATAATGGCGAGAACTCCTTCGTGGTATTTTGTACACATGCCCACGATTGCACTTACCCATAACCAAAATATGGCACCGGGTCCTCCCATAACCAAAGCTATACACACTCCGGCAATGTTACCAAGTCCCACAGTGGCAGCAACCACTGAAGCAAGCGCTTGGGCTGAGCTGATTTGCCCGTTTTTTGCGTCACTTTTAGTGCGTAGTGCAGCTATAGCATAGGGAAGCCGACGAAGTGACACTGCCCCTGAATATATAAATAAAAACAATCCGCCTCCTATTAGAGTGAAGAACATGGGATAACCACACACAAAGTCGGCTATTGTGACTATTAAATTTCCAAATGATTCAAGCATAAAACGTGTAATGTAGTTTATTAAAAATAAATATTCTACAAAATTACATCATATCCCGTCAACCTGCAAATTATCCTAACATCGATTTGATAATTTTGTAATAAAAGATTATAATAAAAAGTTACATGGCCGGCTTCGATATTGATGCCAGCCATGTATAAATGGTTGAGAATAATACTTATCGTTGACCGAATGCATCCTCTAAGTCTTGTGATACGTTGATGATGAAGTCTCCCATTCGTTCAAGTTGGTTAATAATGTCGAGGTAGTAAACACTTGTTTGGTAATTTTTAACATTGTGTTCGATATCTTCAATTTCGGCATCGCGAAGATTGTTTCTGAGGTTGTTGATGCGATCTTCGGCATTGTATGCGTTTGAGATTTCGTTGAGGTTGCCTTTGTGAGCGGCAACAAGATTTTTAATCATTACGTCATATGCGCTGTCAACGGCAGCTACCATATTATTAATCTTATTGAGAGTGTCTTCGTCGAATGACTTTTTGTGAATATTTCGACGAGAAAGAATGCGACTGATTGCTTCACCTGAATCACCGAGAGATTCTAATTCACCGATAATCTTATACATCGCTTTTATTCTCATAGACGATTCTTCACTAATATCTCCAGCTGATACCGCGTTTAAGAATGCGGCGATTTCATATTCAATGCGGTCAGATATTTCTTCATATTTCACAAGTTTATTGCGAAGCTCTTCAAATTTGTCATTATCACTTTCTGAAATTGCTGATTTTACATATCCAAGACCGTTTTTGGAAATTTGAGCAAAATGTATGATTTCGTCAAATGCTTGTTCGGTAGCAAGTTCGGGAGTGGCAAGAGGGCCGGCTGATATATATTTTAGACGGAACGCTTCATTTTCTTTGTTTTTGGGCGCTTTGATTATCAAAACAACAAGTTTTTCAATATACTTAATAAACCATACTAATATGAAAGTATTAATGGTATTAAATAGGGTGTGAAGCATTGAAAGTCCATATAGTGCAGCTACACCGGAGTCGGAGTTTGGAGATGTTACTGCAAATCCATCCTCGGCAGGGTTGGGTAGACCAAATACTACTTCAGTAATTTTACCTACAAGAGCAAGGAATGGCTTGAATAAAATTAATGCCCAAATAACCCCGAATACGTTGAAAATAGTATGCGACATTGCCGCTCTCTTTGCTTGGGTGTTACCTACTGCGGCTGCGATATTGGCAGTAATAGTTGTTCCAATGTTTTCACCCAATACCATTGCACAAGCCATGTTGAAAGGAATCCAACCCATGCTGAGCATAATGAGAGTAATAGCCATTGTGGCTGATGAAGATTGGAGTACAAGGGTGAGAACGGTACCGAAGGAGAGGAAAATCAATACCGAGCTAAATCCATAGCTTGACCAAGTTTTGACAAATTCCAAAACTTCGGGTGTGCTATTTAAATCGGGAACCGATTCTTTCATGAATGAAAGGCCAAGGAACAAAAGACAGAAACCAACAATGAGTTCCCCGATGTTTTGACGTTGACTTTTCTTAGAATTTGAGAATAAGAACCCAAATACCATTAAAGGAACTGCAAGGATTGATATGTCGGCTTTGAAGCCGAGCCAAGCTACTAACCATGCTGTTACAGTAGTGCCGATATTAGCGCCCATGATAACGCCAATAGCTTGTCCAAGAGTGAGTAGTCCGGCATTTACGAAACTCACAACCATTACGGTTGTTGCTGATGATGATTGAATTATTGATGTGATTCCGAGTCCGGTCATAACCCCTTTAAAGGGATTTGATGTCATCGCCGATAAAAAACTTCTAAGTCGGTCTCCTGCTGCTTTTTGTAGTCCCGAACTCATTAAGTTCATACCATATAGGAACATACCTAATGCTCCTAAAAGAGTGAAAATCTGAAAAATATCCATTATTTTAGCTAATTTGTTAAAATACTATATTTACGTAATTATTTGTCTTGTTAAGACATAACAAGACAAGCGAAATCCGCCCGATAAGAGAATATCGCTATAAAAATAATTATGTAAGACGCTAAATAATGAGTTTACCAAGGCAAATCATTCGATGGAATGGCTTGATAAACAAGGGATGGATTGTTAATGAGTTTTCTTTAATGAGATTTTTTGTTCTGCGATTCTCATTTTGGCTATAAATGTAACTTGAGAAATTGTTTTTTAATGTACTATTTGTTCGTTTGCCGGTATTTTGTAATCGGAGAACATTGGTAGATGAAATTTGGCGAGGGAAAAATAGTTCAATGTCTATTGATGAAATTTCGGTATATGAGGCGTCTATTGTGGTCGTTAAGTCGTCAGCTTGATACTTCTCTATAACAACTGATTCCGACCTGTTTATGCCACACACAATAGCTATTATCGCTATTAATGGAATTATAAATCGTAGTAGATTTTTTGCCATTAACAATAGATATATTGTCTTAAATTCTTTGACAAAGATAGGACGTTTATGTGGAATCTCAAAATATATTATCAATAAAATCAACCGGCATTTATGATAGAAAAAAAGACGATGTATCATAATTAATAGATACATCGTCGTATAATAGAGGTAATTTAAGTCTAGATTACACGAGGTGGCTGATGAGCTCTTCGCGGTCGCCGGGGAGTAAGTCGATTACCGGAATTTCTATCATGGTGTAAGCTCCGGGCTTTTGATTCATAGAGGCACGGGCCACACTTACGAGCATTTGAGCTGTGAGGGCAGGGTTGTTGATGCTCATGTTGAATTCAAAACGTTGGTTTTGAGTTTTGCCTGATACACCTTTGCGCACCATGTTTACGCCATGTCCCATATCTTTCACCTCATCGACCGAAGATACTTGCATCACATGGGTTTCGTCGTTTGCAAAGTAAGGGTCTTCTTTTACCGCTTTTGCTACTTGGTCAAGAGTATAACCATCTTCAAGTTCTACATATACCATGCGGCGGTGAATACCGGTGCCTAATGGAATGGTCATTGATAGAGCATTTTTAACTCCTTCTTTTGATTTTACACACACGGTGTGTCCCATACTCATTCCAGGTCCAAAATTAGTATAGGTCAATCCCTTTGGGGCTGCCGCTTGAAGCAGCGTGCGAACAACCGAGTCACTACCCGGATCCCAACCGGCTGAAATTATAGCAACCGTGCCGTTGGCTTGAGCCACTGAGTTGAGGTTGCGACGAAGGTCGGCAATCCCTGTGTGAATGTCAAAACTGTCAACGGTATTGATGCCTTTGGCAAGATATTGTGTAGCATATTTCTCTACTTCGCGAGTAGGAGTGCAAAGTATTGCTACATCTACATTCTCGAGTTGGTCGATGTCGGTAACTACACTATAACCATTAAGCTCAGCAGGGATATTGCTGATGCTACGACGCACCACACCTGCAACTTCAAAGTCGGGAGCTGTTTCGAGAGCGTCGAGTACAAATTGACCAATGTTGCCATATCCTACGATGGCTGCTCTGATTTTTTTCATAAAATTATAAAAATATATACTATGTGTTGTAGATTTTTAGAAACTGAATTTTGATAGGGGGAATCCCGGGGCTTTACATTCACCCTCTAATCTAACAGTAAATTAGAGGGTGAGAGAGCCTATAAGTTGTGTTTAAATTCTATTATTCGGGTTGACGGCCATTAACGATAGCCTCGGTATCGCGAGCAATCATTAATTCTTCGTCGGTAGGGATTACAACTACTTTTACTTTTGAAGAAGGAGTAGAAATCACTGTTTCAGTGCCACGGATTTTTGCATTGAGTTCGTTGTCGAGTTCTACGCCCATGAAACCGAGTGGACGGCACACGTTTTCGCGTACACCTGTTTGGTTTTCGCCAACACCACCTGTAAATACGATAATGTCAACACCACCCATTTCGGCTGCATATGCACCTACATATTTAATGATGCGTTGTTCATACATTGCCAATGCCATTTGTGCGCGTTCAACACCGGCATTGTCGGCAGCTTCGATTTCACGCATATCTGATGATATTTCCGACACACCAGCCATACCACTTTCCTTGTTGATGATATTTTGCATTTGAGCAGGTGTGAGATTGTGTTTAGTCATCAAATATGTCAACGCACCGGGGTCAACGTCGCCTACACGAGTACCCATCATAAGCCCCTCGGTAGGAGTTAAGCCCATAGAGGTGTCAACGCTTTTACCATTAAGTACTGCAGTGATTGAACCACCATTACCTACGTGGCAAGTGACGATTTTTTGTTCTTTGATGTCAACGCCAAGGAATTCGCACACACGTTGTGATACATATCGGTGGCTTGTTCCGTGGAAACCATAGCGACGCACGCCATCTTCAGCATAATATTTATATGGTAGGGCGTACATGTATGATTTTGCAGGCATTGTTTGGTGGAATGCAGTGTCAAACACACCCACTTGAGGTACATTAGGCATCAATGCAGTGATAGCTTCAATACCGGTCATGTTGGCAGGGTTATGAAGAGGAGCGATGTCGTAGCATTCTTTAATCATTGCTTTCACTTCATCATCGATAAGTACGCTCTTGTTGAATTTTTCACCACCATGCACCACGCGGTGTCCTACTGCGTCTATTTCCTCATAGCTCTTGATGCAGCCTTCTTTTTCGTCGGTGAGGTTGTTGAGAATAGCCGAAACAGCTCCATTGTGGTCTATGTGACCGAGAGCGACTGTTTCTTTTGAACCATCGGCACGTTTGAATTTTAAGAATCCATCTTCAAGACCAATACGTTCTACACCACCTTCGGCAAGGGTGTTGTCATTTGAGGTGTCGATGAGCTTATATTTAACGGAGCTACTACCGCAGTTTAATACAAGAATTTTCATAATAATTTTGTTGTTATGTTTGATATGATTATTTGCTATTTTCTTTAAGTCCGATTGCTTGGTTACAAGTGATGATTACTGTCTTGAAGATGTCTTCGGGGAAGCAACCACGAGAAAGGTCATTTACAGGAGCCGCGAGTCCTTGAAGGATAGGGCCAACAGCTTGAACGCCACCAAGACGTTGAACGAGCTTATATGCAATGTTGCCCACTTCGAGTGAAGGGAATACGAGCACATTGGCACGTCCGCTCAATGGACTGTTTGGAGCTTTGCTGTTTGCTACGCCCGGAACTAAAGCCGCATCGGCCTGAAGTTCGCCATCGAGAATGAGGTCGGGAGCCATAGAGTGAGCAATCTCTGTTGCGCTTATGACTTTGTTCACGCGGTCGTGGCGAGCGCTACCTTTGGTTGAGAAACTTAGAATTGCCACACGAGGTTCTATTGCTGCAATATCGCGTGCTGTTTGAGCAGCCGAAACTGCAATTTGAGCCAATTCTTTGTCGGTGGGGTCGGGGATAACAGCACAGTCGGCAAACACGAGGAGACCGTCAGTGCCAAATTGAGAGCCTTCGGGGAGTAACATGATAAATGCACCCGATACGACATCGATTCCGGGTTGAGTTTTTATTACCTGGAATGCTGCACGAAGCACATTACCTGTTGTATTCATTGCGCCGGCTACTTGTCCGTCGGCATCACCTGCTTTCACCATCAAGCAGCCGAGATAAAGAGGGTTGGCAGTAGTGAGGCGAGCTTCTTCCATTGATATACCTTTGCTTTTGCGGAGGTCGAAGTAAAGTCCGGCATATTTGTCGATAACTTTTTCATCGGCGGGATTGACAATTTGAGCCTTGTCGATATTTTCGAGTTTAAGGTCTTTAGCCATAGCTAAAATGTCGGCAGGGTCGCCAATAAGAATCACGTCGGCAATTCGCTCGGCGATAATTCGGTCAGCTGCAGTCAATGTGCGAGGTTCGGTGCCTTCGGGCAACACTATACGTTGGCGATTTTTAATCGCTCTTTCGGTTAGTTTTTCAAATAATCCCATAATGAAAATATCTTAATAGTTTTGTTTTGAATTTTTCTATATGCAAATTTACCACAAAAAGCTATACTTTTATAAATAAAAATGAAAAAAATGATGCATATGTCAATTATTTTATATTAATTCGCAGTTGTAAATAAAAACCAACATTAAAACATAACTAAAAAAGATAGTAAAGCCTTATTTAAGTCATGGAGCATATAAAGTATAAAATGGAGTTTGATATGAAATCTACCCCTGTAACAATATTGTGGGATTACATTTCAACTGAAAATGGATTGAAACAATGGTTTGCCGACAATGTTAAAATCAAAGATAAAGAGTACACCTTTATCTGGAAGGGATATTCGCAAGAAGCTAAGATGGTGGGCATGCGTAAAGGATTGGCGTTGAAACTTCAATGGCTTGATTCTCCCGCTCGTACATACTTTGAAATGAGAATACTCACGAGTGAAATGACCGATAATACAGTATTGCAAATTACTGATTTTGCTGAGGAAGATGAGATGGATGAGTCGCAAGACTTATGGCGCTCTCAAATCGATACTCTACGTCGTGTAATAGGTTGTAAATAATCTTAAACAATTATGATTCATTTGTTGTTTTAAGATAAAACTCTTGAAATAATGAATAAAAAACACAAAAAGCAACAACCAATAAGAATAAGTGTGTGGATGGCCATTATGGCTGTAGTGATGATATTTCTACTTATTATATGGCTTTCAGTAATTGATACTCCACAATAAATGTGAATAAGGAAAAAGGAGGCGCGTTATTGTCAACGCGCCTCCTTGTCTATGTTGGATAATCTATAGTGTGATTATTCTTCCATGAGGATTTCGAGCATCTTTATTGCTGAAACAGGGATGCGAGTACCGGGGCCGAAGATAGCGGCAACACCGGCTTGATAGAGGAAGTCATAGTCTTGAGCAGGGATAACACCACCGGCAACAACGATAATGTCTTCGCGACCGAGTTTCTTCAATTCGTCGATTACTTGAGGCACGAGGGTCTTGTGACCTGCAGCCAATGATGATACACCGAGAATGTGTACGTCGTTTTCAACAGCTTGACGAGCAGCTTCGGCAGGAGTTTGGAACAATGGTCCCATATCCACGTCAAATCCACAGTCGGCATAACCTGTAGCAACAACTTTAGCACCACGGTCGTGACCATCTTGTCCCATCTTCGCAATCATGATGCGAGGTTGGCGACCTTCTTTCTTAGCAAACTCTTCACACAATTGTTGTGCTTTAACGAAGTCTGCGTCTTGTTTTGTTTCGCTTGAATACACGCCTGAAATAGTTCTGATTACTGCTTTATAACGACCTACGACAGCTTCGCAGGCATCTGAAATTTCACCAAGGGTAGCACGAAGACCGGCAGCTTTAACAGCGAGGTCGAGGAGGTTACCTTCTTTAGTGCGAACACATTCGGTGATTGCTTCGAGTGCTTTCTTAACAGCTTCTTCGTCGCGACCGGCTTTAACCACGTCGAGGCGAGCAATTTGGTCTTTGCGCACTTCGGTGTTGTCGATTTCGAGGATGTCGATAGGATCTTCGTGGTCAAGACGATATTTGTTGATACCAACGATTGTTTGACGACCTGAGTCGATGCGAGCTTGAGTGCGAGCCGATGCTTCTTCGATGCGGAGTTTTGGAAGACCGCTTTCGATAGCTTTAGCCATACCACCAAGTTTTTCAATTTCTTGAATGTGAGCCCAAGCGCGTTGAGCAATTTCGTTGGTGAGTGATTCTACATAATAAGAACCTGCCCATGGGTCGATTTCCTTGGTGATGTAGGTTTCTTCTTGAATGTAGATTTGAGTGTTACGAGCGATACGAGCCGAGAAGTCGGTAGGAAGCGCGATAGCTTCGTCGAGCGCATTGGTGTGGAGCGATTGAGTGTGACCGAGAGCGGCACCCATTGCTTCGATACATGTACGGCCCACATTGTTGAATGGGTCTTGCTCAGTGAGTGACCAACCCGATGTTTGTGAGTGAGTACGCAATGCAAGTGATTTTGGGTTTTTAGGATTGAATTGTTTTACAATCTTAGCCCAAAGCATACGAGCGGCACGCATCTTAGCTACTTCCATGAAGAAGTTCATACCGATAGCCCAGAAGAATGACAAACGAGGAGCAAATGCGTCGATGTCCATACCTGCGTTTACACCTGCACGAAGATATTCAAGACCGTCGGCAAGAGTGTAAGCCAACTCAATGTCGCAAGTTGCACCTGCTTCTTGCATGTGGTAACCTGAGATAGAGATTGAGTTGAATTTAGGCATATTTTGAGAAGTATACTCAAAGATGTCGGCGATGATACGCATTGAGAATTCGGGTGGGTAGATGTAAGTGTTACGCACCATGAATTCTTTCAAGATGTCGTTTTGGATAGTACCTGCCATTTCTTCGAGTTTGGCACCTTGTTCAAGACCGGCGTTGATGTAGAATGCGAGTACAGGAAGTACAGCACCATTCATTGTCATTGAAACCGACATTTTGTTCAAGGGGATACCATCGAAAAGCACCTTCATGTCGTCGAGAGAGCAGATAGATACACCGGCTTTACCAACGTCGCCCACTACACGTTCGTGGTCAGCGTCATATCCGCGGTGTGTAGCAAGGTCAAATGCCACTGAAAGACCTTTTTGACCCGATGCGAGGTTACGACGATAGAATGCGTTTGACTCAGCAGCAGTAGAGAAGCCTGCGTATTGGCGGATAGTCCAAGGACGCATAGCATACATGCCGCTATATGGGCCACGAAGGAATGGAGGAATACCTGCTACATAGTTGAGGTGTTCAAGACCTTCAAGGTCATCTTTTGTATAAATAGGTTTTACGGGAATCAACTCAGGGGTGAGCCATTCTTCACCTTGTGCGATTGGGGCTTGTGCGCCACCAAATGCATCAGCTGTTATATTGATATTTTTAAAATCAGGTCTCATAATCGTTTATTTAAGAAGTTTTGCATTGAAAGCCTGAAGGGTTTCGAGAACATTACTGCGCACGTTGATGAAGTTGGTGATGCCTTGAGCTTGAAGCTCTTCGCTGCATGCAGGAGCACCTGCAACAACAAATTCAGCACGACCATCAAGAGCCTTGTAGGCTTCGGGAGCGAGAGTAGCATATTCGTCGTCGCTTGAGCAGATAACCACGATGTCGGCTTCTTTTGCTACTGCGGCGTCGATACCTTCTTGTACTGTATTAAATCCTAAGTTGTCGATAATCTCATATCCTGCGCAACCGAAAAAGTTGGCTGAGAATTGAGAGCGAGCAAGACGCATAGCAAGGTTACCGATAGTGAGCATAAACACTTTAGGACGGTTAGCTGCAGCTTCGGTAGCAAGGCGAAGAGCGTCGAAATCGCTACTTTGACGTTTAGTAGAGAGACCACGGCCGTTGTCTTCTTTTTCAGAGCAACCACAAGAGCAACCACCGGCATTTTCAATTTTGTCGGCAGCCATTTCACCAAAGTTAGGATATTGGTTTGTTCCGAGAAGAATTTCTTTACGACGAGCCACGTCACTATGACGTTTTTCAGATGAAGCATTTACTGCATCTTGGATAGCACAGTTGTTAACGTTGGCAAGGAAACCGCCTTTTTCTTCAACATCGAGGAAGAGTTTCCATGCTTCTTGTGCGATAGATACTGTGAGAGTTTCTACATAATATGAACCACCGGCAGGGTCAACAACTTTGTCGAGGTGACTTTCTTCTTTGAGAAGATATTGTTGGTTGCGAGCGATACGTTCTGAGAATTCATCGGGAGTTTTGTATGATTTGTCAAATGGAGTAACTGTGATTGAGTCAACACCAGCAAGAGCAGCCGACATAGCTTCAGTTTGGCTACGGAGCAAGTTAACGTGAGCGTCAAATACAGTTTGGTTAAATTCCGATGTAACGGCGTGAGCCATCATTTTGCAAGAGCATTTGCAAGCAGGCTTGAATTGTTCAACGATTTGAGCCCAAAGCATGCGAGCAGCGCGGAATTTAGCAAGCTCCATGAAGTAGTTAGAAGAAATACCCATGTTGAACTTGATGCGTTTTGCTACAGTGTCAACATCTACACCTGCTTCGGTGAGCATAGCGAGCCATTCAGCACCCCAAGCAAGAGCATAACCAAGTTCTTGGAAGATATAAGCACCGGCGTTGTTAAACATTACAGAGTCAACAGCAAGTACGCGTAAACCCTTAACTTCTTTAACCACATCGAGTAATTCAACAGCCATCTTAGCGATGTTGCCGGGGAATTCAATACCATGTTTCAACGCTTTGCGGAATGGGTTGAAGTCGATAGAACCTTTGAACACTTCTTCGGCACCTGCAGCTTTCACTACATCAACAAGAGCTTTTGCTACTGCAGCAGCGCTTTTAGGACAGCAGTTGAGGTTGATTTCAACTTTTGTGAGGTCAATACCTGCAACAAGAGTTGCTACATCACCGGCTTCTTTAACTTTGAAGCTAAGAGAAGTAACACCTTTGGTCAATACGTCGAGAGCTTTTTTGTTAGCGTCGGCAGCATTGTCGGCGATGATTTCTTGGCGAGTGAGCCAGTCGTTTTCAGTGCGAGTACCACGCACATAAGGGTATTCTCCTGGTAGAGAATCGGTTGTTTTGAGGTCGGCAATGTCTTCAGCACGATACATGGGCTGAACATTGAAACCTTCGTTTGTTCGCCACACCAATTTCTTTTCAAAAGGTACGCCTTTAAGGTCGGCATCTACTTTTGCTTTCCATTCTTCGGTAGAAATTGGAGGAAATTGGTCAAACAATTTTTCTTTGTTTTCTGCCATAATAGGGTTATTAAATTTATTGTTTTTAGAAAGTTTATTCTTAATCACGCAAATTTACAAAAACTTTGTGCATATCCCAATAAAAAACGCATAAAATAAAGAAAAATTTCAATAATAGTGGATAAAGTGGAAAATTGGAGTGTAAAATGAAAAGGCATTGTAGTAGTGACACGGCGCGCTGTGTCCGAAAAATCAGAAAAATACTTGGCGCTAATCCGGTCATTAAGGTCTTTAGAGTCCTTAGAGCCATTAAGGACTTATAACGACCTTAATCCCATTTATCCGTAAGGCAAAAACAAAGGCCACTTAGGAGAGCCAGGTAGCCTTTGTTTTGTTACGTTATTTAAATGATTTGTTAATATTTAAAAACATCTTAAGAATTAGTGTTTTTCAAAATACTAATAATGATTCTCAATTGGTGCTCATAATGGCAATCGGTAGATATTTTACTTATGCGACATTCAAATAGATCATTCCAACCCATACTTAAAAAGTTGAAAATTTCAGAATTTTCAGTTCGAGGAATATAACCTAAATGGGTAACCTCATTGTTTGAAGGGTCTTGATAACAAACTGCTACTGCTGTGTTGTCGTAACGATTATTGAGGTCAGTAACTAGATGAAGTTTTGTGCCTACTTTTAATTGTTCCCACACTTCGCTTGCATCATGATATTTACGACCGGCAATGTAACACTCGGTAAAAAAAGATTTCTTTGCTTTAGGTAATGTAATAATGCTCATAATGATATTTTTTATAGGTATATGATGCAAAATTACAACGAGGTTGTTCCATAATGCGGTACAACCTTGAAGAAAATTACTCTTTTGAGTAAATTTTTATAGAATCTTCGTGTTTTTCTTTTATTTCGTCGGCGTGCCATTGTGGTGATAGAACTTTGAGATATTCTCCACGCGACATTATGTGGCTAATGAAATCGGGGGTGGGGCGAAGATGTATCTCAAAGTCGGAGTGATTGTCGGTTTTGCCAATCAATTTTTGAGAGTGATGCAATGGCAAGTCTTTAATATAGTATTGTTCATATCCTAAGGCTCTAACCACAATGCGCTCAAGATTAATTTTTCGATTATGTACCATGCCAAAAAAGTCGCTAAAATATTCTTCGGCATTAAATGAGTGGTCAAAAACAAACTCATTGGGAGTAACTTCCAAAAATACTATTCTATCAAATGATAAAACATAAAATTCGCGAGATTCAGTGCCACGAGCTAATAAATACCATCTCCGACGAAATAGCTTTACGCAATATGGCTCAACAACCATTTGTGTTACTTCTTTTGCTCCATAGCGTTGATAGTCTAAATCGACAAGCCGGTTATGCTTCATTGCGTCAATTACCTGATGAAGATAGTCCCCATCAGAAGGTATTGGTTCAAGCAATATGCGGTCGTGAACTTCGTGGCTTTCGCTGAGAATATGATTAACCGACATTGTTGAGAGCATCCAATTTTGAATAGAATTGTCGTTTAGAACTTCGGGATTGCTAATGAAGTATTTATATCCATTGTGGCGGTCGCAATCAATAACTATATCAAACATTTCTTCAATGGCCGATTTGTGACGATTGAACGTAGTTCGTGATAATGGAGCGCCATTGCTCATGTGATTTTTGCGTCATTTATCATTTATTTCATCATATGAGATGTATTGAGCATGATGAATGGTGTTCACAAGCCAAATATATTGTTTGAATAAATTGTGATAACTCATGGCATGTAATTGTTAGCTATTTATTCAACTTGAATATTGTGCCTTCGATTAGAGAGGTGTAGACGTTGCCCGAGGTGGGGTCGATGTCGATGCCGTTGGTTTCGGATTTTCCGAGGGTATATGTGTCGATTATTTCTTGTTTTTTAGGGTCTACTGCGACAACGATGCCACGGCGAGAGCCTGCATAGACTATGCCGTTTTTCTCAGCGATAATACATGGGGCGTGTTCGTAACCAAGTTGAAGGTCTACTACCCATAGCTTGTTAAATTCTCTGGTAGTAGCATCAATGGCAACCAATTCACCATCCATTGTTTTAGCATATACACGAGTGCCATCTTCGCTACGACCGAGGCTTTCGCGATATCTATAGTCGTTGTTTCGCCATATTGTTTGTCCGGTTTTACGATCTATGGCAGTCATGTATCGGTCGGGGGCCACGATATAAATGCGATTAGGTGTTATAACAGGCACAACGTTGCCCGGGCCTAGTTGGTTGCTGCTTTTGCCATTGTTCCATTTCCATTTTAGAACACCAGTTTTAGCATCAAGGCAGTATAGATATGTGTCCCAAGCGCCAAATATCACATCACCACCATCTACAACCGGTGCAGCTTGGCAATAGTTGTTGATTGAGTCGTATCGCCATATTAATTTTCGGGTTTTAGCGTCCCATTTTTCAAATTTGTTATATCCCCCTATATATAGCGCACCATTGGCACACACTCCGTCGGCAACATATGCACCATCAGAAGTGTTTCGTTGAACAATTTCTCCGTTTTTGGAATTAATCCATAATAATTCTTTTGCTGCAGAGGGGATAACTACGTATTTGCCCACAACAACCGGGCGAGCAAATAGTGATGCACCTGTAGGGATTGACCATAGTAATTTGCCCGATTTTTTGTTGATGGCTTTTGCATATCCAAGTGAATTGCCAAAGTAGATGTTGCGTTTGTCAAATGCTAAACGAGTGAAAACCGATGCGCTATCGGTGTGTATTGCTTTTGAGTCTTTATGGGCAGAGAAAAATACATCGGTTGATGGCATTGAAATGGCAAATCCATCAACTCTTACAGGGTCTTTACCTAATTGTTTGTTGTAAAAAACAATCGAGTCGGCATCTACATCCATTATCGTATAGCCATAGTTGCCGTTTTTGAAATCGAGTGAGCGCACCATCATACAATTGATGTTGCCAAAATTCTCACTTGTGTATTTTTCATATTTGTGGTAATGACCATTGACGTGAGCAATAACCGGATATTTGCGTAGGATGCGAATATAGTCATCATAATTGTCGAGGTCTTTTTTTAGAGGGTAGTGGTTAAATGAAATAACTTGTTTTCCCTCTGTACAATATTTGGCAAGTGTTTCGTCGAGCCAATGAAGGTCTTCTTGTTTAATGTGTCCATCGCCCATTTTCATGTAGGGACCACAAGCTATACCAACGATTACATAATTATCAACTTCGGCAACAAAACGATCGTTGCCCCACAAATCGAAAATTGTCTTTGTCGCACTTTGTGACCATGTGGTTTCGTGGTTGCCCGGAAGCACATATTGAGGTAAATTGATTTTATCGAGAATTGATTTTACGTTACTTAATTCCTTGTCAGAACCTTCATTTGTGAGGTCGCCGTTTATAACAACTAGGTCGGCATCGGATTTGTTAATCTCTTTGACTGCGTCTTTGAGTCTTTTTTCGCAGTCATTTCCGGGAAGAACGTGTAGGTCGGCTAGTACAATAATGCGTGTAGCATTAAGTGAAATCGCTGAAAAAAAGAAAATTAAGCTGAGTAAAATTGGTTTTATTCTCATGATTACGTGGAGTTGTAGATAAATATTTTATAAAATGATTGTCAAAGATAATGAAATAAAATCATATTTCATTAATTTTGTACCCTTGAAAATATGTCATGAAGAAAATTGATCGCGAAACCGTACAAAAAATCCTTGACACAGCCGACATTGTCGATGTGGTGAGTGACTTTGTGCATCTTAAACGTCGAGGTGCAGGATATATAGGCTTGTGCCCATTTCACAATGAACGCACGCCATCGTTTTCGGTGTCGAAATCAAAGGGGATTTGCAAGTGTTTCAGCTGTGGTAAAGGTGGTAGCCCGGTCAATTTCTTGATGGAACTTGAACAGTTGTCGTATAATGATGCCCTTCGTTATCTCGCTAAAAAATACCACATTGAGATAAAGGAGCATGAAATGACCGACAAGGAACGCGAGCAAGCCACTGAACGCGAAAGCATGTTGGCTGTGAGTGAATTTGCATTGCAACATTTTGAGCATAATCTCACTAATACTGACGATGGTCGTGCCATAGGACTGAGTTATTTCAGAGAACGTGGAATTAATGATGTATCAATAAAAAAATTCCGTTTGGGATATTCTTTGGAGAAACGCGACGACTTGTTGTCGGCAGCTAAAGCAAAAGGATATAATGAGAAATATCTTGTAGGTACCGGGTTGTGTATACAAAATGAAAATGGTCGTACCTATGACCGATTTAAGGGACGTGTGATGTATCCTATCTTTGGAGTCAGTGGAAAAGTGCTGGCGTTTGGTGGACGTACCTTGCGTAAAGATAAAGATGTGGCAAAATATGTCAATTCGCCCGAGTCGACTATCTACCGAAAAAGTTATGAACTGTATGGTTTATATCAAGCCAAGCAGGCGATAGTGAAGAATGATAAGTGTATACTTGTAGAAGGGTATATGGATGTTATCTCAATGTCGCAGTCGGGAGTTGAGAATGTTGTTGCTTCATCGGGGACTTCATTGACCGAAGGACAGATACGTCTCATTCACCGGTTTACCGAAAATGTTACGGTAATTTATGATAGTGATCCGGCAGGTATCAAAGCTTCGTTGAGGGGGATTGATATGCTTTTGGCCGAGGGGCTTAATATTAAGGTGATGCTTCTCCCCGAAGGTGATGACCCCGACTCATTTGCTCAAAGTCATTCAACAAGCGAACTTGAGGAGTATCTTGCTTCGCATGAACAAGATTTTATTGAGTTTAAGACAAAGATATTGTTGCAAGGAGTAGAAAATGATCCTGTACAACGTTCTAAGGCTATTTCCGATATCGTTCGTTCTATATCAGTAATCCCCGATGATATCACTCGTGCCTTATATATAAAGGAGTGTAGCCGTAGGTTGGAAATAGATGAAAAACTTTTAACTCGCCATGTAGCAAAAAATATTGCTCAACGTCGTGAAAAGGAAGCTCAGCAACGTCAACGACACGATGCACGTCAATCGCTTGGGCAGCAATCGCAATCAGACGAAGAGCATAGCGATTCTTATATTCCTAATGAGGCAGAGGGATCTATATCATCTCCTTCCGATAGTGATGTTAATCCCTATGATAATGCTAAATGTGCATTTCTTGAACCATATGAACGTGAAGTTTTGAGATATGTGCTGAAATATGGAATGTTGACCCTTTGTGAGACATGTGACGAAGAAGGTAATACATACCCATTGTCGGTGATTGATTATATAACGTCAGAATTGGAATATGACGGCATCTCATTCACTAACCCAAGTTATTTAAAGGCTTTTACTGTTGCGCGTGAAGATGTAGCGAGTACATTTGCAGATGATTTTAATAAGTATATTCTTGAAGCACAGTCGTTGAGAAATCGAAAAATCAGTGAAGGAATCTCAAAAATACAGGAAACCGCCGCTGATTTGGCCGAAATTACTCGTCGTGAACAAACTTTGACACAAACGTGTGATGAGGAATATTCGAAATATTTGACCGACTATAGTATGATGTATATTGAAAAGGCTCTTGTGTCAACTTCAGATGATGTAGTTAGAAAAGTAACAACCGATTTGGTTAGCGAAAAATATGTATTGAGTAAAGTTCATACAAAATATACAAAGATTGAAACAGAACAAGACCGCCTTGAAGAATTAGTGCCTCGTGCAATTTATGAGTTAAAAGAAGCAATATTACAATGTCGGTTAAAAGATGTGCGTAATCGCATTCAGGACGCTGCAAATAATCATGAAGAGCAACGAAGGTTGATGGCTGAGTTAATGAAATTACAACAGCTTAAAAATGAATTTGCTCGCTTCCTTGGTGAACGCATTATAGCTCCTCGCAAATAGTATTACGTTTCATTAATCACTCATAGTGATATTTTAGGAGAATAATTAAGTCTATATGAGATGTATAAGAAAATGAGCACTGCCTTAGGCAGTGCTCGGTGTTTATATATAAAAGGGTTTAAAGGAAAATGTTTTAATTATTTTATGTCTAATTAATTATTGGTGTTCTATTTAATTTATTCACCGGGATAATTAGCAGGGAATTCAGCATCAGCCGGATATTCACCGGGATAGTTAGCAGGGAATTCAGCATCAGCCGGATACTCACCGGGATAGTTAGCAGGGTGTGTAGCGTCAGCTGGGAACTCGCTAGGGAAATTAGCTGTATTAGCCACTGATGCGATTGGGTAGGATATACCTACTGCAAGTAAAATCGCTAATGATAAAACTGACTTTTTCATAATTTAGTTAATTAAATGGTTAGTAAATTGTCTGTTTCTAAGAACTGATGCAAAGATAAAGGGTAAAAATCACACAAACAAACATTTTTAGCTAAAAAATAAAGAAATAACTAAATAAATGTAAAATCAACACAAAGGTATGTTTCATTTAACATTATATCAGAACGATTTTTTTGATTAAATAATAGGTGGAATTATTATCTTAATTTATATGTTGTTAGGCGTGTCCTATTATATGTTATTTTTTGAGAGAATAAGTAGATAGATGTGGAGTTAAATTATGATTAGAGTTTATCGGGCGATTGAAAGGAATTTATGTTAGGGTAAAACGAAAAAGCATCGCAATTGCGATGCTTTTTTTGTAATCTTCAAGTAGTGCCTGCGGCTTACTTTCTGATACCGAGCTCTTTTTGAGCGATGATAGCGCGGTAGCGGCTGATGTCTTTTTTCTTGAGGTAGTCAAGAAGACGACGACGTTTACCAACGAGCATCTTAAGAGCTCTCGCAGTGCTATAATCTTTGTGATTTGACTTCAAGTGTTGAGTCAAATGAGCAATACGGACTGAGAATAATGCTATCTGAGCTTCAGGAGAGCCAGTATCAGTCTTGCCCTTACCGTATTTCTCAAAGATTTCTACTTTTTCTTCAGAATTCAAGTGCATTCTTTTGAAATTTTAAATAGTTAATAAAAAATGAGCGCACAAAGGTAGTGATTTTTTTTCTTATGTCAAAATTTTCCTTTGTGTATGTCGTAATTAGTCAAGATTTACTTTATCTTTGCTAGGATTGCGATAGTGGATTTTGTCTTCAATATATTCCTGAGTCGCAATAAGTGTGGGTTTAGGAAGTTTTTCGTAATAACGAGAAATTTCGATTTGTTCGCGGTTTTCCGACACTTCTTCTAGGTTGTCGTTGAGCGAAGCAAATTCTTGAAGCTTCTTTTCGAGGTCGTGTTTCATTTCGCCTGCGATTTGGTTTGCGCGTTTAGCGATGATGCACACTGTTTCATAGACATTGCCTGTGTCTTGTGACAATTCAATCATGTCGCGAGTCACGGTGTTTAAAGGAGCGTTTGTCTTTTTGTAGTCCATAATTATTATAATGTATATTTATATTATTAACGGAGTTATTCTTTTACGTATTTTGAAGCAATTTTGAAAATATTGTCGGCTTCTTCGCGATTTGAACTATCGGGGTAATTGTTGATGAATGAGTAATATTCGTCAATAACATCACGAAAACGTTCGGCCTTTTTTTCGTCGATACTTAAGTTTGCTTCTTGATATTTAGCCTTAAGAATAAGCATTTCAAGTTCTTCCTTATGCTTTGAGTAAGGGTAGTCTTTTATAGCGTTTTCGGCTACGATAACAGCCGATTGATAGTTGTTGCCCAAATATGTACCTAAATTATAATATAATTGGGCGTTTTGTAATTCTTTGAGGGTTAATTTGTCTTGAAGTTCAAAGATTGCATTTTGAGCGGTTGAAACTTTGTCGCTACGAGGGAAGTAGTCGAGGAAGGCTTGAAGTTCTTCAATAGCTTTGTGAGTGCCACTTTGGTCGAGTTGCACTTCGGGGGAGTCGAGATAGTACCCATAGCCTGAATAGAAACGTGCTAACTCGGTATATTTGCCCTTTGGATAGCGAGAGTAATATGTTTGAAAGTAAAGGCTAGCGTCGAGATACTCTTTGTTTTCGTAGTGGCTCAATGCTAATAGATAGAGAGACTCTTCGGCCTTTTCGGTGCCTTTAAACACGGTTACAATGTCTTTAAGGACAGTGTAGGCTTGTACATATTTTTGTTGAGCAAAAGCTCTTTTTGCATAGTCAAGTTTATAATCGGGGTCATAGCTCTTGAGCACTTGTTGATATTCTCCACAAGAGCTGAGCAGCAACACTGATATGGCTATTAAAAGATACTTATACATAATGTCGAAAAACTGAATTTTCAATAATATCGTGCAAAGTTAGCAATAATTAATGAGATAATAACAAAGAAGTGTTCAAAAATTGAGTTAAAAGAGGTTTATAGATTATATAAAGTAATAATTGCGGAATTGATATTTTTTTTTGTCGTATATTTGCATAAAATTAATAGCTATAAAATAATTTTACTCATGAGAAAATTTGTTACCTTATTATTCTTGTGTGCGATATCGGTTTGTGTCGCAAAGAATTTAGTTTACCATGATGCTCGTCAATTTCCATTGTATGGGTCGGTAGTTCCAGCCCAAGAGGGCTTTACTCGTTTCCCTGATTCTTTGAAATCGCAAGTGAAGCGTGAATTGTTGTACACCTTGGGTACTAATACCGCAGGGATGGCAATCCGTTTTTCGTCAGATGCCACTGCTTTAAGTGCTAAATGGGTGTCGACAATTGAACTTGAAATGAATCACATGACCCCTGTAGGTATCAGAGGATTGGATTTATATACTCTTGATGATAATAATGAATGGACATTTGTGAGCAGTGTGCGTCCTACGGTTAATAAAAAAGCTTCGAAATATTCAATAGTAAGTGGCATGGAAAAGAAAATGCGTGAGTATCTTCTTTATTTGCCATTGTATGATGGTATTGATAGCCTTTATATTGGAGTTGATTCATCGGCTGTGATTGAGGCTCCAAAAGTTGACTTGCCATGCCGCGAAAAACCTATTGTAGTTTATGGAACAAGTATTACACAAGGCGCTTGTGCATCACGTCCGGGTATGGCTTATACCAATATTCTTGAACGTGAAATGAATCGTGAATTCTACAACTTTGGTTTCAGTGGAAATGGTCAGCTCGATATGGAAGTTGCTCCATTGTTAGCATCGGTTGATGCCGGTTTGTATATTTTTGACTGTTTGCCCAATAATACTGCTGAACAGTTGAAAGAACGTATCGAACCATTCTATCGCTATTTGCGTGAAAAACGCCCCGATGTTCCCATCTTATTTGTCGAAAGTCCGTTGTTCCCAATTATGAGATACAACAAGGGAACAGCCGACGCTATTAATGCAAAAAATGATGTATTGAAAGATTTTTATGATAAATTAAAGGCCGAAGGTGCCGAAAATATTTATTATATGGAGGCCGAAGAAGTGTTTGGCGGAAATACAGAGTTTACTGTTGACAACTATCACTTTACCGATATGGGTTTCCGTTATTTTGCTGACAAACTCAAGCCCATCATTAAAACTATTGCAAAATAACTAACTATTACATAACAAAAAACTATTAACATTTATGATTAAAAATTTTAGACAACTCACAGTTGTGTTATCGATTGTGGTTGCCATGATGTGCAACACTGTGGCAGCTGTATCGCCTAAACGCGAGATGCGTTCAATATGGTTCACAACTGTGTGGGGCATTGACTGGCCCTCAACTCAAGGAGCAACATCTTCGGCTCAAACTAAGCAAAAAGCCGAAATGATAGAATATCTTGATGGATTTGTAAATACAAATATGAATGGGTCATGTTTTCAAATCCGTTCGATGGCTGATGCAATGTACCCATCAAAATATGCTCCTTGGTCGAGCTATTTGTCAGGAACTCGTGGCAAAGACCCGGGTTGGGATCCTTTGGCATATTTTGTGGAAGAATCTCATAAACGCGGCTTGGAAGCATATGTGTGGTTAAATCCTTATCGATGGACAACAGGAACAAGTTGGTCTACATCATTTGACAAAGAATGGCTAAATAACGATATGATTATAGCAGGTACATCAAACACCAGTTATAAGACTTTTAATCCCGCTTTGCCCGAAACCCGTCAACATATTGTAAATGTAGTGAATGAAATTCTTGATAATTATGCTATTGATGGAATTTTGTTTGACGACTATTTCTATGCTAGCGGTGGTACATCTGAATCATCATCAGCTCCCGATTATGATGATTATAAAGCAAGTGGTACTACAATGTCAATAGGAGATTGGCGTCGTGCTAATGTAAACCAAATGGTGAAAGATGTATATGATGCAATTCAAGCAAAACGTCCCGATGTGCGATTTGGTATATCTCCTGCAGGAGTTGCCGGTTCATCGTCATATAGTAAATATGGATTGCCTTCTCCTTCTTCTTATGGCGTAAAGGCTTCGGATTGGCAATATTCACAAATCTATTCTGATCCCTTGGCATGGTTGAAAGCAGGAACTATTGATTTTATTTCGCCTCAAATGTATTGGCCCACAACTCACTCTACGGCTCCTTATGAACCATTGGTAAAGTGGTGGAGTTATGTAGGGAATTTTTATGGACGTCATTTTTATGCTAGTCAAGAATCAGCCGATTTGGGGGCAGATGGCGAATTGTCAAATACTACAAGTGGATGGGTTGAGATGGCTAAACAAACAGAGCTGACTCGTCAATATAATGAAAATAATGCTCCAGGTATTATATATTATAGTGCCAAATATATTAATGGCCCTGAAACAACCGGTTTGGGTGATTATATGAAAACAAATAAGTTTACACATAAAGCGTTGACTCCGGTTGTGACATGGAAAACTAAAACAAGTTATGGTAAAGTGGCAAATCTCACTTCTACCGGCTCGGCACTTTCATGGAATGCAGTAACAAATGGCAATGCGATTATTCGATATACAGTATATGCTATACCTACATCGGTAACTCTTGATGCCGCAAAACTTTCAAATGGAGATGGTATCAGCAATGAGTATTTGTTAGATGTGTCTTATGCTACAACATACGATGTTCCCGCCGATAAGCAAGGTAATTACTACTATGCTGTGTGTGTATATGATGGATATGGTAATGAGTTTGAACCGGCTATAGTAGGTTATCCCGACGGGGAGTCGACCAAGGTGACGCTTACCTTTCCGGTCGACGGCACTGTTGCTGAGTGGGTTACTGATTTTAAGTGGTCTGCTGTAACTGGCGCGACGTATGCGTTGGAGGTGTCGGATAATATCAATTTTACAAGCATTCTTATCCAAAAAAAAGGATTAACAACCAATAGCGTGAGCGTAGACTTAGGTTCATTGGAGGCCTCAAAAACTTATTATTGGCGTGTTTCATCGACCGAGAGTGGAAAACTCCCTGCAGTGAGTGATGTGGCAACATTTAAAACCTCAACACGCCCATCGGCTCCGGCTGTGACTCTCGTCTCTCCCTCAAATGGCGCATCTATTGATGCCGATTTCAATTTTAAATGGAATGGGGTAGATGTTGATACTTATGAGCTACAAGTATCGGCTTATCAAGATTTCTCAAACATTAAATATAAAAAGGAAATCACTGCCGGTGCATCGCAAATAACCGAACCTATGGTAATATCATTGCTAGGTAAAGGTAAATTCTATTGGCGAGTACTTTCAAAAGATTCTCACATGACAACCTCAGCAAGCGAAGTGCGTTCATTTGAAATCACTAAAATAGTTGTTGGTAGTTTTGAACCCGGTTATTCAATCAAACTTGACAAAGATACTTATGCGCAAGTAGGCGACATTACATATAAGAGCCTTTGGTTTCGCTCAGTGATGGATGATTATGATAATATGTCATTTGGAGAAAATGGTTCATATAATCGTGGCTTCTGTGCTGTTGGTGACTATGTCTACCTATCGGGTCGCACTGAAAATTCTACAAACACAACAATCTACCTTCGCAAAATGGAGGGTAAGACAGGTGAAATTGTATCGGATATAATTCTTGGTGATGAAGCTAAAGTTTCATACTACCCATGTAACGACGTAGTAAAGGACTCAAAAGGAAATGTGTGTATCTCTAACCTCACTCTTAATATAGGTTCAAACCCATTGAAGATTCATATGGTTGACCTTGAAACAGGGGCTTTGACCGAGGTCGCTTCATTAACAAAGTCGGGGCTTTCTTCTCCTCGTGTTGACCATGTGGCAATAACCGGTGATGTGGCAGAAGGGAACTTTACTGTATTTGCTGCATTGTCTAAGTCTAACACTATTTTGCGTTGGACCTTTGAAGACGGTGAAGAAGCCACTGCAACATCATGCACCCTCAAGTCATTCTATCCTTCAAGTGCCGCTAATTTAGGTATTGCACCATTTGTAATTCCTATTACCAATGATGATATTTTTGTTGTTGGTGGCGATATTCACATGACACGTTATAATTTCTCTACCGGTAAGATTACCGATTCATTTGCCAACAAATCGGCTTTGACTCCCCAAGGTTTTGAAATTAATGGTGGCGCATATCTCACTCTCAACAAAAATAACTATTTGATTTATCCTTATTGCGATTATAATACTACCGGTCACGCATATAACCTCACAAAGGTAAATTCTAACTATGATTTCAGCTCTATGGAATTGATGTGGGAATTCCCCAAAGGTTCTATCGGTTCGGTTAATAGTGCTACATATCAAGCTGAGGTTGATTATGTGCTCGGCGAAGAAGGTATAGCATGGATTTATGTATATGTGCCGGGTAATGGTGTCGCTGCATATGAATTGACCGATACAAGCGTGTCGGGAATTGAAAGTGTGCTTTCGCAAGATATGTCGATTGCAGTTGACGGTTCTCAAATGAACCTTGGAAAGGTTGTTGATAATGTACAGGTTTACAATATGGGTGGCGTGCAATTGGCCAATGAATCTGATGTTTCAAAGGTTGAATTAAATGTTGCTCCTGGCATTTACCTCGTTAAAATAATCTCAGGCGACATTGTGTTGACAAAGAAAGTAGTGGTTAAATAACCCACATTTATAAATGCATATATCGAGGGGCTGCGTCAAAGTGCAAGCCCCTCGATTTTTATCTGATACTAATTAATTTATATATCTAACTCACGTTAAATATGGATTTAAAAGAATGGAGTTTAAAACTCGTTAGAATAAATGTAGTAAAATGACACACTGAAGTTATACTTTTATTAATACACTTAGCAGAAATGTAGTAATTTCTCTAAATTGAAAAAATACGGACGCTATCTCAATTGGGATGGCGTTCGTGTTTTATTATTGTGAAGATTCCAAACCGAAGTGCGACACCAGCGGTGAAAATAATATGAAAAACACCGCGGGTTTGCCCAGCGGTTGGGGCGCGTAGCCCCAAAGAGCGAATCTCAGAAAAAAAGGTTTAATTAGCAAAATAAAAAAAGGA
>JAZNGZ010000090.1:0-21972 GCA_045576735.1 Muribaculaceae bacterium
GGAAGCCATTTTCGGTCAAATGAAAAACAATATGCAATACAAACGTTTTAGACATTTTGGGATAGACAAGGTTACTATGGACTTTGCCTTCTTTGCCATTGCCTTTAATATCAAAAAAATGTGCTCAAAGATTGCCAAAGGGCTTATAAATGGAGAAAATCACACGTTTTTCTCTCAAATCATATTTTTTAACCGCTTTTTGGACTCCGTGAATTGAATATTCTGCAAAAAAATGAAATTTGACGATTTTACAGATTTTAGAAACCTTGCTGCTTAAAAAAGAAACTGTGTCAAAATATAGTATTTTGACACAGCCTCTTTATATATTATAACCCTAGTGTCTCACATTCCTTTAACCACAACGACGATGATGCATCAGAAGGCATTTGCCATGCTCCTCGGGGAGAAAGGCTATAGCCACACACACATGGTCCGTCGGGCATGCACGAACGTTTGAATTGTTGTGTAAAAAATCGGCGGAAAAATGTAGTTAACCAATATTTAATCGTTGCCACATCATAATCCCCTTCAAATGCATCTACAGCAAGAGTAAAAATATGCTTTGGAGAGAATCCATATCTCAATACATAATACATAAAGAAATCGTGTAACTCATATGGACCCACTAAATCCTCAGTTTTCTGCTTTATATTACCTTCATTATCAGCCGGAATTAGTTCAGGACTGATGGGAGTGTCAATTATATCAAATAATGCTTGACGACAGTCCTCATCTTGTTCCTTCGATGCAATCCATAACACCAATCGACGCACGAGGGTTTTAGGCACTCCGGCATTAACGCCATACATCGACATGTGGTCGCCATTATATGTAGCCCACCCTAGTGCCAACTCCGACATATCACCTGTGCCTAGCACCATTCCATTCACCTGGTTGGCAATATCCATCAATATCTGAGTGCGTTCGCGCGCCTGCGAGTTCTCATATGTAATATCGTGCACCGAGGCATCATGTCCTATATCTCTAAAATGCTGACTTACTGCCGGGACTATTGAGATTTCTCGCATTGAGATACCCAATGACCGCATCATCACAATGGCATTATTATAAGTGCGATCGGTCGTTCCAAAACCGGGCATTGTAACTCCCACTATTCCTTGGCGATCAAGTCCCATGCGGTCAAATGTTTTAACGGCTACGAGCAATGCTAATGTCGAATCAAGTCCTCCCGAGATACCTATCACAAGCGACTTACTTCGAGTAACCTCCATGCGGCGCATCAATCCCATAACTTGTATATTTACAGCATCGCTATAACATTCATCACTCATATCTCCATAAGGGATAAAAGGATTTACTTCTGCCGCAATCTTCTTTGAATAAGAATTATTCCTGCGGCTCACAAAATTGTGATGCTGAGCACTTACTTCAGCAACCACCATTTGCGCGCCTCGTTGCCACAACTCATTACATGCCTTGAGATTACCATCTTCGGCCACTACAGCATTGCCATCATACACATAATCAGTTGTTGATTCGCCATACCCTGCCGACGAATAAATATATGCCACACCAAATTTTGCCGAATTATGCACGACCGAATCGATATACCATCGGCTCTCGCCCATTACTGCGCTATGAGCTCCCAAATGAATGATTATATTTGCATCATTCGGCACGTTGGTCACATCTCCATCGCCAACAACTATCCATGCAGCAAAATCGCCATAGCGCACCACTTTATCGCTCACAAAGGGCACTCTGCGACCATTAATTTTAATGGAAGTTTCATCTTCCTCTGCTACAGCAAAAGGACCTTTAACCATCGACTGTTTTGAAGGAACTGCAGCGACAACATGACCATGCGAAATCATCACTCCGCAATTATACAATTGATGATTATATTCAATTATTGTACCTACAACCAATGTCAAATTCCACGATTTGGATTTCTCTACCAAGATAGCTATCGCATCTTGAGAATGTTCGACAAGCACTTCACTACGAAACAAATCTCCACACGTGCAGCCGGTTATTGATAATTCAGGAAACACCACTAATTCCACACCTTGTGCATTGAGTGTTTCACACACATCTACTATGCTATTGGTATTAAATTCACAGTCTGCCACATTAACTTGCGGCACTGCTGCGGCCACTTTAAACATCAATTCTTCCATATCTTGATATTTTTAAACCACAAATATAAACAAAAATCATCTACTTTTACAATTTTTTTCTACCTTTGTGCCTATCACTAATATTTAATACTACCATTTTTATGAAAAAAACTATTTTTCTATCATTTTTGATGCTTTTTATCGCATCACCTATTATCAATGCGGTAACTTTTAAAACAATTTCTAAAACTGCATACTTTTTTCTTTATGGCGATGACACTGATTTAATTTATGATGAAAGGAATTATACCATAAAATTACCTATAGATGACAATTATCTCAAATCAATTATTGAGAAAAAAATAACTACCAATTTTTTAGACAACTCAAATTTACCTTTTAATGATGCATTAGATAAATATCTTTATGACGATTGTTACTCAGAAGCAGCTTCAAGTGTTCCTGAAGATGCTTATATGAATACGTACAACTCTCTTAATGGAGAAGTTAAATCAAAATCAGCATCACTTATTGTCTATGAATGTGCTTTATTGGGGGGGCCTTCTGCAGGACGAGGGTGGTGTTTCATGAAATACATAAACTACTATATCCCTCAAAAAAAGACTTAAAAGTCTCTGACTTTATTTTATCTTCTAAAACAACAAAAGTAATAAACATCCTTCGGCAAAAAGCAAAAAAATTCAAAGCAACAAATTATTTTGGCGGCGATGAAATCCACACTAAAGCAATAAATAAACTTAAAATTTCCAAAGACTTTTATCTATCTTCGAAAGGAATAACTTTTGTTTATCAACAATTCGAATTAGGTGAAAATCGTGGATATACAGTAGATCTCACTATTCTTAAAAGCCAACTCACCGGTTGCCTCACTGCTCTTGGCAAAAAACTCATTAAATAAGAATATTTTTAAACCACTTATACGACCCTTTCCTATATAGGTTAGGGTCTTTTTCTTTTAAAAAATTATTTCTCAAGAATTTACACCCCTAAAATTGTTGTTTTTTTTAGATTTAGACATTATTTTTTTATCAATAAGCTAAATTTTCTTTTATTTTTTTTGATAATTCAAATTTAATCTTTATCTTTGTGTCATATTTACATATTTAATCAAATCAATCTATTTTATGGAAACAAATGAAATCATCAGTGACGTTACTACTACAAATGCAAACAACGTATTCAACTCAAATCAAGAAGAATCAACACCTTTAACCGAGGCGATGGAATCAAACAATTACACACAATTAAGCGACAATGCTATAGATTCGCTTCTGAGCATAGGCAAATGGATGAAAACTTGTGGCATCATTTCAACATGTTTTCTTATTATATCTATCGGCTTTTATATCTATGGTAAAATAAAAATTGCTACTTATTATTCATCATATATGTATTATGGTTATACCCCCTCCTACTTTGATACAAAAGACATCTTTCTTTTATTAATTTATATAATATCAGGAATCGGCACATTCTTTATATATAAAGCAGGAACAAACATCACAACTGCTATCGAAGAAGAAGAAAGTTTAGACACCGGTTTTACTTGGCAAAAGCGTTATTGGATGCTTATAGGCATCATTGGCATTACAATGGCTATTATATATTCAGTCTTATTATTTTTGATGATATTATAATATCTTAGCAAATCATCACAAACAACTAAACAAAGTATGTGATATGTGGCGGTGGGTCAAATTAGCTTGGCTCATCGCCGTATTTTTTCGTTTCTTTTGTGTAACTTTGCATTGTAAAAATATCAACGGCAAAAAATAGGATTTTATGAGCACCATTATATTAGGTATTGAATCTTCATGCGACGACACCAGTGCGGCAATTATTAAAGATGGCATTCTTCTTTCAAACGTCATAGCGAGTCAAAGTGTACATGAGGAATATGGAGGTGTGGTGCCCGAATTGGCTTCTCGTGCTCACCAACAAAACATCGTACCCGTAGTTGATACCGCCATTAAGCGTGCCGGCATCGAAAAAACCGACCTTAACGCCATTGCCTTTACTCGTGGACCCGGGCTTCTTGGCTCTTTGCTCGTGGGAACATCTTTTGCCAAAGGCCTCTCTCTTGGATTGCGTATTCCTATCGTTGATGTTAACCACCTTCACGGCCATGTCCTTTCTCACTTCATTCGCCGTGAGCCCAATGATATTGTACCTGAATATCCGTTCATCTGCCTGCTCATATCGGGCGGAAACTCTCAAATAATTCTCGTAAAAGATTATAACGACATGGAGGTGCTTGGTCAAACCATCGACGATGCTGCCGGTGAAGCATTCGACAAATGCGCCAAAGTGATGGGACTACCCTATCCCGGTGGTCCACATATCGACCGACTCGCGGCCGAAGGTGATGCTACTCGTTTCAAATTCTCAAAGCCTCACATTCCCGAACTCAATTACAGTTTTAGCGGACTAAAAACGTCTTTCCTTTACACCTTGCGCGATGCAAAAAAGCTCGACCCCGACTTTATCGAAAAAAACAAAGCCGACCTTGCCGCATCGCTACAACGCACTATCATCGAAATTCTTCTCGACAAACTCAAAAAAGCCGTTGACCTCACCGGAGTGAAAACCGTAGCCATAGGTGGAGGGGTATCGGCCAACTCTGGCGTACGACAAGCCATAGCCGACTATTGTGCAAGTCGCGGGCTTAAAGCCTTCATTCCCGAACGCGCTTTTACCACCGACAACGCCGCCATGGTAGCCATAGCCGGCTACTACAAACACCTCGCCGGCGACTTCTGCCACTACGACGCCGTCCCCTACGCCCGCATCACAATATAATAAGAGGAACGAAGGAAAAGCAACGCATCTTGTGGGGATACGATGTAATCGCAGGGACAGCGAAGCTGTTTCACTTCAGGAAACACCACAATAGAGCAACGCAATCTGCCGGGATACGATGTAGACGCAGAAACAGCAAAGCTGTTACACTTCAGGAAACCCCACAATAGAGCGTAGCGATTTGTGGGGATAAGAAAAACAATAAACTATACGTCGAAGACGTTACATTAATAAACAAAAAACTATGAGCTACGTAATACAACTCTCCCACATAGTTATCAACACCAAGAATCGTGAAATGACATTATCTCAAGATAACAAAACCGATTTATTCAAATATATTTGGGGGATTGTTACAAATAAAAACAGCCGTTTATATCGCATTAACGGTATTAGGAACCATATACACATGCTCATCGGCATTCATCAATCCATTAGTTTGATGGAATTAGTTAGAGAAATTAAACGTAGTTCAAGTATATGGATTAAACAATCGGGCAATTCCCCAAAATTTGATGGTTGGTCAAAAGAATATGCCGCATTTAGTGTTTCATGGGAAGCAAAAGATAGTGTTATTAATTATATCAAAAATCAAGAGGAACATCATCGTGTAATTTCTTTTGATGATGAATATAAATCAATACTTCAGCAACATGAGATTAATGAATATATCTCTCCACAATAAAACCTCTTCGAGGTATATATACTCGCATCTTATATACCCCATAATTCCGCTTCGCTCCATTATGGGATTTCCTGTTGTACAACTGCTTCGCAGTTGCATTTTCGGCCACAATTATCCTTTTGCGAGCTATCTCTTTCACTATTCGGAATTCCTATTAAACAACGACTCTGCAGTCCCTTTCTTATTAACACCTTCCCCTATAAATTTTGCAAATAAATTCTCAACTCAAAATGAACGTTTCAATTATTGTTATTGGTGATGAGATTCTCATCGGACAAGTTATAGATACTAATTCGGGTGATATTGCTCGCATGGTGGAGCCATATGGGTGGCATGTCAATGATGTGCAAGTGGTAGGCGATGATGCCTCTCAGATTTTGCGAGCTATCGACCGTGCGTTTGAGTCGAGCGATGTGGTTCTTACCACCGGCGGACTTGGCCCCACAAAAGACGACCTCACCAAAGCAACCCTTTGCCAATATTTCGGCGGCAAGCTATATGAAAATGCCGAAGTACTCGAAAACGTTAAAGACGTTGTAGCTCGTCGTGGGCTTAAGCTCAACGACCTCACTGCAGCACAGGCAATCGTGCCATCATCGTGCAAGGTAATCCAAAATCGCGTTGGCACAGCCCCACTCATGTGGTTTGAGCAAGGGGGAAAAGTACTTGTTGCCATGCCGGGCGTTCCTTTTGAAACACAACAAATGTTTCGCGAGGCAGTACTTCCTATGTTATTAGAGAAATATAATAGCGACATCACCCTTGAGCATCGCACAATACTCATAACTAATTGGAGCGAATCGCGCATTGCAATGGAGATTAACGATTGGGAAGATGCACTACCATCATATATCCATCTTGCATATCTACCCAAACCGGGATTGATACGCTTACGTCTCGACGGCACGCATACCGACAAAGAGTTTATCAATCAAGAACTTGACAAATATCATAGTGAATTAATTGCTCGCTTTGGCGATGATGTATTACATTCCGAAGATCTCACCCCTCCTCAAATATTATTACATCACCTCAACCGTTTAGGTCTCACTGTTGCCACTGCCGAAAGTTGCACCGGCGGCAACATAGCTCACCAAATAACCTCTATAGCAGGCAGTTCTTCAGCCTTTATGGGCAGTATTGTAGCTTATAGCAACGATGTAAAACATCGCGTATTGGGCGTACTCAACGAAACACTCGATACTTATGGAGCCGTAAGCATTCCCACTGTTGAAGAGATGGCACAAGGAGCATGCAATGTCATCGACACCGATTGCGCCATTGTTACATCGGGCATTGCCGGCCCCGGAGGTGGCACTCCCGACAAACCGGTAGGTACAGTGTGCATCGCTGTAAAATCGCCACGGGGCATAGTCTCTGCCGTTCACCACTTCCCCGGCAACCGCAGCCGAGTAATCGACCGCGCCACCACCATTGCAATCATTTCTCTTATTCATGAGCTGAAAAAGTTGTGATTTTATGATTTATGATGATTTTCAGCTTTATTTTTCACATTTAGAGTTGAAATATTTGCGTAAATCAAGAAAAATTCGTTACTTTGCACTCTGTTTTGTGGCCCATCTTGAAAGCTGTTAAGAATGATGCACTTAGCTGCGATATGAGACCTGATGTAAGTCATTAAACGAAAACGTGTTAATTAATAATAAACAAGATAAACAACAACAGCCATGTCAAAGATTTGTCAAATTACAGGCAAGAAAGCGATGGTTGGCAACAACGTATCGCACTCTAAGAGACGTACTAAACGTAAATTCAATGTGAACCTCTTCACTAAGAAGTTCTATTGGGTTGAACAAGACGAGTGGATCAGCCTCACTATCTCAGCTGCCGGTCTCCGCACTATCAACAAACTCGGCCTTAACCTTGCGATGAAGCAAGCTGCCGAAAAGGGTTATTTAACAGGTAAGGATATTAAATTTATAGAATACTAAGAAGATGGCAAAGAAAGCTAAAGGTAATCGCGTGCAAGTTATCCTCGAATGCACTGAACATAAGGCAAGTGGTATGCCCGGTACTTCTCGTTACATCACTACCAAAAACCGCAAAAATACTACTGAGCGTTTGGAGTTGAAAAAATACAACCCTATCCTCAAAAAAGTAACAGTTCACAAAGAAATTAAATAATAACTAGATATGGCAAAGAAAACCGTAGCATCACTCCAAAAAGGTGAAGGTCGTACATATAGCAAAGTCATCAAAATGGTAAAATCTCCAAAGACAGGTGCTTATATGTTTAAAGAAGAAATGGTGCCCAATGACGCCGTTAAAGACGCTTTGAAATAATTATACAACACTATATCTCAATCGCAACTCCGTTGAAATTCTCAACGGAGTTGTTTGTTTTTTATAAATATCGGAATAAAGCGTCTCCTTCCCAACTATCTTCTATTACTTAATCTTTTAGTCTTTTCTACCCCTCACGCGTATTCATATGAGAATAAGGGCAATATTCAAAAAAATATATAAATTTACATCACAAATTAATCTATAATTACTATATTTGCAAAAGAGTTTCTGGATCGAAAATAGCCATAATAATACCAAAATTTTTGAGATATAGCAATTATTTTATCAACTCACTTAAATCAACTGCCTATGAAAAAGATTTTTACTCTTATTTTAGCTCTTATCTCCATCAATTCCATCACCGGGAGAAGCTATTATCCTAATTTCACATCAGTGCAAGGAGGCAGATACCCCACCGATGAAATAAACCTAAATCCTTGGAGAGAAATAACCTCAAATGGTTCAGAGTCTTTGCTCTATTCAATTAATGCAAACTACCATCCAGGAGTGAGAAACTGCTCATTCATTTGTGGCGACAAAGTATATCTTTTTAGCACACAGATTTCATCCAACTTTGATTATGTAAACTCAATTGCCGTATTTGATGCATTGACAGGTGAAACAATAAGCGATTCAATATACACAGAAACATATGATGGTTCTAAATCTCTTAAAGGCATAGCTTACGACGCCAACGAGAATATATACTATCTTCTAACATATAAATATTCCAACAACTACTATGATTGCTCTCTCGATGAGACTTGGTTCCAAAAATACGACCCAAAAACAAAACAATGCTCCTACATAGCGACAATGCAATCAGTATGGACCGATATATTCTCGCTTGCATATAATCCTTTAGACGGAGAACTATATGTTACAAATTTATACGGAGAAATAGGCATTTTAAACAAAACAACCGGACTTGTTGAGAAAATAGCAGATCTTCCCATTCCCGAAAGCCTAGTTTACGGAAATATGCACTCTATGACATACAGTCTTGTTGACAATGCGTTTATTATATCTTATTTTAGTTATTTAGATAAAACTTATACTAATATAGAATCGGGAACTATTCTTTTTGATACTCAAACAAAAAAAAGCAAAAATATAACATCATACAAAGGAATGATCAATAAACATTATCATTGGATGGCAAACCCCGATGTTTTTGCAGTGGCTCAATCACCACAAAAACCTATTGTTTACATCAACTATCCACAAGCATCAACGACAGGATGTATTGATATAACAGTCCCCTCTTATTCTATCGACTCTACACCTCTTTCCGGAATAGTTTATATCGATGTTACTATCGACGATATTACCACAAAACTATCAGGTAAGCCAGGTGAGAATCTTAGCTTACCTATGGATTTAAAAGAGGGAAAACATCGCTTAGTAATAAAATCGTATCAAGTAGTTAACACAGACACTACACATGGTGTTGGCGCTCATTGCCTATTCTTCGTTGGCAACGACAAGCCCCAAGCACCCACAAACGTAGTTCTTGACCACAAAACTATCAAATGGGACAAGGTGAGCAATATTGGAGTTAACAATGGATATGTTGACAGTTCTAATGTTAAATACAATGTATATCTCAACGACAAAAAGCTCAACAATGAACTAATTGCAGACAATCAGTTCTCATTCGACATTGATATTCCGGACAAACAACTCCCATATCAAGCCCAAGTAGAAGCCATTATTGACTTTTCACAATCAGATAGAAGCGTGTCAAATAAAATATACCTTGGCAACAGCTACAACCTTCCCACATCTCCTTATTTGTTTGATTTCGCTACACAAGGCACGAAAGAGGCTGTTATTACTATTAATGGCGAAAATGACTCATTCTACTGGGAATTCAATCCCATAGGACAAGGATTTGAATATGCTCTTTACTCCACAGCATGGGCTGGGACATGCAATGATTGGATTGTCCTCCCTAAAATCAGTTTTGATAAAGCTATATCTTTCTACGAAATTAACATATGTGCATTCCTTAATCATTTAACTGGAGGTAAATACGAAATAGGTTTTAGCTCTAGCACTGACCCCAAAGACATCAAATATAAGAAAAGCTTATCAACTAAATTTCATTATCATAACCGAGAAGAAGAGTCGATAAAGATATTCATACCCGAGGCTGGTGATTATTATGTAATGATTAACCCTATCACTTCTGCCGTTGACAATCTCTTTATACAATATATCAATTTCGACTATGCAAAAAATATAGTAGAATTAGATGGAGAATATGCATTCAGAACAAGAACAACCAAACTAAATTGGACAAACAATTTACACACCGACCCATTAATAAAAATCAAAGGATATAATATTTATAGAGACAGCAAACTATTGGCACAAGTAGATAACTCAACAACATCGTATAACGACAAAATTAGTAATGATGAGAATAGCGTCAACCACAAATATTGCGTATCAATAAGATATGAGCATGATGGTAAAGAACATGAAACCGATTTATCCAATACTTTTACCGCCACATATGAATATGGCAGTGTTGAAGGTGTAGTGAATCATGATGTTTCAATTTATTCAATAGTAAACGAAATCATAATTGAGGGAGCTCCCATTGGGTCAACTCTATCAATCACCTCAATTGATGGAAAGCTTCTTCACTCCGACATAATCAAGTCCGACAAAGAAATATTTAATGTACGAAAGGGAGCATACTTGATTACTTTAAATGGCAAAACGACTAAAATTATAGTGAATTAATTTCAATCCTCACCTCTTAATACAATGGGCTACCTCGAAAAGAAGTAGCCCATTATTATTTGTCACTCCAAGATAGGAGATTAGCCGTTTTGGTAGAGATAACGCTTGATTGAGCGTTTTGGTGTTTTTTCAAATTCTTCGTGATACACTTTCACTCTGTTGATGCGTGAATAAGCCGGCAATTCGGGATTGAGTTGTTTCACATTTTCTTCCATCAAGCGGTCGAGATCTTGAAGCGACATACCTTGTTTTGTACCGTTCTCAATATCGGGATAGATAAGTGCCACCAATTGATTTTCCACATCAATCACGATTGATTCACACACATAAGGCATATTATTGAGTTTTTGCTCAATCTCTTCGGGATAGATATTTTGCCCCGACGGTCCAAGAATCATATTCTTATCACGGCCACGAATATATACATAATTATCTTCGTCGATTGTACAGATATCACCGGTATTCATCCAACCATCTTCATCAAATGCCGACTCTGTCGCTTCGGGATTTTTGTAATATCCTTGCATCACATTATCGCCACGCACCCACAACACACCGGGGATGTTTTCGGGGTCGGGAGAATCAATACGCGCTTCCATGCGGTCAACCACTCGCCCACACGAAGCCTTTCGCGCTTCTTGCCATGGAGCGTAAGCGATGAGTGGAGCACACTCGGTCATGCCATATCCCACTGTATAAGGGAACTTGATTCGACGCAAAAATGCCTCAACATCTTTATTCAGAGCAGCACCACCAATAATGAGTTCATGAAGATTTCCACCAAATGTTTCAGTAATTTTGGCTTTTACTTTCGCCAACAATTGGTCATCAACAAATGGCACATACAACAATATTCTCATCAAAGGCTTTTCGAGCAATGGGAACACTCTCGTTTTTATAATTTTCTCGATGATAAGAGGCACTGTCACAATCAATTTAGGCTTCACTGTAGCAAAAGCATCCATAATAACTTTAGGAGAAGGCACACGAGTGAGGAAATAAATGTGACAACCCTTAATCAATGGGTGTATCAATTCAACAAGCATACCATACATATGAGCCAATGGCAACATACACACCAATGGGTCACCCGGTTTCAAAAACTCAAGATTATCAATAGTAAATTGAGCATTTGACCACAAATTTTTATACGATAGCATCACGCCCTTCGAAAAACCGGTAGAGCCTGAAGTATAGTTAATCAGAGCCAATTCTTCGGGTTGATCCTCATAATAATGAATATCTTGAGGAAGGAAGCGTTCGGGATAACGCGCACCAAACAGTTCATTTAGGCGCTTACGTGCATCGGTCAACTTTTCATTTCGAGTCAACAACAACGAATAATCGCTAATCAATATAGCTCCATCTAGTTCCGACATCAAAGATGAATCAAGATTTTCCCAAATAGTGGAGTCAACAAACAATAATCGTGCCTCGCTATGATTTACCAAATGGTGAATATTATCGGCTTTAAACTCGTGAAGAATAGGCACGGCCACTGCCCCATAAGTTATTGCCGAAAGGAATGCTATTGACCACTGAGCCGAGTTTCGCCCACAAAGGGCTATCTTTTCTCCCGGTTTGAGCCCGATGTGCTCATACATCAAATGTAATTTTGCTATTTTACGACCAAGGTCGCGATATTGAAATGACGAACCATTAAAATCGGTCAATGCCAATTTTTCCCAATTCTGTTTAATCGATTTCTCGATGAGAATATTTAAACTTTTGCTATTTTCTGCCATAATAATATTGTTAGATTTAAAGTTATAGCGTTTACAAATATAATAATTAAATCTATTTAAATAAAGTTTTAATTGTCAAATTATCATAATTGAGAATATATTGATTATTTTTGCAGTAGAATTTACAAACAATTTTAGTTATGAAAATAAAATCACTCGTTGCTATCGCCTCTATCATGGCTAGCTCTATTGCCGTTTATGCCGGCAACTACACAGTTACAGCTCAACTCACCGAAGATGAAGACGGCTTAACTGCTTATATTGTAAACTACGACACGAAACAAAAAGTTGACAGCGCGACTGTCGAAAACTGCAAAGCCATTTTCGACATCAACACCAACAACCCCTTCTTTGCTCAATTAATTATTGACGAAGACCGCTATGGTTCTTTTATTGTTGAAGAGGGCAATGTAATTGTTCAAAACAAACAAGCATCAGGCACTCCTCTTAATGAAAAGCTCAATGCTTTTGGCGAGAACGTTAGTACCCTTCAAGCAAAATATCAAGAAGCTGCTACTGATAGCGCAAAACAAGAGATTTACAATGGCTATCTCAACGACATGAATAAACTCATGATTGAGAACGCCAACAATCCTCTCGGTCTATACTTGTTCTTGCAACAAATGTATGAGATGAATTTAACTCAACTCAATGCCGCACTTGAGCAATATCCTCAATTCAAATCGTCTACTCGCGTCAACAACTATATCGCAGCGATGGAGAAAAAAGAACAAACTTCTCCCGGTCATAAATATGCTGATTTTGAAATCACTTACGAAGGCAAAACATCAAAATTGAGCGATTACGTAAAACCCGGCAAATACACTATCGTTGACTTTTGGGCAAGTTGGTGCGGTCCTTGCATGCGTCAAGCAGCTGTGTTGAAAGAAATATATGCCGAATATCACGATAAAGGCCTTGAAATCGTTGGCGTGGCAGTGTGGGACGAGCCACAAAACACCCTCGAAGCAATAAAGACTAAAGAATTACCTTGGCCAAACATTCTCAATGCGCAAACAATACCAACCGACCTCTATGGTATTTCGGGGATTCCTTGCATCATCATTATTGGTCCTGACGGTACAATCCTTTCACGCGACAAACAAGGTGATGAATTAAAAGAAGATGTGCGTAAAGCATTAGCCGGTGAATTAAAATAATTACCGATAAATATATTAAAGAAACTTACGCAAAAGGGGCGGAGCAACAAAAAAAGCCATAATGCACCCCACTGCATTGGCAACACCGTCAAACACATCACATCCACGATGTATCAACTCGGTTCCTTGTGCCAATTCAATAAACGCCCCTAATGCTATAGTTGCAATAGTGATATAAATTTTTGTTGAGAGTGACAATTCACATTGTTGCTCTCTTCTTTTAAAGTCGAGCATAATCGCCGTACTTACCAAAAACATCATCACCACATGAACCACTTTGTCAAAATTCAACATCGGTGGTTCAAACGGAGGTAATGGTTGTGGCACAAGTGTGAAATAAAATAGCGTCAATAAAGCCACTACTGAAAATGTAAATGGAGGAAGTTTATACCAAAATTCTTTCTTTTTCATTAAATTTTCATTTAATTCTTTGCAAAATTACAAATTTACGCCACATTTTGTTTATTATTGATGGCATTTTCTGTAATTTTGCAACAAATTCTCAAATTCACAATCTATCTATGTCGAATAAAGCTCAATTTGGAACAAAAATAGGATTAATAGCCGCCACTGTAGGATCTGCAGTAGGGCTTGGCAACGTGTGGAGATTCCCTATTATGGCGCAAGAAAATGGAGGTGCTGCATTTCTTTTGATATATATTGCATGCGTATTTATTTTAGGCATACCTGTGATGATGGCAGAATTTTCGCTCGGACGTGGAGGCGGTTCCGATGCCGTGGGATCATTCCAAAACATCACTCCCGGTAAAAAATGGTGGATAGCAGGAGCTATTGGCATTCTTGCTTCATATATCATTTTGAGCTACTATATGGTGGTGGCAGGTTGGACTCTCGAATACACTTGGCAATCTATCACCGGAGACCTCTATACCCCTATCACCGAAGGAGGCAATCTCGACAACGCCCTATTCTCGGCCAAGATGAATGAATATATCATCAACGATTATAATCCTCTGCTATTTACATTTGTGATGATTATCGCAAACTTTGCCATTCTTCTTGGAGGAGTGAAGAAGGGGATTGAACGATTGTCAAATATTCTTATGCCAATGCTCTTTGTGTTGCTGATAATCTTTGCCGGAGTATCATTATCACTACCTAAAGCCGAAGAAGGACTAAGCTTCTTCCTCAATCCCGACTTCAGCAAAATTGATGCAACGGTTGTAGTCAATGCTATGGGGCAAGCATTCTTCTCGCTCAGTTTAGGTATGGGTATACTCATAACCTACTCATCTTATTATCCCAAAAATACCATTTTATCGCGTACTGCGGTTACTGTATCAATGCTTGATATGACCGTTGCCATTATGATGGGAATTATTATTTTCCCTGCCGTGACATCGTTTGGACTCACAGGTGAATCGCTCGAAGGCGCATCATTGGTATTCATCACACTTCCCGAAGTGTTTGCCCAAATGGCAGGAGGACAGATATGGTCAATACTATTCTTCTTATTCTTAATGGTTGCAGCTTTGACCTCCACCATCTCCATCGCCGAAGTGTCGATAGCATTTATGCAAGACCACTTTAAGATGTCGAGAGTAAAAGCATGCGTCACTGTGCTTGCTCCTCTTTTCATTTTGAGTTCACTATGCTCTTTGTCACAAGGCAGCCTTGGGTCTATGAAAATATTTGGATTCACTCTTTTTGACCTCTTCGACCAAGTAGCGACAAACATCATGTTACCTATCGCATCGATTCTTGTGTGTATTTACATGGGTTGGGTTGCGCCAAAAACATTCTTTAAAAATCAATTATCAAACAATGGCACCGTGCGCTCGCGCGTGTTCCACATCGTATTGTTTATAGTTAGATTTATTGCTCCCCTACTCATTGCATCTATCCTCATTGCCTATTTTGTGAAGTGAAGCAATATTTCAACACCGGTGAACGTAGAGGCCTAATTGTAGTAATCGCAATTTTGTCGATTATCATTGCTATCACTTTTATATTAAAACGGTCTAACAATGAAATAACTTCTTCGCAACAACTGCAAACCGACAGCATTGCAAATGTGTTACGTTCTAAGGTAGAAAACATAGATTCAACTCAACGCAAGGAGAGCAAACACAAAGAGAAAAAAAGCAAAAAAGACAAGAAAGAGAAAAAAGTGAAAAAGAAATCGTCAAAGAAAAAGAAGAAAACAACAAATAAAAAATCAAACAATAACTTTGTGGAGCGCGACCCTCTAAACGAGACACTCCCCACAAACTAATAAATAGATAAGCATCATATGGCACAACAAAGCAACAATAGAGCTCAATTTGCAACCCGATTAGGCGTTATAGCCACTACAGTGGGATCGGCAGTAGGTCTCGGCAACATATGGCGTTTTCCCTATGAAGCCGGAAATAATGGAGGCGGTGCATTTCTCATTTGCTATCTTCTTTGCATTGTGATTTTAGGCATTCCGGTGTTATGTGCCGAATTTGCAATCGGTCGCTCCACTCATAGTAATATTTTTGGTGCTTTTCGTCAAATCAAAACGTCAGGTAAATGGCATTGGATAGGCTATATCGGCATTTTAGCGTCCCTTATGATTTTGAGTTTCTACTCAGTTGTGGCAGGGTGGACCATGGAGTATCTATACCAATCTTTAACAGGTGGATTAAATCTCTCTGGCGCAGAAGCATTCCATAATCAATTCACCTCATTTAGCACCGCTAATTGGCGCCCGATTATGTGGACTGTAGCATTTCTTCTTTGCAACTACATCATTGTAGTGCGAGGCGTAAAGAAAGGCATTGAAAAGATGTCTAATCTCATGATGCCTGCACTATTTGTTTTGCTCATTATATTCTGCGTCAATTCGCTTATGATGCCAAAAGCCCAAGATGGCTTGAAATTCTTATTCTCTCCCGATTTTTCTAAGATTACCCCCGAAGTGGTAGTTAGCGCATTAGGACAAGCATTCTTCTCACTCAGCCTCGGGCTCGGCACTATGATGACCTACGGCTCTTATTTTTCAAAAGACACTCGCATAGTGCGCAGTGCTACAATAACCGCATCGCTCGACACCCTTGTTGCCATACTTGCCGGAGTCATCATCTTCCCGGCCGTGTTCTCCTTTGGAATGTCGCCCGTGCAAGGTCCTGCCCTTGTTTTTGAAGTACTCCCTTCTATTTTCGCTCAAATGCCCGGGGCACAAATATGGTCAATATTATTCTTCTTCCTGCTATTCTTGGCATCGCTCACTTCCACTATCTCAATGAGCGAAGTTTCGATAGCGTTCCTCACCGAAGAGAAAAAGATGTCGCGCACAAAAGCCTCAACCGTCAACCTCATCATCGCCCTATGTGGAGGTGTGTTGAGCGCATTATCTTTTGGTTACCTAAGCGATTTGAACTTCTTCGGGTTATTTGACATCAACTTCTTCTCATTCTTTGATTTCACCTCGTCAAATATACTTCTACCACTCGGAGGTATGCTAATCTCAATCTTTGCCGGTTGGCGATTAGAACGTTCTGCCCTCAAAAATGCGCTCACCAACGAAGGCAAAATAGGAGTAAAAACATTCCCTCTATTGGTATTCTGCCTCAAATTTGTAGCCCCAATAGCAATCCTCCTAATCTTCCTTTTCGGATTGAATTTATTCTAATCCAATAGGGAAATTTAGGCGTAAAATCGCTATAACAAAAAATGTTTAGGTCGCCACGCAGTCTTTTCAATAAATATGGCCTCTATAATGATATAGGCACCATATCTATCATGGAGACAGAGCGACTGATTAACCAAGCATTAGCGGGCGACCAACAGGCTATCACCACTTTATATAATGCATACTCACAAAAAATGGGTGAAGTATGCAATCGCGTTGTCGGCGACCGGTTCATTGCAGAAGAATTGGCTCACGACGCATTCTTGTTGGCTATTGCAAAACTTAATCAGTTATCCGACCCCAATAGATTTGGGCAATGGCTATCGAGCATCACTCATCACATTGCCACTCGATATGTGCGACGCGACCGCACTCCATTGACTGCCTCTATTTCCGACTTATCCGATAAAGAGATACACCAAACGCCCTCGCTTCATTGCGAAGACAAATCTCACGAATTGCCCTCTATCGAAGATATTATGGCTGCGGTCGACCGGTTGCCCGAAGGCTATGGTAAAGTATTCCGCATGTCGGTAATACAAGGCATGTCCCACACCGAAATAGCCGAGATACTTGGCATCGCCGCACATTCATCGTCGTCACAATTAGCTCGCGCAAAAAAACTCTTGCGAAAAGCCTTATCAAGCTATTGGGTTTTTCTATTGGCATTACTTCTCGTTCCTATCGCCGTCTTTATTCTTCGTCAATTACAAAGAAAAGACACTCAACAACCCATTATCACAAAACAAGAGGAACCAAGCTCTCCTATAAAGGGACAATCTCCCGACAAGAATGTGCCAAATGACACCACCAATCGTTCTGACAGCACTCACCTTGCCCCTACGCCTATCGACAGCACTAATAACACCCCTATCCCACCAAAATATATCATCAACCGCGAATACATCTCGCCCACTCCTTATTTTGCAAAAAAGGCAGATACCGGGCTTGATTCCGTTATATCTCCTTCTCCTATCGACACTATCCGCAATATTGCCGAACAAAAACAATTACCCGACACAATTATAACCGATTCTTCGGTCAATAAAAAACAGAATATTCTTCCCCCATTTCAGCCTAAACGCGAAGAGCATATTACCGACAATGGCAACGACTCTCACGATGATTTCATTCTTCCAATAAGCAAAAAATACAACGGCTCTAAATGGGGATTAAATCTTGCTTATACGGGCGATTTTGGGCATAATGCCAACAACATTTCGCCTTATGCAATCCCGATTACTCCTCCTGCTCATGCCGGCTGGCCTCCTCCCGATTCCGACATCTCTAACAATATTTTTCTTTGCGACACATGGGGCGAATTATGGTCAAATCTGTATTATTGGAAAAGTATCTATGAATATGGCAATGTAGATTATTACGAGCAAGAAGGTCCCGACTTGACTAAAGAGGAACTTGATGCTCTATATTTGATTGCCGAAGCAAATGTAATGGCCAACAATGGTGACGGAGAAATAAAACGCGAATCTCACCACGAATTGCCGTTCTCATTCTCGCTATCACTTCAACATCGTCTCACTTCTCATTGGAGCATAGAGACCGGCCTTTCATACTCTCGTTTGTCTTCACAATTCACTATTGGCGAACCTCAAGCAGGAATAATAGACTATCAAAAGATACATTATGTGGGGCTTCCATTGAAAGTGTCTTACAATTGGCTCAACAGTAACCAATGGAGTCTATACTCATCTCTTGGCGTAACATTGGAATATCCTGTCTACACCTCATTCTCTACCGACTTTATGCTAAACGGCAAATCAATTCTTCACCAATCTAATTCTATTGATATGCCACTACAATGGTCAACAGGATTAGGCATTGGACTCCAATACAACGTAACACCTCACTTTGGCATCTTTGCCGAACCAAACTTCTATTACTATATCCCCGACGGAAGTGGTATCGAGACATTCCGCACCCAACACCCATTCTCAATCTCTCTCCCCATAGGCTTCCGTTTCACTTGGTAAAAAAAGCATACATTTTTAATTAATCACTATGCATTATTAACCGACTTGACCGAGACAACTAAGAGTTGAAAAATTGCAACTCTCCTCTTGAAATTTGAAAAATTTCAGGAGGAATAATGGTGCCAATGAGAGCCAGAACTCTCCTCTTGAAAATTACAAAGTAATTTTTAGGAGGAGTACGGCGAAGCCGGGAGGTGGTCAGGAACAGAAGATTTGAGAGAGGAATGCATAATTCCGCATTAAATAATGCATTATGAATTATAATTATCCGTGCAGTGATTTTTGTTTTTGTGGACTCTTTTTAATTAGAGAACTAATAAACAACTATCACGATGCAACAACGACACTCCGACCGACGGACATATTTCAATGAGTTGGCTCGCACTGCTCATGACTATTATATCGATTATTTACAACAATACACCTCAATCACTCCCAACACTCGAATTTTAGAGATTGGGTGCGGTGAAGGTGGAAATCTGTTGCCATTTGCCCAAATGGGTTGCACCGTGAAAGGTATCGACATCAGCAAGACTCGCATCAGTCAAGCCCGGCAATTTTTCAACGAAGAAAAGATGCAAGCACAATTCATCTGCATGGATTTCATCACTGCCGACAAGCCGCAATGCGACAATGAGCGATATGACATTATACTCGTTCACGACGTGATCGAACATATCGAGCCCAATAATAAGGCTGATTTCATCAACAATATAAAACCCTTTCTAAAACATGATGGAATTGTGTTTTTCGGCTTTCCTGCATGGCAAAATCCCTTTGGCGGACACCAACAAATCACTCATGGGTTTGCATCAAAACTGCCTTTTATCCACCTCTTGCCAAACCCCATTTATCGAGGATTACTCCGATTGAGCGGAGCCTCACAAGCCGCAATCGACGAGTTAATGAGCATCAAACGCTCATGCATGCCGATAGAACGATTTGAGCGCTTGGCTTCTCATTGTAGTTTTGCCATCATAAACCGCTCTTTATGGTTTATCAACCCTCATTACAAGCAAAAATTCGGTTTAAAGCCTCGTCGAGTATGGAAATGGGCATCTCATATTCCCCACTTACGCAATTTTTACACAACTTCAGCATTTTATCTGCTTAAAACTAATAACAAACAAAATTAATCACTATATTTGCATTAATCTTAAAACAAAACTATTATGAACAAAAAACTACTCCTCAGCCTTTCATTAACGTTACTATCAACCTATCCTATTGTGGCACAATCATCAGATTCCGATTACATTCCTCTTGTGCAAGAAGGCGTGAGATGGGAAGGAGAGGTCTTTGTTGAAGGTTGGCTATACGAACATATGGAATTTCACCCCTATTCTATTATCATAGAAGGTGATACAACTATCAATGATATTGACTACAAAAAATGCCACTATCTTTTCCCTGAATTCACCCCTACTCCCAATAAAAACACTATCGTAGCATATCTGCGCGAAGATGTTGATGAACAAAAAGTATATGCGCTTTATGAAGAATCATACCTGTCGCCTATCAACACAATGTGGGACGGCGACTTATATCTCAAATGCCGTGATAATGGGTTTAAAGAGGTATTATTATACGACTTTAAAAGCCCCGAGAACCCCGACCTTTACACCGATATGAGTGATTGGGTTACTATCAACAAAACATCTATCATAACAACCAATGACGGCATTTCGCGCAGATGCCATCACATCGATGATGACGAATGTTTTATCGAAGGGATTGGCTATGTTCCCGATCTTTACGGTGATTTATTATTTAGATTCCAACCAATGGCAGCTTGTCATTGCAACACTACCATAAATTTCAAGCGGTTCTATGACCAAAACAACACTTTGGTATATAGCAGCCCACTTGACCGCGAACACTCTTTCCATGAATCAATCACTCGTGAGAATGTTAGGTGGGAATACGTTTTTAAGGACACCGGTTTTATCGACAATATCACCACCGTAACTACATTCTGGATTGAGATGAAAGAAAATGTAGTCATCGACAACATCTATTACAAAAGATGTGTTGCTTGGAGCAACGAAAACGACACTATCACATTGGGATATGTGCGCGACGATGAAGCTACACGACGCGTATATTGTCGTTACGAGTATGACCCCGACAACGAGATTGTGCTTTATGACTACAACGATATTACCCAAGCGACACCATTACAACTACTAAATACCACTTTCGATAATATTACAAAAGAAAACTTCCGTTACTCCTATCGCAATCACGATAAATTCACCATCAAAGATGATGCTGGCAACACTCTGTTTCAAATCATCGAAGGTATTGGATTTATTAGTGATGACACCTCGGAATGGAATGGGCATCTATTGAGCTTCCCTATTGCACAACCCGATAGTCGCGAATATCAAATCACATTCAGCCGTCTTATCGACACTAAAAATGGCAGCACAATATTTGAGATTCCTGCCGGAGTAGATAAAATCACGATTGACAACAACTCAATAATAACCTATCGCAACGGCATGATTTCAACCAACGAAAACGCTATTATTGAAATATTCGACATCAACGGCCGCAATGTGGCATCTACTCGTGGCGCTTCGCTATCCACCTCCACACTCCCTACCGGGCTCTACATTATCAGAGCCACCACACCCTCCACAATTAAAAACATCAAAATCATCATTAAATAAGGCCTAATGGTCAAATTTCAGGATGAATATGTGCCTTAAAATCCTTAATGGTCAAAATTCAGGATGCTTACAAATTGTAACTTATAAATATTATGAAAAACACACCGGGGGAACGCCAAGCGGCAAGGGGGCGAG
>JAZNGZ010000091.1:0-4878 GCA_045576735.1 Muribaculaceae bacterium
CATGCGTTAGCCATATGCAAGTTATATCTGACTTGCTGTGGAGGAGTTAGATAGAATGTCGGAATGGACAGGGGAAGTCGGATCGTAGCCATGTCGTTCTGTGAGCCAAGGAGTTGATTTATGACATTGTCTTCCTAAGACCGCTTGGCCTCCGACTTCATGCGTTAGCCATATGCAAGTTATATCTGACTTGCTGTGGAGGAGTTAGATAGAATGTCGGAATGGACAGGGGTGTTTTTTGTTTAATTGTTTGTTATGCCTTACGGCATTTTGGAACCACCTCCCGGCTTCGCCGTACTCCTCCTATCCACTGCGTGGCAGGAGGAGAGTTAGGCTTTATGCATTATGAACCCCGAAGGGCTCAACGAGGCTTGCCCGAGTTAATTATTTTGTATCGTTGGCTACGCCTTAGATAGGCTGCGCTTCGGCAAAGCAAGAAATAAAAAAGCAAAATAATTATGCATTATGAATTATGCATTATGAATTATTTTGTATCGTTGGCTACGCCTTAGATAGGCTGCGCTTCGGCAAAGCAAGAAATAAAAACTTCGTTTTTTTCTTGCATTTGCACTCAGCTTGCACTATCTTTGCATCAATCTTGTGGGTGGCAAAGAGTTGCCCTCCCCATGGGAGACATATTTGTGAAAGCGTTTTCAGCTTTATCCTATCAAAGAAAATCGCCAATTTTTCAAAGTCTATAGGATTAAGCGGTCATAAAACGCCTATGCGTGCCTATACTCACCCCATAGGCGGGGTGTTATACATATAGGTATAGCGTGGGGTGGGCTGTTTATTATAGACTTGGGCGTTTGGCGATGCCTCTTTGATAATAAACTGAGCAATGTCCCACGTTTTCGCGTTTTATAACCTGATAAATTAATTATTAATCGCCAAATTAGGGGACACAGGAGGCACACAAACTATTTTGCTTATGAAAAAGCTCCTACAAATTCCGCTACTGCTTGTAGCACTATTCCTAACCTCAATCCCCATCTCCGCCCACGACTTCTCGGCCGGTGGCATCTATTACAACATCTTAACAGATTCAACTGTTGCGGTGACTTATAAAGGTATTTATTCAAGTAGTTATTCCAATGAATACACAGGTGCTATTACGATCCCCTCATCAGTTACTTATAACAGCACCACTTATTCAGTGACAGAGATAGGCTTTACTGCGTTCAAAGATTGCAGTGGTCTGACCTCCGTAACCATTCCCAATTCGGTGACCTCGATTAGATCCGAAGCGTTCGAGAGCAGCGGCTTGACCTCGGTAACCATCGGAAATTCGGTGACCTCAATTGGCGACGCTGCGTTCAGATATTGCAGTGGCTTGACCGAGGTTAATATCACCGATTTATCTGCATGGTGCAAGATTAATTTTGGTAGTTATTATACAAATCCACTAAGGTATGCAAAGAAACTCAAGCTTAATGGCACAGAAATAAAAGATTTAGTAATACCTAATGATATTACCAAGATAAAGAGCTATGCGTTCGAGCATTGCAGCAGCTTGACCTCGGTAACCATTCCCAATTCGGTTACCTCGATTGGCGACGATGCGTTCTATGGTTGCAGCGGCTTGACCTCGGTAACCATCCCCAATTCAGTGACCACGATTGGCTCCAATGCGTTCTCTGGTTGCAGCGGCTTGACCTCGGTAACCATCCCCAATTCAGTGACCTCGATTAGCTTCTATGCGTTCTCTGGTTGCAGCGGCTTGACCTCGGTAACCATTCCCAATTCGGTGACCACGATTGGCAGCTGGGCGTTCTCTGGTTGCAGCGGCTTGACCTCGGTAACCATCCCCAATTCTGTTACCATGATTGGCTGCGAAGCGTTCACTGATTGCACCGGCTTGACTGAAGTAAATATCACTGATTTATCTGCATGGTGCAAGATTAACTTTGATAATTCTTCTTATTTTTCTCCTTCAAATCCACTAAGGTATGCAAATAAACTCAAACTTAATGGCATAGAAATAAAAGATTTAGTAATACCTAATGATATTACCGAGATAAAGAACTATGCGTTCTATGGTTGCAGCGGCTTGACCTCGGTAACCATTCCCAATTCGGTGACCACGATTGGCAACGGTGCGTTCTTGGACTGCACTGGCTTGACCTCGGTAACCATCCCCAATTCGGTGACCGAGATTAGCTCCAATGCGTTCTATGGTTGCAGCGGCTTGACCTCGGTAACCATTCCCAATTCGGTGACCTCGATTGGCTCCAATGCGTTCTCTGGTTGCAGCGGCTTGACCTCGGTAACCATCCCCAATTCGGTGACCGAGATTAGCTCCTATGCGTTCTCTGGTTGCAGCGGCTTGACCTCGGTAACCATTCCCAATTCGGTGACCTCGATAGACGACAGAGCGTTCTATAAATGCACCGGATTAGTTGATTGTAATATAGAAACAACACATACCAGTGCAACAATAGGATTGTCGTCTGACTCTAATTGCTCTCCATATTTTTATTATAATGGTGAATATTATAAAGATGGTGATATAATAACAGGATTATCGCCATATACTAATGCAAGTAATTGGAGCACTTCAAGCGGTAGATATTATTACGAATATGGGTTGACTGTGAATAATATAAGCTGTGAGATCTATAGCAATTATTTTTACACAAAACAAATAAACTTGTATATAGACGGGACGGCGGGAGTGACATATGTTAATTGTTCATGGTCTCATACTGATGATGAAGCAACACTTGTTTCTGAAAAGATTACTGTTAATAATTCGTCAATAGAGTCGGAAGACAATACAATACAAATTAAGAATTCAGACCCCAACACGTCATATACATTTGATTACACATTAAAATATAAGGAATTTAATTCTAATTTTAATATTTCTAAAACCTTTACTACCGGTGAATTAAATTTGACTACACAAGAGGCAAAGCCCACATCAACAACAAGTGTGAGGTTGCTTGCGGCGACTAACTGCGATGCAACAGAGGGGACAGGTTTTGAGTGGCGACGCTATGATGCTCCCGAGGAACTGCCATCAAGCAAGGTGAGTTGCCCGGTGGTTGATGGTGTTCTCGTAGGCTCGTTGCGTGGAGTGAAAGATGATGTTTATTATAAGTACCGTCCTTTTTATACATCATCAAGTGGTAAAACTTATTATGGCGATTGGATAGCATTCTTTACCGGTGACGCTAATGTTTATTTTGAACCCGAAGTGCGTACTTACGAAGATATTCAAGTAATCAATAACTCTGCCACAGTGAAAGGCTATGCCCTTGAGGGAACTGATGTTATCACATCACAAGGTTTTGAATATTGGAAAACCGGCAGTACAATTAAACCGGCATCAACCGATGACCGCATGACAGTATCGGCATCGGGCATCTCAATGAGTGCCACACTCGCAAATCTTGAATATAACTCTACATATAAATATCGCGCATATGTCACTACTGCCAAAGGTACTATTTATGGTGATGAAATGGAATTCTCAACAGGTGAAGATCCTTCAGGAATTGGTTATATAGAGATCGACAGTGATGAGTTTGTAGTCACTTTGCGTGAAAATCCGGCTACAGGCACAGCATGGGTGAAGTTAGCAGGTGCAGCCGGTGAAGAGGTGCAATATACACTTACTTCAATGAGCGGAGCAATGGTGGCAAACGGTACCGTACTGCTCGATGGCGAATGGAATGCAATTGATCTCAACTGCTCGGCAGGAATGTATCTATTGACCATTAACGACGGCACACAAGTGAAAACATTACGATTGATAGTGAAATAAACTATATCATTATGAAAAAGAAAATTATATTGATGTCATTGGCAGCAACGATGATGTTGCCAATGGTGGCGCAAGCCAAAGATAATAATACTTCAACATTTGTGGAAATTCAACCAATAGTAGGCGATTGCGATGCTTTAAACGTTAACTTTGGTGTTATGTATAAAGCAAATAAAAATTTATCGTTTGGTGGAGGGATTGGATTATTGGAACCATACAAATTTAATGTGGCCCCTACTATCCCCATTTTTGTGAGAGCGCAAGCCGAGACAGCCTTGGAAGGGGTGACGCCATTCATTTCGTTTGATGCCGGATTTGGAGCTTGTACGGAAGATTTCGATGCGAGTGCTGTTATAATTAATCCTATGGCAGGAGTAAAGTTTGGTAGAGTTTATGTCGGTATTGGTTATCATGGAGCTATCCCCACCAAGGGTAGCGGAATTGCTAATAGTGTAAACTTCCGTCTAGGCTATCAATTTAATAATGGCATCTCTAAGAAAGATGTTAATAAGTTCTTCTCCAAAACTTATTTCACGGCAGAAATAGGTGGCGGTATTGGATTGACTAGTATTAGAAAAGATCAATATGATAAAGGAGTAGGCTTTGACGACAAAAAAATGAAAATTGGTAATAATATCACCGCTCAACTTTCATGGATGTATAAAGTCAATCGTAACTGGTCGGCCGGTATTGGAGTAGGGCTCAATACCTATGTGCATAAATTCAAAAACAGTTATACCGACTATGTCGACTGGGTAAATTCTATCCCATTATATCTTAGAGGGCAATATACATTTATGGAAGAAGGCGAAAAAATCCGTCCCTATATAGCATGTGATTTAGGCGGACTAATTCGTTTGTCGGGTGATGTAAACTGCTCATTTAATAACTTAATTTTTGAGCCACAAGTGGGTGTTAAATTCAATGACAAATATCGTGTTGCGTTGGGTGTAGCCACATGTAATGGCGATAGCTATGATAGTGATTATGGCAAAGGGTTTGAGACCAAGACTGTTACATCGCTCAATCTAAAACTCGGATTGGATTTCTAATAATAAACGATTTGAGCAATAAAGAAAGGAGATGCATCAACGCGATGTATCTCCTTA
>JAZNGZ010000092.1:0-22176 GCA_045576735.1 Muribaculaceae bacterium
AAAGGGAAAGCCTGCTAAAGTTGCGATGATCGCTGTAGTAAATAAACTTTTAAAACAAATTTTCGCGATTGTGAAAAATAATTGCTTTTATGATGAAAATTTTTCTAAAAATATTTGTTTTTGAACACAGTTCATTCTGTCTAATTCATTTATGACACGGCGTGCCGTGTCCCTACAAAACGACCTCAATTCCGCACTCCGCACTCCTCGCTCCGCATTAAATAGTTTCTGCATTAAATAACTTTCCACTTGTTACAGGTGGTAGTTTTTTGTGGCGAGTTGTTGTGAGAGGTTGTTGAGGGTTGTTGTGATGTCGTTTTGTGAGTGTTCTTTTCCGGGGTAAATCTCATATTTAGGGCGGGCGGTGAGGGGTGAAATGTTGGGCATCACCACATTTGCCCCCGACAGAATGCCGTCGAGATAGCCTGTTGGCGATAGCGAAGCCAACGCAGTGGTGGCAGGGATATTGGCTTTTGGGTGCATCAGTCGGGTTATCGCAATCACAGCGAGAGTGAGGCGGAGGTCGCCAGTGGGAGCAGAGCCTAATGGAGTGTCGGGGTGGGGTATAAATGTGCCTATCCCTATCATTGCCGGACGGATTTCTTGCATCAATAGCAAATCTTCCACGAGGTGATCAATCGTTTGACCGGACACACCCACCATTATTCCCATGCCGGCCTGATAACCTATCCGGGCGAGTGTTTTGATGCAGTCGATGCGATTGGCGTGCGACATCTCACCAGGGTGTATCTGCTCGTAGAGGTCACGGTTTGCCGCCTCGTGGCGTAGCAGATAGCGCGAAGCCCCGGCCTCGTAAAGTCGTTGATACGATTCGGCCTTTCGTTCGCCAAGCGAGAGCGTTATCGCCGCTTCGGGACATTGGTGGCGTAGTTGTGAAATGAGATTGACCAATCTTTCGTCGGTAAATGCTGCATCTTCGCCACCTTGCAGCACGAAGGTGCGCAATCCTGCGTTATAGCCATCTTTGCAACAAGCGAGAATCTCCTCGTCGGATAGACGATAGCGCGAGGCGTTTTTGTTGTCGCGTCGCAATCCACAATAGTAGCAGTTATTACGGCAATAGCTGCTTGTCTCGATGAGTCCGCGAGTGAAAATGCCAAACCCAAACTGCTCGCGTGCAATTTGGGCGGCTTTATCTCTTAATTGATCAAACGTGTTGTCATCGCCACAAGCCGCAAGCAATCGTCGAAGCCCCTCGGCCTCAATCGCATGCTCACCCGCCAACTGTTTAATCAATTTAATCATATCTTGAGAATTAAGAGTTGTGACTCATTCTTTTATGACACGGCACACCGTGCCAGAAATGAATTAGGCAGAATGACAGAAGGAACATAAAGGCTACCGCTCCCATTAATTCATAATGCATAGTCCATAATTCATAATGCAAATTATTATACTATATAAATTTATGAACATAAGCATTATTATGCATTATGAATTAACTTCCCCCGAAAGGCTCAACGAGGCTTGACCGAAGCAATTGAGAGTTGCAACTCTCCTCTTGTTTTTCAAAGAAAAATAGGAGGAGTACCCCGAAGGGGGGAGGTGGTCATAATTCCGCACTCCGCATTCCGCATTAATTAATCTTTGTTCAGTGGTTCGCGGCTTTTGAGCGCGTCGCTGAAAATCTTGCGGCCTGAGTCGTAGGCAGTGTGAAGGCTCGGACCTGAGATGCAGCCACCTTCGCATGCCATCACCTCGAGGAATTGTGCAGGCGATTTGCCGGTCTTGCCATAAGCCTTGAGCAATGCCACAGTCTTTTTGTCGAGGTTAGAGATTTGTTGGTGAGTGAACGAGAACGCGCCATTCACATGAGCGGCAACGGCTGCCGTTACTCCACCATTTTGTGCAAATCCGTGCGCCTCGCGTGCCACCTTGATGGGCAGACGGAACACCTTGTCCTCATCGAGCAATATATCCATGCCCTCAAACACCGATTGCAATTCTTCAAACGTCATCACATAGTCGACCGCATCGTCCTTGCGCGCCTCTTTGCGTTTGGCGATACATGGACCTATAAACACCACCTTGGCGTCGGGGTATTGCTCACGCACAATTTGGGCGGTGTAATACATAGGCGAACGTGTGCTCGAGATGTATTGCTTGAGTTCGGGAGCATGCTTTTCGGCCATTTCGATATATGACGGACAGCACGAAGTGGTCATGAATGGTTGACCTTCGTCGAGCTTCTCTTTGAGTTCTTCGCTCTCTTTCTCGGTAGTCACCACCGCACCGCGAGCCACCTCTATCACATCGGCAAAGCCTATCTCTTTTATTGAGTTGTAGATAAATTCGGCAGGGGCTTTATATTGCGAGAGGATAGCGGGAGCCACCATCGCAATCACTTTCTCGCCACGCTTGATGCTTTGGAGAATGTCGAACACTTGCGAAATCTCGAAGATGGCACCAAATGGGCAACTGTTCAAGCACTTGCCGCAATAGATACACTTCGACTCGTCGATATGTTCCACGCCGAATTCATCTTTGCTGATAGCGCCCACAGGGCAAGCCTCCTCGCAAGGAATGGGAATGTGCACGATAGCATGGTAGGGGCAACTGTTGAAACATTTGCCACAACTGATACATTTCGACTTGTTGATGCGGCCTTGGCTCGTTTCCGAGTCAAACTCTATGGCATCTTTGGGGCAGTTGAGCGAGCAGGCACGCGCCACACAACCACGACAAAGGTTGGTGATTTGATAGTTGGTGCGCACACACGATGAACAAGCCTCATCGACCACACACATTATGTTTTCGCGGGTCTTTTCGCGATTGAGTGCTCGGCGAGCATATTCCGACAATGGTGTCAACTCGTCGTCTTCGTCGCTCATGTCAAATCCCATCAACGGGAGTGACTTATATTTCCACACGGCACGTTCCTTGTGAATACAGCAACGGCCCATCGTGTGCGACTTGCGAGGACTTAATTCAAGGGGTAAACGGTCGATTTTCTCAACCAACTCATTTTCATTCCATAATTTGATGAGGCGGGTCAGTAATCGTTGACGCACAATCATCACATTGTTACGTATAGCCATAGATTGGTAAATTATTCTGCAAAATTAGTATTTTTTATACTAATAAAGGAATATTCCCCTATTTATTTTTTGACAGAAAGAGATAATTAATGCGGAGTGAGGAGTGCGGAATGCGGAATTATGACCACCTCCCCCCTTCGGGGTACTCCTCCTAAAAATTCCTCTGTAATTTTCAAGAGGAGAGTTATTGCTCTCATTTGCTCCATTGTTCCTCCTATTTTTCTTCGAAAAACAAGAGGAGAGTTGCAACTCTCAATTGCTTATGTCAAGCTTCGTTGAGCCCTTCGGGGGAAAGTTAATTCATAATACATAATTCATAATTGCCATGCGGCAGCCTTTATGTTCTTTTGTCCTTCTGTCTAATTCTTTCCTGACACGGTGTGCCGTGTCCCTACAAAAAAATAACTTTCAACTTTTGTGGGTGTAATCTATATTGTTTTCGTTTCTTTTCATTACCTTTGCTATTGATATGGAATATATGGACGGAAAACGGGTGATATTGAATGGGCGGTCGGGGCTTGTGCTTGAGGGTGGAGGCATGCGCGGGGTGTTTACCTGCGGTGTGCTCGACAACTTCATGGATCGTGGCATTAGGTTCCCTTATTCGATAGGGGTGAGTGCCGGGGCTTGCAACGGACTCTCGTATATGTCGCGTCAGCGTGGCCGTGCGAAGTATAGCAATATCGATTTGCTCGAGAAATATCGTTACATTGGGTTCCGCTATCTGTTGACAAAGCGAAATATCATGGATTTTGATTTGTTGTTCGACACGTTTCCCAACGAGATTATTCCGTATGACTATGAGGGGTATGCTCAATGCCCCGAGCGGTATGAGATGGTGACGACGAGCTGCGAAACAGGCCGTGCGTGCTACTTTGAGGAGAAGCAATCGCCCGAGCGCATCATCGACATAGTGAGAGCGTCGAGCAGTTTGCCGTTTGTGTGCCCCATAGCCTATGTTGATGGCCTGCCGATGCTCGATGGCGGCATTGCCGATTCCATACCGTTGCTCCGTGCCCGCGAATTGGGGTATGACAATAATGTGGTGGTGGTGACTCGCAACCGTGGTTATCGCAAGCCTCACAAAGCGGCTTTTGTGCCACCGTTGATGTATCGCAAATATCCGGCGTTGCGTGAGGCAATACGCAATCGCAGCCGAGTGTATAATGAGCAACTCGAATTGGTGGAACGACTCGAGGATGCGGGCGAATTGACGGTGATACGTCCTCAACGCCCCATTGTGGTTGACCGCATGGAGCGCGACACATCGAAGCTCCTCGACCTTTATAACGAGGGGTATGAATTGGCCTCAAAGGTGATTTTTGAAAAGTAGAAACTAAGTAAATGACTATGGAACAGCTATCGGAAAAAGATAAAATGCTTCGTGGCGAGCTATACGACGCCAACTATAACGAAGAACTTATAGCAGAGCGCAATAGATGTAAAACCGTGTGCCAACGATATAACTCGTTGCCCTACGACACTCCACAGCGTGGCGAGGTGTTGCGAGGGTTGTTTGGCCGATGTGGCGAGAATTTCACAATCGAGCCGTCGTTTTGGTGCGACTATGGTTATAATATCTTTTTGGGCGAGAATTTTTATGCCAATCACAACTTGGTGATTCTTGATGAGGCTTCGGTGACGATTGGCGATAATGTGTTTATGGCTCCTAATTGCGGCATCTACACTTCGGAACACCCTCTCGATGTGGAGCAACGCAACAAGGGGCTCGAATATGCGCGTCCGGTAACGATTGGCAATAATGTGTGGATTGGTGCCAATGTGGTGATTGTGCCGGGAGTGACGATAGGCGAGGGGTCGACCATTGGTGCCGGCAGTGTGGTGGTGAAGGATATTCCCGCTCATTGTGTGGCTGTGGGAAATCCGTGCCGAGTGATAAAGAAATTAAAGGTAAAAAGATGCCAAATAAAAGCATAAAGAACACAAAAGAACGTTCCCAATAAATACTATTTAATTAATTCGTGGAATTTATAGAAATTCCCTTAAAATAATTGGCTATGAAAAAGGTTAAGATTACAGCGATACGCAAGGTGAGCCATGATGATTTGGCTGCAAAATATGAGCGATCGAAGGATTTTGATTGTAAGATAAAGGAAGGTGAGGTGTGGATTTCTGAAAATGGAGAAAGACCTGCCGGATTATGCGATTGGGCTTGGGAAACGATGGAACTATATGTGAAAACTCTTGCTCGTGGCCGAGGCGACTTCTTTGACGATTGGATGAAGGATCGCTATTCGGCTATGATTTCATGCCCCGACGGCTTCCGCCCCGTGAGCTTCTACATCGAGGCGATTGAGGATTGTTAGCTCTCCTCTTGAAAATTACAAAGTAAATTTTAGGAGGAGTACCCCGAAGGGGGGAGGTGGTTAGAGTAGTTTATAATGCGGAATGATTTTTTGATGGAATGAACAAAAATATATTCTTGTGTATTCTGTTGCAATGTTCTAATCCTCTTGTAATTAAATTAGATGACGATGAAAAAGGTGAGAATCACAGCAATACGCAAAGCGTGTTATCGCGACTTGATGGCGAAGTATGAAAACCCCATTGAGCATGCTTGCGATGTGTGTGAAGGGCAGCAATGGATTGTGGTTGACGGTGAGAAACCCCACGACATGTGCGATAGTGCTTGGGAGTCGATGCAGTCGTTTGTGTCCGAGTTGGCCAATGGTGGTGGCAATTTCTACGATGGCTGGATGAAGAATCCCCATTCGGCCATGATATCATGTAACGACGGCTTCCGACCTGTGAGTTTCTACATCGAAGTAATTGAGGATTGATATTGTAGGGACACGGCGTGCCGTATTAGAAACGTATTAGACAGAAGGACAGAATGAACAAAAAGGCAGACGCATGGCAATTATGCATTATGAATTAACTCCACTCCCCGAAGGGCTCAACGAGGCTTGACCGAGTTAATTAAAATTTACCCCTCCGGCACGTTGTGCCACCTCCCCTATCTCTTCGAGCAGGGCAGGAGTTGCCAAGGTTATTGACTAAGGTATTTTAGCTCTCCTCTTGAAATTTGAAAAATTTTAGGAGGAGTACGGCAAAGCCGGGAGGTGGTTTCAAAAATGCCGTAAGGCATGACCTACGATGAAAATGTGAGATAAAAATTCTGTCATTCTGAAATTTTTGTCATTTTGTCTAATCTTTGATGCTGAGGATTTTTGTTGTTTATAAAAGATGAAAATAAAAATATAAAACAAGAAATTATGAGAAAGAATTTTGGAGTAAAGACATGGTTATATCCTATGCCGGTGTTTATCGTGGCGGCGTATGATGAAAATGGTGTGCCCAATGCTATGAATGCGGCATGGGGCGGTGTCTATACCGACGATATGATATGTGTGTGCCTTTCGGAAGGGCATAAGACCACAAAAAATATTCTTGCCACACGTGCATTCACCGTGAGCATGGCCACTGCCGACAAGGTGGTGGAATGTGACTATGTGGGGATTGTGTCGGGGAATAAGGAGCCCGACAAGTTTGCCAAGGCCGGGTTTACCGCTACAAAGTCGGAATTTGTCAACGCACCGATAATCGACCAACTGCCCATGACGGTGGAATGTGAGTTGGTGTCGTATGACGAGGAAACTTGCCACATGGTGGGACGCATTGTCAACGTGTCGGCCGATGAACGAATTCTCACCGCCGACGGCAAAATCGACGTGTCGCTTCTCAACCCCATCACCTACGACCCCATCGGCCACCACTACCTCCCCCTCGGCACCCCCGCCGGTCACGCCTTCGCCGATGGCAAGAAATTGAAATAACAATTTGGATTAGAAAAATTATTTTTGCTCCGTAACCACTGCAAAAGGTGAGTTACGGAGCAATTTTTGAAAACACACCCCTAAATAGTGAAAAGGTTTAAGAATACATAAAATTGCGATACCCCTAGGAGTGAATAATCGTAATAATATTTTACTATTGTCAAGGTATTAAAGGTGTGAAAGTATTTTTATTACGATGAAAATGACTATATTTGCAATATCATGCTTGATGAATAGAAAAATATTGAATGTTATTTCTTTTAAACTGTTATTATTGTTGAATAATGATAAACGCAATCGTACATAATTCTTTTAGAATACTGGGAGTATATTCAAATTCTTCGCAAAAAGAGATTATCGCTAATTATGGGAAACTATCAGCTTTTTTAAAAGTTGGAAAAGATGTTTCATTTCCAATAGATTTAAATAATAATCTACCAGCAATTATTAGAACTATGGAAATGGTCGAACAGGCTAAGTCGGATACATCTCTCCCTATGGGAAGAATTTATGCAGGGCAGTTTTGGTTTATAAAACAAACTCCGATAGATGAAATTGCGTTTAATAATTTGCATTCGGGAAATGAGGATAAAGCCCTGGATATATGGTCGAAAAAGGAAGATGTATCTTCGTTGCAAAATAGGGTTATATTATATCTGATAAAACGGAAAGTATATGAAGCAATGTACTATGCCGAAAGACTCTATGAGGATTATTCAGAAAGTTTGGTTAAAATCATTGGAGGAGAAACGACGATAATATCTAAGGAAGAACTGATAAAGAACTTTTTAACACAGTTATATGCAAATAATCAAATATCTGTTGTAGAATTGCAAAGTTTAATCTCTAACAATACATGGAGATCAATTCTAAGAGAACAATCATGTCAGCCTCTTTTAGCAAAAATAGAAGGGGCAATATTGGAAACTGAAAAAATAAAAAATGGAAGTCCGCAAGATGTACTTAAGGCAGGTGTAAAACTAATGATTGGTACAACGCAAAACCTTAAACGATTAAAGGCTTATGTGGGTAGCTCGGATTTAAAATATCAAATGATTGCCGATAAGTTAGGAATGCAAATTCTAGATTGTGCAATTAATTATTACAATAAATCAACTGATTATGATTCGGCTTTTAATGCTATAGAACTACAAGAATATGCTGCCGAAATTGTAGAAGGGACAATGGCAAAAGAACGGTGTCATAAAAATTTAAATATATTGAAAGAATGTATTTCAAAGTTGCCCCCAAAGGAAGAAACGAAGGCATATAGTGCAATTATGAAAGAATTGGATGAATTTGATAAAAGTCCACAAGCATTGATACATTCGGTAAAGTTACTTGAATGTACAAAACCACATATTGATATTCTTAAGGCCCGTTTAGGCTCGACGAATGTAAATTATTTAAGAATGTCAACACAGGTTGTTAGTAAGGCACTTAATGTATTAGTTGCAGAGGTAAATAAGGCTATTTCTTCAAGTGATAATATGGACGAATCTTTGTGTCTAGTGACTAAAATGGAATTAAAATATGCTTTGATGTCGGCTAAAACTATAATTCGATTAATGGATAAGTTTGACTTGGAGGATGATTTTAATCATAGTTACCAAAAAAATCGAGCATCAATAGTAAATATGTATAACAAGATAGTTGCGAGAAAAGTTGAAATTAACTCAACAGTAGAGTCAGATGGAAGTTCAAAGGAAGTCAATTCAGAAATTGAAAAAGATGAAGATACAAAAACGAGTTCAAAATGGTATTGGCTTTTAGCGGTTATATTCGCAATAATATTGTTTGTGAGTATTCTAAGACGTATTTTTTGAATTAGTATAGTGTTATATAAATTACGTGGAAAATAACATAGTTGATAGAATTAAAGTGTTAAAGGAGATTTAGTGCAGTGTTGAATGTTAAATAGTTGTTAAAATTAGAAAATTACTATATAAAGAATTAAATATGATTAAATTTGCAAAATCCTTATGATTAAACCATAAATAACATGGGATAATGTAGAATACGGCGTTCTTATTGTGATAGAATTTAATGTCTTAATCATTTCAGGACTATAACAATCAGCTATAATGCAATGGATATCATTTATAAAATAGATATAAGTGTTTAGATGTGTTATATTAAATGAGGTTTTTGGGGGTATTTAAGAGAGGATATATATCAGAATATTCTAGATTTAGTTCGCAATAAGATTGGCTTCACGCCTTTAGTTAATACCATTTCTCGTTAGGAGTTCGGCGAGATGATTTTTAGAAGAAAATGATAAACGCAATTACACACAACCCATTTAGACTGTTAGGAGTTTATTCCAACTCCTCACAAAAGGATATTGTCGCAAATCAAGGTAAATTGGCGGCATTTTTGAAAGTGGGAAAAGAAATTACATTTCCATTAGATTTAGGTCAATATTTGCCTACGATAAAAAGAACAACAGAAATAATAGAGCAGGTAAAATCAGAAATTTCTATTCCAAAAGGGAAGTTGGAAGCAGGGCAGTTTTGGTTTATAAAACAAACTCCGATAGATGAAATTGCGTTTAATAATTTGTATTCGGGAAATGAGGATAAAGCCCTGGATATATGGTCGAAAAAGGAAGAAGTATCTTCGTTGCAAAATAGGGTTATATTATATCTGATAAAGAATGATATTGCCAATGCGATAAATTGTGCAGAGAGGTTATATGATGATTTTTCAGAAGAGTTAGTTCGGATTATAGCCGGAGAGACTATAACAATCACGAAAGAGGATTTAATAAAGAATTTTGTAGATAAATTGAGCACTGATAATCAAATCTCAGTAGCTGATTTACAAATGTCCATAACAAGAGACGAATGGAAACGACTCTTAGGAGAGCAGACAAGTCAACCACTTATTTCAAGAATTGAAGCATCAATCACAGAGTCAGAAACTGGAAAACGTGGGACTCCCCGAGAAGCGTTATTGGCAGGTACAAGATTGATGAATAATACCAAATCTGATTTAAAGCAGTTAAAGCAGATTGTAGGCACTTCAGATTTGAAATATCAGATGGTGGCCGATAGACTAGGACTACAGATACTTCAATGTGCAATCAATTATTATAATGATTCGGACGATGATGATGCCGCATACAAAGCATTGCCATTACAAAAGTATGCGATAGAAATCGTAGTAGGAACAATGGCAAAAGACCGATGTAATGAAAACCTAAAAACATTAAATGAAATAATCTCAAATATGCCTCCAAAAGAAGTGATGAAGGAGTATCGTGCAATAATGAATGAGTTGGAGGCATTCTGTAAAAGACCGGATTTGATTGTTCATTCAATGACTTTACTAAAGAATACCAAGCCTCATTTGAATATAATAAAAACAAAACTTGGCGTAACAAATGCAAAGTATTTGAAATTGTCTACTCAAGTAGTTAGTAATGCTCTTCATAATTTGATAGAGGAGGTGAATGGAGCCGTTTCGTCTATAAATGGGAGTGCTTATGAATCTAAACTTTTAATACAAATAAAGTTGAAAGGAGTACTGACATCAGCAAAAGATGCTATGCTGTTGATGGATAGTTTTGATCTTGATGATTCATTTTGCGAACATTATAATAAAAATCGCATGACCTTAATGAAGATGTATAATGATGTAAATTCGGCAAATGGTGGATCTTCTACATCAACTAGTTCGGACGAAGGTCTTGCGCCAGGCTGTTGGGTTGCGATAGCCGTGGGTATAATTATTATGTTGTTAAATATGTGTAGATAAATATAATTATAATGATATGAAAACAGTACATGTAGTAATTTTAGCTATTTTAATCCCATTTTGTGCTTATGCCAAAAGAGATTCCGTTCAATCTACTCAGTTGAGTAAACGGGTAGAGGTGTTAGAAGAGAAAAATTTAGAGTTGATAAATAATGCCGATGAAACGATGTCTCAAATTAATACTATGACCTCGAAAGTTGATAGTATAGAGAATGTGCTTGAATTTTATCAGTATAAAATAGATTCGATAAAGGCAAATCTAGCAACGACTAATGCGACAACAAATAAACTAGGCGCAGATATTACAGATGCTAAGACTCAAGCACTGAAGGATAAAAATGAGCTTTCAGATAATATAAATAGCAAAACTCAAATAGGGGTAATCGGAATTGTGATTATTTTTATAGTTCTATTGGTTTTAGTAATTACATATTTTATTTTAAAGAAAAAGATATCAACTAGTTCTTCTTCAATAACAGCAATTAGAAATACTCAACAAAAGATAAAAGAAACTCAAAAACAATTACAAGAAGAGAATGTAAAATTAGATGGTAAGTTGGTAGAAATACTTGAACGACAAATTGAAAGTCAAGCAGGGATAAAAACCGATGTACTTGATGATGATAATGAAATTGATCATTCATTAGCCATTAAAGTCGCAGATGAGATTACTCGTATTGAGATTAATCTGTCGAGAATGGATTCTTCGGTAAAAGGTTATAAACAATTATCAAAGGCTGTAGAACGTATAAAGAATAATTTCTTGGCACAAGGTTATGAGATTGTAGATATGCTTGGGAAACCATATAATAATGGAATGAGAGTAATTGCAGATTTTGTAGTTAATGAAGAATTAAAGGAAGGAGAACAAATAATCACAGGAATAACAAAGCCTCAGATTAATTATAATGGTGAAATGATTCAAGCAGCACAAATAACAGTAAGTCAAAATATTTAAATTTAATAATATGGCACGATTAAAGATTGATTATGGTATTGACTTGGGAACAACCAATTCAGCCATTTCTCGAATGGAAAAGGGAGAACCAACCATCAAAAAGAGTGATACTTTAAAAGATACAATGCCTTCGTGTGTTTCAATAACAAAAAAAGGGAGTATAAATGTGGGTGATAGGGCCTATAATGGAATGAAACAAGATAAGCGAAAGGCTACAAAATCATGGAAAAAGTCTGACTCAAATACTTATATAGAGTTTAAACGCACAATGGGAACTGATACAATTTATAAAAGTTCTCATTTGAATCGCAGTTTCTCGTCGGAAGAGTTATCAGCAGAGGTTTTGAAAACATTACGTTCGTTCATAACAGATGAAAATGTAGGTTCGATAGTGATAACCGTTCCGGCAAAATTTACAGTAAACCAAAAAGCTGCAACTATGAGAGCTGCAAAACTAGCAGGATTTAAACAATGTGAATTGCTTCAAGAACCAATTGCCGCAGCAATGGCTTATGGGTTATCATCAGAACAGAAGAATGGATATTGGTTAGTGTTTGACTTTGGAGGAGGCACATTTGATGCTGCATTGTTAAAAGTGGAAGATGGTATTATGCAAGTTTTTGATACCGAAGGTGATAATTATCTTGGAGGAAAAAATTTAGATTATGCTATTGTTGATTCTATTATTATCCCTTATCTTCAACAAAAATATTCAATGGATGAAATTTTGTCAGATTCTTTGAAAAAGGAAGTATTAAGGGATGCTATGAAAACATATGCAGAAGATGCTAAAAATCAATTGTCGTTTAAATCTAAAGAGGATATAATATCTGATATAGGCGATCTAGGGAATGATGATGATGGCGAGGAGATTGAACTAGATCTAACTGTTACCCAAGAGCAAGTGTTTGACGTGATGCGCCCATTGTTCCAAAAATCGGTGGATATTTGTCTTGACTTGTTAAAACGAAACAATTTGCTAGGATTACAATTAGATAAGATAATATTGGTAGGCGGACCTACGCATTCGCCTCTCATCCGCAAAATGTTGAAGGATCAAGTGTCTCCTAATGTAGATGTAAGTATTGACCCGATGACGGCAGTGGCTACTGGAGCAGCATTGTATGCGTCAACAATAGATGCCGATGAAAGTACATTAGATAATGTAGTAGCCGAAACAATTAAATTAAAGGTAGGGTTTGAATCAACCTCTGTTGAACAAGTAGAATATGTCACAGTTCAATTAGACAAAAAAGCAACGGGAGAAAGTTGTCCCGATAAGGTTTTGGTAGAATTGGTGCGAGGAGATAATGCTTGGTCAAGTGGCAAGGTTGAGGTTGATGAGGTTGGAAATGTTATAGAAGCAAACCTTATTGAAAGTAAACCTAATAGTTTTGCAATTAAAGTATATAATCAAGAAGGTACATCGTTAAATTGTTTCCCCAATGAGATAACAATAATTCAAGGCTCAAAAGTTGGAGCGGCCCCATTACCTTATTTTATTGGAATTGGAATTTACAATGACCACAAAGAAAAAGTGGTGTTTAAGTCATTGACCGGGATGGAAAAGAATAAACCACTGCCAGCAATTGGGGTTTATAATGATGGGAAAACATCGTCACAATTGCGCCCGGGGATAAGTAACGACAAATTAAGCATTCCTATCTATGAGGCAGAATATGACTCGATTGATAAATTAGCATCGCTATATGAATATGTGGCAGATGTTATAATAACGGGTGATGACGTAGAATACTTGGTGCCAGAAAATAGTCCGGTAGAAGTTACATTAAAGGCCGATACTTCAGGCATGATGACAATGGATGTTTATTTCCCTGCACAAGATTTTACTATATCAAGAGCTCTAGATAGCATAAATAAAACCCAATCAATAGAAGATGCCGCGAATCGAATTCCAAGAGATTTAAGCGAAGCACAACATAATATTGATAAATTGTCAGAGGCAGGATTTGATGTTTCAGAATTGCAATCTCAACTTGATGATGTAAAAGAGGAACATAAAAACAGTTCAGAGAAAAAAGCAGTATTACAACACGTAAAAGAGGTGTTGCGTAAAATTGAAGACAAGGATTCAGAAACAGAGTGGGAGCGAGTAGAAAAAGAACTTCGAGATGAATTTAATAAACTCGAAGAAGCGAATAAGGATTTAGGAGATGAAAAAACAAATCATTTGGTGAATCAGTTGCGTTCTCAAGTAGATAAAGTTATCAGAAGTAAAGATGTTAGATTAGCCTATAAGTTGAAAGAAGATGTTCATACATTGTACTTTAACATAACAATGGTGTATCAATGTATTGGAGCAATTGAATATTGGAATAGAAATTTCAATAGTATGAGATGGTCAGACTCTACGCGTGCGCGTCAATTGATAAACCAAGCTTTGATGAAAATTAATAATCAACCCAAAACAGAAGAATTGAGACCGATAGTGTTGAGCTTGTTTGATTTGCTTCCTCCAGAGGATAAAAGTAAGACGGCTAATATAGGTGGTATACTACATTAAATTAAATAAATGATTTTTCAAAAAGGACAACAGATAAATGATTATACGGTAGTGTTCCCGCATAAACAAGGTGCTTATGCGGAAACATATCGTGTCAAGGATAAACAAGGGAAAGTGTGTTTCCTAAAGTTGATTAATCTTACAAAATTATCCTCTACGCAGATTGATAGTGCTGGGAATGTTGTTGAGATTGAGATTGTAAAACGACTAAATCACAATAATATTTGTAAGTATCTCGATAATGGGAGCCTTATCCATAATGGCCAACAATTATATTACTTTGTAAGTGAATTTATTAGTGGTGAGACATTGGCTCAACGTATGGAACGAGATAAAACATTGAGTGTCTACGAAATGAAGCAAGTGGTGTTGGGTGTTTTGTCGGCATTAAAGTTTTTACATAGTCAGCCATCTCCAATAATCCACAATGAGGTTACTATTCAGAATACGATGTTAGACCTATCGGGGAATTTATCAGATGCTAAATTAATTGATTTTGGATATGCAAGATTCCTAAATGAGGCAAATAAAAAACAAGAGTTATCGGGATTAAATTTGTTCTATTTAGCTCCTGAACGCTTGCGTGGCACATATTGTATCCAGTCTGATTTATATTCGGTTGGAGTGATGATGTATCATATTTTATATGGAGTGTTGCCTTGGTTTGTAGACTTGTCGGGCCTTGATGAGCAAGACCAAATTGTAAAGATAACTAGAGAACGAAGAAAAATACTTAAGATGCCAGATGAACATTTGTTCGAAATGGATGAGCAATTGGTTAATATCATCAGAAAGGCATTAAGCAATGAAGTTGAGGAACGTTTTTTGTCGGCAGATGATTTTATCAAAGCCTTAGAGGGAGAGACTTTTATAGAGGACCCTAATCTAAATAGAAAGATTTCCTCAAATGCAACAGCAATAAAGACTGTTAGAATAGCACCGGCAAAGGGTCAAGGATTTGCAGCTATCGCAGGAATGCAAGAATTAAAAGATCAATTACAAGAAGAAGTGATTGATGTGTTAAGTAACCCCGAAGAGTATTCAAAATATGGTCTGTCAATCCCTAATGGGATGTTGTTATATGGCCCTCCCGGTTGTGGTAAAACATTTTTTGCAAAACATTTTGCCGAAGAGGTGGGATTTAATTTTATGTTGATTACACCGAGTACTTTAAAGAGTCGATATGTAAATGCTTCGGCTGAAAATATTGCTCAAATGTTTAAGGATGCGGAGGAGAATGCCCCTACTATAATATTTATAGATGAAATAAATGAACTTGTGCCCAATCGAGATAGTGATGTGCATGAAATGTCACGAAGTGCAGTTAATGAAATGTTGGCACAAATGGACCGAACTGGAGAAAAAGGCATTTTTATTATTGGAGCGACAAATTATCCCGATATGATTGATCCTGCAATTTTACGCTCGGGACGAATTGAGAAAAAGTATTATTTGGGCCCCCCTGATAAAGAAGCTCGTATGGCAATGTTTGAGTTGCATATTAAAAATCGACCATATGATTTTGGATTAGATTTTTCAAAATTAGCAGAATTGACTGAGAATTATGTTTCGTCGGATATTGAGCTAATCGTAAATAATGCTGCTAGGACTGCATTAAAAAATAAAACGAAAATAACAATGGAAATATTAGTAGCTGCGATAGAGAAAACAAAACCGTCGGTGCCAGTCAATCTTCTAGAAAAATTTGAAAAAATAAGATTATCAATAGAGGATAGTCAAAATACACCTAATAAACGAAGAAAAGTAGGTTTTTTATAAACTAAATAGATATGGAATACAAAAAAATATTATTGCGTACTGCGTTTTCTTGCATGTCTTGTGATGGCGAAATCGCCCCAGAAGAAGTTGCATTGATAAAACAGATGTCAAATGAAAAAGCATTGTTTGGAGATATTGATATTGATGAGGAATTGAATCATTTGCTAGATGAGTTAAATAGTAAAGGAAAACAGTTTCTTAGACAATATCTAAGTTCGCTAGTTGAATTTGAACTGACAAAAGAGCAAGAATTTGAGGTTTTACAAGTTGCAGTTGATACAATTTTGTCGGATAATAAAATTGAATATAGCGAAATTAAATTCTTTAAGATTATACGCTCAAATATGAAAATTGTTTCAGATGCAGAAATATTAGAGTTGGTAAATGGTATTGATGAATCTTTTTTAGAAAAAGACATAAAGGATAATAACTATGTGAATCTAGAGAATTCATATTTTGATAATATTGAATTGAATAAGTTGAGTTTATCATAATAGTTTTGTGGCAGTTGCTAGATAATAAATAATATAAGAATGGAAAAAGATTCAAAACAAATTACAAGTATAGAAGATAATCATAGCTCGCATAATAGCTTTCGGAGGATTTGTTCGATGGCATGTGTTGATGATGGTGATATTGGAGAGGACGAGATTGATGAATTGCTTGTTATTGGTCAGAAGTATTACAACTTGTCGGAGGATGACGTGAGAGAAATTATTGATGATTGCAATGAGAACAATATCAATAATGAGTATCTGTTTTATGACATTCCGGAGAGGGCTGATAAGAAGGTAACTGATTTATATAATTCAGTAAAACTTATTTATGCCGATTATGTTGTGACCGAGAATGAGAAAGAGGCTTTTTTTATCCTTCTTACAATATATGGAATAGCTGATACAAAGTATCACGAAGATGTGTTTAACTATTTTAAGCGTTTTCATGTTCAGCATAAATCGGTTGAAGATGTTGTAAATGATGATGAGTTTATGGCATATTTCCAGAAGTGCGTAAATAAGTGTAAGCGCATAAAGTTTAATAAACATATTGTTAAACGAATTGTAGATAAATTTAAGTATAAGAAGATTGAAGGACCTATGTTGATGGGTGCAAAGAATTATCTTATCTATAATGTAAATGAATATAAGTATCGTACAGAATGTAAAAATATTTTCTATACTAAAATAGCGATATTTGTATTCTTGCTTGCATCAGCAATTTTGTATATTGGCACGGTTTTCCGTTCTGAATTTTTGAATCTTTTAGGTGCGGGAGAACATGGCGGACATCACACTGCGCATTTAATCCTTGAAGGAATCTTTGCTGCAGGTATATTAGGGTTGTTGCTCTCTATTGAGTGGTTGATTTTTATGAAGGAGAAAATTCATGAGGAGCGCTCAAATGAAGAGGATGCTGAGGAAAAGAAAAGTATGACAACTATGTTGATTGTATTGGTTGCAATCGCGGTAGTGATAGATATGAGTTTTGGAATGCTGGAACTTGGTTTTGATGGCATTAAAGATGGTTATAAGGTCGTTATCAAATTGTGCTCGGCGATATTCCTAGGTGGACTTTGCTTTTACGTGGGTAAATGTTTGGAATTGCTTAATGACCACATTGAACAAGATAATTCATACATGAACCGACAAATCAACGAACTAAACAAAATCAAACAATATCACACCAAAAATGTGATGAGTGAAGATGCCGAAGTGCTTTAGAAAGTATAATTATGAGATAATATAAAAATCAATAAATCTAACAAACTCCGTAGCCTATTTTAGGTTGCGGAGTTTTTTGTATAGGAAAAATTCTTTAATAAGATAGAATATTTATATTGGTACACTCTATATAATTGAAAGTTCAATCTAAAAAGCTTGTTTAATGTAGAATTTCTTGGGGCAATTAGTTAATAGTAACCTATTGAATGAATTTTTAGATGATAGACTTTGCAACTTTTATCTTGATGTTAATAATAAAAGGCGGTAAAGATGAGTGTAACAACGGCTGAAAAAGAATGGTTAAAACGCTTCGGAGATAAAAAACCGGTTAAACCGGCTGATGAGAAAATACAGACTATAGAAACTCCGAAAAAGGTGGACGTCAAATCTCAATCCACAAAACATGGTAGAGGGTTGGAAGATGTGGCAGGAATGCGTCAATTAAAAGAACTTGTTGTAGATGGTTTTATTAATGTGTTGAAAAATAAGGAATGTGCTGAGGTATATGGGATAAAACCACCAAGTTTATTGTTTTATGGCCCTGCAGGTTGTGGAAAAACGTTTTTTGCCGAAAAAGTGGCGGAGGAATTAGGAATAAATTTCATGAAGGTTGTGCCTGATGACTTGGCTTGTACATGGATACACGGAACTCAGCAAAAGATTGGAGAATTGTTTCGTAAAGCAGAGCGCAAAGCACCAACATTGATGTTTTTTGATGAATTTGATGCAATGGTCCCAAAGCGTTCGGATAATGAAGTAAATCAGGCTTATAATGGTGAAGTAAATGAATTTCTATGTATGCTAAACAATGCGAGTGACCGAGGTATTTATGTATTGGCAGCAACAAATCATCCCGAACGAATTGATAAGGCAATCCTTAGAACAGGAAGAATAGATGAATTGATCTATGTTGATATGCCCGATATGGAAGCACGTGAAAGCCTTTTTAGATTGGCGTTGTCAAAGTTGCCCGTTGCTGAAGATATTGATTATATAAAGTTGGCATCAATAACAGATGGTTATAATTGTAGTGATATAACTTATATTGTTAAAGCTGCATCGAGAAAGATGTTTAATGCAACGATAAAGAATAATGATGGCGGTTATCGAAAGATTTCGCAGACCCTTCTTGAGGAGACTATCTCAATGAAGTCTCCGTCGGTAAGTCAAAAAGAGGTGAGAGAATTTGAGCGAGTTAGACGAGAGTTCTCTCCAAAGGATGATAATCGCAAAGAAGTGAGAATAGGTTTTTATGTGTAAATTTTAAAATATAATGATTATGAAAGAAAAAGTATTGGAAGCATTTACTAAACTAGGCTTCAAATTCGACAAATTGGAAAATGTGGGTTATGGATTTTATTATGAAGGTATTAATTTCTTATTTATCCCAAATGAGAATGATAACACGTTTTTAACTATAAGTGTGCCCGGAGTTTATGATTTAGATGAGGACAATCCTGTGGCATTCTTTGATTTAATGAATAAAATTAATACTAATTTGAAATACATTAAAGCATATGAAATGAATAAAAGCGTGTGGTTGTTTTATGAACGTGAACTATTTGAAGATGAGGACCTAGAAACTGTTATATCGCGAATTATATTACATTTAGAATCAGCGTTTATGTTTTCTCTTAATATATTAGAGTCAATCAAGTCAGATGATGAAGAAAATGAAGAGAAAGATATTATAGTAGAACAAGACGAAAAAGAATAGGAGTAGATAGTTATGACAAAGAAAGAATTGATTATTAAGATTTTGGAAGAAGTGGGGTTAAATCCTACAGAAGACTCGGATGGCGATATTATGATTCGTTATCAAATGAAAACTATTTATGCAATTGTTGGAGATGAGTCGGAACAGTATATGGAGATGATTCTACCTCAGTTTTATGAAATTGAAGAAGGAGAAGAACATGTGGCACTTGCTGTATGTAACAAAATGACTCGCGATATGAAAATGGCAAAGGTTTATGTTGATAAGTCATTTAAAAATGTCTCAGCCAATTGTGAGTTTTACTATATCGACGAGGAATCTTTGAAAAATAATATTAGCCAGTCCTTGAATATTTTTGGCGTTATGAGAAGATTGTTCCGAAATGCAAAAAGTGAAATAGTTGATTGATTTTATTGACTTGAAAATAAAATGGTTTAGGGTTAATCTTATTTGTAGGGTTAGCTCATTCCTATTATAATTACATGTCATATGAAAATTAAGCGTTTTATCGAAAAACGATAAAAAACATTAAAATTTCGATAATATTTATTGTTTTTCGATAAATTGATTATATATTTGCATATCGAATTTCGATAAATGGCAATTCTGATTGATTTTGCGCGCGTGGTCATTTGGGAATGTGATTTTTTATCGGAATGAGAGAATGGGGCAGAGTGTAAATCTGATAAAAAAGAATGATGCCCTTGAAAAATGTATAACCCGAAAAACTATTTTATTATGGATTCAAAAAAGTATTATCATCAAATTTTGCCGTTAGCAATCTTTGCTACGATTGAGGCTTTGTGTTGGATTTACTGGACAGTTGGTCGTTCAGTGTTTACTTTTATGGGTGATGATGTCGTAAATTGGAATGAGTTTGAGCCGTTGAGGTGGGCTATTGTAATAGGATATTCGGTGTTGGCTCTTGTTTTGATAACTATTCAAACGATATTTTTTGTAAAACAATTGCGTAGCTTAAAGCGAGGTGTAATGTTTAATCGTGGTTGTTGGAAGTTGATAATGTGGTGGGGCATTGTGTGGGTATTCTATGATTTTTGTGCTGCCAATCTTCCCGAAATGATTTATTCGCAACGATTGACAAAAATTGTGATTGATGAAACTATGGTGGGAGTCGCAGTTATTGCGTTTGTATTTTCGTTCCTCTATCGTATTGCCACAGATGTGGCAGAGGAGAATAATCTTACGATTTAACCAGGGAGGACGCGGACTATGGCTATAATAATAAATCTTGATGTGATGATGGCGCGACGCAAAATGTCGCTCAATGAGCTGTCGGAACGAGTGGGCATCACAATCGCCAATCTCTCGATATTGAAAACCGGAAAGGCAAAGGCGATACGTTTTTCAACGCTCGACGCCATTTGCAAGGCTCTCGATTGCCAACCTGCCGATATTATAGAATATCGTGCCGACGAAGAATAAAAGCATAGAATAGAAATGAAACAGTTTTTTATCGTGGTAGCCGTCGTGGTGGCGGCTACACACTTCTCATATGCCCAAAAGATTGAGGCAACAGTGATTGATGCTCAAAGTCGTGAGCCGATAGCATATGCGTCGGTGGGAGTGGTGGAACGCACTCTCGGCACTCTCGCCGACACCGTGGGGCATTTCTCGCTCGATGTTCCTATGGAACTCGACAGCGATTCGTTGCGAATCTCTTGCGTGGGGTATGGTGAGTTGACAATGAGTGTGGCTGATGCAAGAAAATGCAAAGAGTTTGCTCTCGAAACGGTCGAATATCTATTGCCCGAAGTGGAGGTGATGCCCATCGAAACAAAGGCAAAACATTATGGCCGAAAGTCGGCAAAAGGGTCGATGTTTCTTGTTGTAGAGGGCGATTGTGGTGCCGGAAAAGAGATGGGTATGCAGTTCAAAACCAAGAAACGAGCGTGGATAAAGAATGTGAGTTTTGCTATTGTGGAAAATGATAGTATGCTCGTGCGTATGCCGTTCAGATTGAATCTTTACAAGACGCAAGGAGATAAATACACCAATAATCTTGTGTCGTCGCACCAATTCCTTTACACAAAAGATGCGATAGAAAATGGTAGATTTACCTTTCAGTTACACACGCCCATTGCAATAGAAAAAGGCGAGTATGTAATAGCCGTTGAATTCCTTGAAAACTTCCCCAATCGCAACTTTCAGATGCGCACAAGCATCATGACCGGCCACACCTTCTATCGCTATGCGCCCCAATCATCATGGAAGAAAATCCCCCTCGGCTCAACCCTCGCCATCGATGTGGCAGAGGAAAAATAAGGGCTATTTTATGGTTTCTTCATACATGAGATAGTGCGTTTCGGTCATGCCGAGATGTTGGTATGCGTGTTGTGCTGTGTTGTTTGTTTTATCAACGTATAGGCGCACTTGGCTCACATTTTCATTGCGTGCCATTTGTTTCACTTGTTCATACATTGCCCGATACACTCCTTTGCCTCGATGCCGAGGCTCCACATACACACTTTGAATCCACCAATACCATTGGCAATTCCAGTCGCTCCATTCGCGGGTGAGCATTAGGCTACCCACAACTTTTCCCTCGCTGCGCGCCACGATATATTGCTCTTTGGCTTCGTCGTTCATCGCCATTGTTACACCGCGAGTCACTCGTTCAAGGTCTAATGTTGTACCCTCCGATTCCATTGCCATCGCCACTTGAAACCCTGCGATGGCGTTGATGTCACCAATAGTGCCTTTCTCTATTTGATATTTTGTGTTATTGGTCATTCTTCTTTTTAGTGACTAGTCCTAAATAAGCGTTACAAAATTAATACTTATTATCAGGACAAAATTAATAACTTTTTAGTTACACACAATGGAGCTAGCTCCATTGTGTGT